>JAIFKM010000190.1 GCA_020049575.1 Desulfobulbaceae bacterium
CCTGCCTGGCTGAACCGGATTATGAAATTCTGCTGGGGGCCAGGCGGGATGCAGATTTTGGGCCTGTGGTCGCCTTTGGTATGGGCGGGATATTCACTGAGGTCCTGCAGGACAGGTCTCTTGGGCTTCCGCCGATGAATAGGCTCCTGGCTCGGCGGATGATGCAGGAAACAAAAGCCGCCACTCTGCTGCAGGGATACCGCAATCGGCCTCCGGCTGATTTTGAATTGCTCGAGGAGATGATCCTGCGCCTCTCCCAACTGCTCGTCGATTATCCGCAACTGGCCGAGTTGGATCTTAATCCGGTTCTCATAAAAAACGGCAGTCCCGTTATCGTCGATTCCCGCCTTCTTCTTTCTCCTGCTGAGGTTCCTATCACGATGCATCTGGTAATCAGTCCCTATCCAGAAGAATATGAATATCGGATGGTTACCGGGGCAGGAATAGGTATTTTCATCAGGCCGGTCAAACCCGAGGATGCGCCGCTTTTTACTGATATGTTCAAGGTACTCTCGCAGACGACGATTTATTATAGATTTTTTGGGGTGTTAAAGGAGCTGCCACCGGAGATGCTGGCCCGTTTCACTCAGATCGATTACGACCGGGAGATTGCCCTGGTGGCCATTGACGAGGCTGCGGAAACCGAACGAATGCTCGGGGTGGCCAGGGTTATCGGTGATCCTGATGGCCAGGAGGGTGAGTTTGCGGTCCTGGTCGGAGATCCCTGGCAGGGAAAAGGCATTGGTGCCAGCCTGTTGCGCAGGTGCATGCTGATTGCCGCGAAGCGGGGTTTTCAGACCATCCATGGCGTTGTCCTGAAGGAAAACACCTATATGCTGGCGCTTGGCAGAAAACTCGGGTTCATGGTCACCAAAGATGAGGATTCCGGTGAATGCGAGTTGCGCTTCAATTTCGATCGGCCGGACTTGCTGAAGGCTATCGCCGAGCCCTGAGCCCACTCACCGCTGCTATCTCCGGCCTGAGGAGGTCGACAGGGAATGACCTTCTACAAAGGAGGGGGTTGGCCGGCAGGCAGGGAATTAGAGGCCGAGTACTTCTTCCAGTCGGCTGATTTCCTCGATGAGTCTGTGTGTTTCCTCTTCCGTGAGGCCCGGTTGCTGCAGCTTTTTCTGCAGGGCCAGCAGGATCATTTCCTGGCGATAGTCCATGCAGGTGTAGGTGCCGGATGGCGGAGTTTGCTTGGCGGTCATGATTGCATCACGGCTGCATGAAAAACGTAATTGGCAAAATTTGCAGGAGTATTTCAGGCCTATCAGATACTGCGATGGTTCTGCGAGCCGGCCACACTCGAAGTACCGAGGATGGCCGGCTCGGTTTGAGCCTTATTTTTCAGCCGGCAGGAAGGGCGCGATGTCCTTTTCATACCGGGTCTTAACCTTGAATCCGCCGCTGTTCAGGGCCTTGATTGCCTTTTCGCCATCGTTGGCAGCCACTCGCAGGACCAGTTGGGTGACCCCGGGATAATCCTTTTCCGGCCAGCAGAAAAGGCTCTGGATGTTGATCCCCTCCTTTTTCAGCAGGCCCGAAACCTCGGCCAGGGCACCAATGCTGTCGCCCACAAAAATGCCGAGCCGGACGCTGTCGTCACTGATGCCGATGGCCTCGAGCAGCACGGCCATGACGTCGGTGCTGGTGATGATGCCCACCAGATTATCCCCCTCCATGACAGGCAGCGAGCTGATATCTTCGGTCTGCATGATATAGGCCGCGCGTTCGATGGTGGTGTCCGGCGAGACGGTGAGCACCGTCTTGGTCATGATCATCTTGGCCACAACTTTCTGCAGCAGATAGTTCAGCTCGTGGACGCTCAATGAAGTTGCCGGGGATGCCCAGTTCTGCTTGAGGTCGCGATCCGAGAGAATGCCGACCAGCTTTTTATTTTTATCGACCACCAGCAGATGATCAATTTTTTTCTCTTCGATGAGATCGCGGGCATCGGCAAGGGATGTTTCCGGATCAATGGTGACCAGGTCGGTGTGCATGATTCTGCCGATATACATGGGTGTGCTCCTTGGGAATATGATTTCAGCGTTCGTCTCTATTGTCGCAACAACGCCGATAAATATAGCATAAATCAGGTAATTGCACTCGGTTATAATGTGGGTTTCGGTAAAAGATGAGGATTTTCTCATGGCTGTTCCGGCTGGCAGGTGGAACAGGGAGTGGACCAAAAAAGGCTTGCCTCGGGTAAGAGTTTCAGAGTAACTTGTTCTGTCATTTCACCGTGTGCAGCCGCACTTCTCGCAGGTGCGGCGGTTTCCCCATCGCGTCCCGTCGGACGCCAAATGCTGTGATCAGGAGATACTGTGACGAAAACGAGCGACAATGCCCTCTGGATGTCCGGCAACGAGGCTTTAGCCCTGGGTGCCTTTGAGGCAGGTGTGAAGGTGGCGTCGGGTTACCCCGGGACACCTTCCACCGAGATCTTGGAAAATCTCTGTACCTACGAAGGTGTCTATACCGAGTGGGCGCCCAATGAAAAGGTCGGCCTCGAGGTAGCCATCGGCGCCTGTTTTGCCGGTGTCAGAGCACTGGCGACGATGAAACACGTGGGTGTCAATGTCGCAGCCGATCCGTTGTTCACCGCCTCCTATACCGGGGTCTGCGGTGGGCTGGTGCTGGTGACCGCCGATGACCCCGAGATGCATTCCTCGCAGAACGAACAGGATAACCGCAACTACGCCTTTGCCGCCAAACTGCCGATGTTCGAGCCCTCCGATCCGATGGAGGCCAAGGAGATGCTGAAAGCGGCCTTCGAGATGAGCGAGGAACTGGACACCCCGGTGATGCTCAGGATCACCACCCGGGTGGCCCATGTCAAAGGGGTCGTCTCCCGCGGCGAGAAGACAGTCTCCCATGCCAGTTGCGGCATTTCGAAGGTGCCAGCCAAGCTGGTCATGCTGCCGAGCATCGCCAGGAAGCGCCGCGAGGTCGTCGAAGAGCGGATGCGGACATGCCGGGAACTGGTGGAGACAGCCTCTTACAACAGGATTGAGACCGGTGACACGAAACGGGGGTTCATCACCTCCGGGGTGTCCTATCTCTATGTCAAGGAGGCCTTTCCGGAGGCTGCAGTCCTCAAGCTCGGCGTCTGCTGGCCGTTGCCGGAACAGAAAATCCGCGATTTCGCGGCGAGTGTCGAAGAACTCTACATCGTCGAAGAACTCGACCCCTTCCTCGAGACCCATATCAAGGCCATGGGCATCGCCTGTCACGGTAAGGATTGCATCCCCAATATGGGCGAGTTGAATACCGCCATTGTTCGCGAGGCCATCGATCCCGGCTCGACGAAAAAGATCTTCGCGCCGATTGAACTGCCGCCGCGGCCGCCGAACATGTGTGCCGGCTGTCCACACCGGGGCATCTTCTTCAACCTGTCACGGATGAAGGTCTTTGTCTCCGGTGATATCGGCTGTTACACCCTTGGTTTTCTGCCGCCGCTCTCGGCCATGGACGCCTGCGTCTGCATGGGTGCCTCAGTGTCGATGGCGCACGGCATGGCCAAGGCGCTGGGTGAAGATTCCCACAATAAAGTGGTTTCGGTGATCGGTGATTCGACCTTCATCCATTCCGGCATCACCGGTCTGATCAACACAGTTTATAACAACTCAGCCTCAACGCTCATTATCCTTGATAACCGGATCACCGCCATGACCGGCCAGCAGCCCAATCCCGCTTCCGGTAGCACCATCAAGGGAGAGGCGGCCCATGTTCTCGATATCGAGGCCCTCTGCCGGGCGGTCGGCGTCAAGCATGTCTTTGTGGTCAATCCCCATGATGTGCCGGAGACCCGCCGGGTATTGAAAGAGGCGGTGGAATTGACCGAGCCTTCCGTCGTCATTTCCCGGGCACCCTGTGTCCTGCTGCCGGAGATGAAACTGCGCAAACCGGTCTCCTATTTTACCAACCAGGAGAATTGCGTCGGCTGCATGTCCTGTATCCGCCTGGGCTGTCCGGCCATCAGCTGGACCACCTTCGAAGAAGGCGAGGCTGAGCGGCGGGGGTACAAGAAAAGCCAGAAGGGCATCTCGAAGATTGACGAGATAGTCTGCAACGACTGCGGCCAGTGCGCCTCATTGTGCAAGTTCAAGGCGATCACCAGGAAGGAGGAGTAGGACATGGAAGAAACAGGGAATATCCTCTTTTCAGGGGTTGGCGGCCAGGGCATTCTGCTCGCCAGTGAGATTACGGCCTACAGCCTGCTGAAGGCCGGTTATGATGCCAAGAAGAGTGAAGTGCACGGCATGGCCCAGCGCGGCGGTTCGGTCACGGCCCAGTTGCGCTATGGCAGGAAGGTCTGGTCGCCGCTGATTGAACCGGGCTGTGCCGATATTCAGGTGGCCTTCGAGATGATGGAGGCGGTGCGATATGTGACCTCGCTGCACAAGGGCAGCACCGTCATCGTCAACACCCAGAGAATTCTGCCGCCGGCGGTAGCCACCGGCCAGACGGCCTACCCGGAGAATATCCTTGATCATCTCACTGCCCTCGATATTCGGGTTGTGCCGGTGGCCGCCTTTGATCTTGCCTGCGAGGTGGGTGAGGGGCGCACGGCCAATGTTGTCATGGTCGGTGCCCTGTCGGCTTTTCTGCCGGTTGAAGCGGCAATCTACGAAGAGGTGATTGCCTTCCGGGTGCCTGAGAGATTCCGTGAAGTAAATCTGAAAGCGTTCCAGGCCGGGAGAAAGGCCGCGGTCAAGGAGGGGTGATTGGCCATGACAACATTATTCTGGGAAGAAGAGATTGAAACACTGCCCCGTGTAGGGCTCGAATCCATCCAACTCCGGCGCCTGAAACACCTGGTGACACGTGTCTATGCCACGGTCGAGCCGTATCGCCGGAAAATGGATGCGGCTGGGATTAAGCCTGGGGATATACAGACACTTGCCGATCTGCAGAAACTGCCATTTACCTACAAGGATGATCTGCGCGACAATTATCCCTTCGGTCTCTTTACCGTACCGCTCGACGATGTTGTGCGGGTACACGCCTCCTCCGGAACCACCGGCAAGCCGACGGTGGTCGGTTATACCAAAAAAGATATCGAGACCTGGGCTGGGTTGATGGCCCGAGCCCTGACCTGCGCCGGCGCTCACCGGGGCGATATGGTCCATAATGCCTATGGCTACGGCCTTTTTACCGGCGGCCTGGGTGCCCATTACGGCGCCGAGTGCCTTGGGGCCACGGTCATCCCGGTTTCAGGCGGCAACACCAAACGGCAGATCACCATCATGCAGGATTTTGGCTCGACGGTGCTGCTCTCCACCCCTTCCTATGCCCTCAATCTGGCCGAGGCGATGGACGCCATGGGCGTTGATCCGGCCAGCCTGTCGCTGCGGGTCGGCATCTTCGGGGCTGAGCCCTGGAGCGAGAACATGCGCGAGGAGGTCGAGAAAAAACTTAATATCAAAGCGGTGGATATCTATGGACTCTCCGAGGTCATCGGCCCAGGGGTCGCCATGGAGTGCCTGCAGACCAGGGGCGGCATGCATGTCTTCGAAGACCACTTCCTGCCGGAGATCATCGATCCTGACACCGGCGAGGTCCTGCCACCGGGCGAGAAGGGCGAGTTGGTCTTCACCACCCTCACCAAAGAGGCCTTCCCGGTCATCCGCTACCGCACCAAGGATATCTCACGGCTGTTCTATGAACCCTGCCCCTGCGGCCGGACCCTGGTGCGCATGGAAAAGGTAACCGGCCGCACCGACGATATGCTGATCATCCGTGGCGTCAATGTCTTCCCGTCGCAGATCGAGCATGTCCTGGTAGGCATCGAGGGGGTTGAACCGCATTATCAGATCGTCGTCGAACGTGAGGGCAATCTTGATACCATGCAGGTGCGCGTCGAGGTCAGTGAGGAGATCTTCTCTGATGAGATTCGCGTCCTTGAAAATCTGGCCAAGAGAATCAAGATAGAGATCAAGGACTTGCTTGGTGTCACCTGTTCAGTGAAACTGGTTGAGCCGAAGACCATTCAGCGCAGTGAAGGCAAGGCCCAGCGTGTCATAGACAATCGAAAAATTTAACTGCAGGAGGCACTATGCGGGTAGAACAGATTGCAGTTTTTTTAGAGAATAAATCTGGCAGGCTGGCCGAGATCACCGCCATCCTGGCCGACAACGGTATCAATATCAGGGCCCTGTCGGTGGCCGATACCGCTGATTTCGGCATCCTCCGGCTGATCGTCGACAAGGTCGAACTTGCCAAGACGGTGTTGAAGGAAAACGGCTTTACAGTCGGCAAGACCAATGTTCTGGCGGTCGAGGTTCCGGACCGTACCGGTGGTCTGGCGACGGTTTTGAAGAGCATTGAGGAGGCCGGCCTCAATGTCGAGTACATGTATGCCTTTGTCAACAAAACCGGGGAGAATGCCGTGCTGATCTTCCGTTTTGAAGAAATGGACAAGGCCATAGCCTCCCTGCAGCAGGGTGGCTTCACTTTGCTCAGCGGCGAACAGATCTGCGCATTATAGCTCTTTGCAAGAAAATCAGTTCATGGTAGGTAATTCAGTATAACTGTTTGTTGTCAGCAGTAATACTGAAGAGATAATGGGGAGAACGCCATGCCGACTCATCTCGCTGCCGGCGACATGAAACTGCACTGCTTCTGAACGGTATCACACAACGGAGGAGAGTACATGAAAGGATTGATGCGCAAGAGCCTGTGTGCGGCGGCAGCCGCCTGTCTATTGATGACCTCGTCGGCCATGGCCGGAACCATCAAGGTCGGCGCCGTTCTGGCGGTCACCGGCCCTGCCTCGTTTCTCGGCGGCCCGGAGGCCCGCACCCTTGAGATGATGGTGGAAGAGGTCAATGCCAAGGGTGGCATCAACGGCAACACGATCGAACTGCTTGTCAAGGACACGGCAGGCAATCCGGAAAAAGCCATATCCTTTGCTAAACAGCTGCTCGAGGAAGAGCAGGTGCTGGCGGTGCTCGGACCGTCGAGCTCAGGCGAGACCATGGCCCTGAAAAAGATTTTTGAAGACGCCAAGACCCCGTTAATTTCCTGTGC
>JAIFKM010000121.1 GCA_020049575.1 Desulfobulbaceae bacterium
GAGACCCTTCATTGAATACCGCGAGGCCTCTTCATATCCTCGGTGCGTATGCTGTTTCCTGACAATTGGTCGATAGTAAAGTACCCGCTGTTCTGTTAACAGATTTAATATTTTGGCTTCAGTTCCATTCATTTTTCTCGTTTTCCTTTTCTTTCGGTCATCTCGTTCTTCCGATTTCACTCATAAGGCCTGCGAATAGTTTGCGGCAATCAAATCTTTCTTAATCGCGATCTGAATACGGATATTCTACATTTTTATTTATCCAGCACATCACATTCCCTGATACTTATTTAACCATATCCCTATCCGCTTTTCCTGAAAAGAGTAAGCAAGAAAACGTATGCTTATCATATATTCAGCCGGCGTTATTCGTATATTCCCAGATAGTGACACTTTTTTAAGGTGTTTGTCCCGTTCAACTTCCGATAAAAATCCTTTACAAACGCACCACAACTATTAAATTAAAAAGCGAAATACTTAACTCTGCTATAGGATATCCAATGAAAGACGAACAAGTAGATGCGATGTCGAAGCTCCTCAAATCCATGTCTCACCCGATCAGGTTAAAGATTCTATGCCTGCTGCAGGACAAGGAGCTCTCGGTCGGCGAGATTCGTGACAAGGTGGAAACAACAAATGCGAATGTCTCGCAACACCTAAATATATTAAGAAATCAAGGGATAATTGATTATCGAAAAGACGCTAACTTCATCTACAACAGAATTACCGACAAACGTATTTTAGAACTCATCCAAAAAATGCGTTTACTGTTTTGTCCAGATATCTGAAAGAAAATTGTTACGCCGAGCAGCGTATATAAAATAAGGAAGGAACTGATGATTATTACAGATTGGATTCATACTATTGCAGGCTTTTTTATTCTCACAAGCCTGGCATTCGGAGTTGAGGCAAGCCCATTTTTCCACAGCACTTACTGGCTCTTTTTTACAGCATTTGTTGGCCTGAATCTTTTCCAGTACGGAATCTCAAAGTTCTGCCCGATGGCATTCATACTCAAGCGGCTTGGAGTTCCGGAAAGCCGTTAAGAGCAAACACAAGAAGGCAAAACATTGAGCTCATCCCTGGCTGTCGACCATCCGCGCACCGCAAGACCCCTGCCAGCAGCAGGATATTTCACAACAAATTTCCCGCTTCTGGAAACAGGGAACATTGCCTTCTCTTTCCTGAATTGCACAAATTAATTCACCGAGCTTAATCCCCTTGTTCTGCGGAATGTCAAACTGCAAAGCCTTCTTTCGTGCCAGAGAGAAAAGCTTTGGGCCTTTCGGATACCCCTTCTTTACCATAACCTCACCTCCATAAACAGGCAGAGAAGAATACCTGCGCTGCTTGTAATGAGACTGCATCAAATCGGCAGAATGTGGAACTCTTCGCGAATAGGATGCGCGCCAAGGAGAACACTCCCGGTTCTGCCGTCAATGGAAACAGCATCGCCAAAGCCAAGGCGATGCCCACTGATCTCACAATACTGCCCCGTTTCGTATACCCGCAACATCTTGCAGCCAACCACACAGGTTTTTTCAAGACGGACAGCAACAACCGAGGCGTGTGAAGTCTGGCCACCTCGGGAGGTCAGGAGACCATCAGCCATGTTAATGACCTTAATATCCTCTGGCACTGTATCCTGACGGATTAGAATGAGTGGCAAGCCTGGTTTTTTAGCCCGCAGTTGGGCAATATTATCTTCGGTGAAAACAGCCAGCCCAGAAATGGCCGAACCGGAAACTCCGACTCCCTGACCAAGATGAGATCGAGATAGTTCATCGCTCTCGATAAATACATTGAGATGCTCTTTCTTTTTAATCGTGATCATGTCCCTGGTTTGAAGGAGATAGAGATCCTCCGGCTCAGGTCCCTCAAAGGTAAATTCGATCTCCTGGGGATTCCAGCGCTTCTCATAGACCAGTTCCCGTGAGATGGCCAGAAGTCTGGCATAAATACCAGGGAAGCGCCGCTCAAGCGTTTCTTCCTCTAAGCGACCATCGAGTTGCGCCTGTTCAACCGAAATGGCGCAGCTGGTAACGAGTCCTGAAACGATATCCTCTCCCTGGTCTCCATAGGCATAATCGCCCCACAGGGCAACGCGCTGCACTTTGCGATAGGGATGGGCAGTGAAAACAACACCAGAACCGGCCGTATCGCTGCGGTTGCCAAAGACCATAGCCTGGACGATAACGGCAGTACCCCAGGACTCGGAAACATCCATTATCCGGCGATAGTCGATTGCCTTATCGGTATCCCAGGAATCGAGGACCAGTTCAATGGCATTGACCAACTGCAGCCAGGGGTCATCGGGAATCCCCAGCCCTCGTTTACGGATGAGCTTTTGATAGGAAAGTGCCAGGTCCCGCATCTGCTCGGGAGAAAACTGTCGCTTCAGGTTGACGTTGTGCCTGGCCTTTGCCTCATCCATGAGTACTTGAAAATCCTCACGATCCATGCCAGAAATCATCGCCCAGGACTGCAGGAACCGGCGGTAGTTGTCCCACGCCAGGTAGGCGTTACCGTTTCTGCTGACATACTCCTCGATCAGATCCTCGTTATAACCAACATTGTGCACTGTGGCCATCATGCCGGGCATGGAAATGGCACCACCGCTGCGCACCGACAGGAGCAAAGGCGAATCGGGAGAACCAAATATCTTGCCGGTGAGCCTTTCCACTTCATTGAGCGAAGCGCGAATCCGCCGCATGAACTCTTCTCTTGCCTGAGAAAATCCAAAAATGACATCCCGGCAGCGGAAGACCTCTGTCGTAATGACAAAAGCCGGCGGCACGGGTTTATTATCTGAGATGAGGGTGGCCAGGTTGAACCCCTTATTTCCTAGATGGATGAGGTTATGGGTATAGGGGTTGAGCTTGTTCAGCAGAGAGATCGACTTGTCGGGATTATAGGTCATGAGCAGATCGAGACGATTCTTGTCGAGCATGCTCTTCTGGTTTTCCAGCGTCTGAATTATCCGCAGAATGAAATTATCGAGATGTTGCAGGCCGAAGGTTGAAGAGATCAGATCACGGAAAAATGCTTCGGATAAGCGTTGCACAGAAGTGCTGATTTCCCCCTCGTCATAGAGGCTCTTGAACTTTGGAAGAAGATTTTCCCGGCCGATCTGGGGAATAATCAGAGAGAGGTTGTTCTGATGGATGTTGGTGTAAAAAGCATATATGACATCCTTAACCCCTTCCGAAAGTCCCCTGAAAATATCGAGATACTGGGTATAGGAAAAGCGCCGGACTTTCAGCGAACTCGAGAGCAGCGATAGATAGGTATTCAGACGGCGGCTGGTGATGCCGTCGACCCTGAGCGCCTGCATGAAAAGCTTGATGCATCTGACAATGCTGAAAAACGTCGCCTGAGTGATAAAAGAAAGGTTGACCGTATCTGACAGTTTTTCCAGATAAATATTCGCGAGATTCTCGAGACGGAAGGTCAGGCTCAGGGAATCAAATTTTCTTTCTTTATACCTGCCATAGACTGAAGGGATGTCGACTGCGATATGGCGTTTGTAATAGATATCCTCCCTGGCCTCAAACTGTTCCGGGGACAGAATGATCTCTTTAAGCCCCTCCAGGCTGTCCAGCAGGGCCTCAAGACAGCTCTCGGTATCGGAATGCTCGAGATTTGCCAGCAGCTTTTCCATCTCCGGGAAACCATCATGGACGGCCTGAAGCAGTTCAGAACGCAGCTCCTGAAAACCAAGCTTATATTTTTTATAGAGAAGTTTGTACATCTTCACCAGCAGTTCAAACCGCCTGATTTCCCTGTTATCAAGGTCGCTCTGATTGACCAGGAAACCTGCTATGGCGACAGGGTCCACTGCCAGGAGATCGGAAATTCGCTTCAGGCCCAACTCCTCCCAAAGGCGTTTGCAAAGCAAGTGCTGATCATCGATATAGGGTCCGTCGAGATGCACCTGATTAAACACTTCAACCGGCAGAAAAGGTAAGAGCAGGTTTTTTTCCTTGGTCTTCCAGAACAGAAAAATGGCCTCAACGAAATCGACGATCAGATTCGAACTTTCAACATGCCCTTGCTTGCGGAGAAAGTGGACCAGCACATCCTTTCGTCGATGCATCTCATCAAGTTCGGTCGACACATCCCGCAGTTCTCCTTCCGCGCCTATTTCGTTGTAGAAAACCGGCATCAACTTGGTGAACTGTTTGGCCAGATTATAGATGGGCTCGATCGGATGATTGAGCAGTTCAGTAATATCTCTCTGAAAAAGATCAGTATCCTTGACACAGGTTCCGGAAAGCTTGAGATGAATGATGAGGGCCGAAAAAAGGGTTGAACACCATTTCGGTTCGCGCATGATCAGGTGCAGCCAGACCCTTATATTGCTCAGGTGAGCGGGATTCGCGAGGGGCTGCCAGTCCTCGTCTACGCCAACGACATTGGCATGCTGGAAGCCGAAACGGACGACACCCCAGAGAAATGCCTCCACCATCCGGCTATTACCGCGGTCAAAAACCTCCCCACCGAGGACTTGTATGCACTGCAGGGAGGTGTGTGGATATTTACGGACATTGACCTTGAGAAGTTGGAAGGTGATAAGCAGAAACTCCTCAATCTCCTCAAAGGTCTGCTGGCGTATCAACTGAACCAGACTGCGGTTTATTTCCCGAAGGATTTCCTCATGGATGAGGTGTAGCCCTTCGGTATCCATGATCTTGAACAGGAACAACAGCTTCTGATTTTCAACGACAAGGTGCAAGGCTGACTGGCCCGGGGCCCGGGCCGTTTGCTCACCCTCCTCCGCCTCGACAAGCATATTGGGAATGTCCCTGTATAACTTGACAATATCGACGCTGGTTGGAAGTTCAAGAATCCTGCGAAGCGATCCTTCCGGATCGCTCTCCAATTCCAATCCATCCAATTCTGCAAGATGCTTTTTCAAGGCCTCGTGAGAAATAGCCGAGAATATATTCCCCCAGGGGAAATCCTCTGCCTGGATACCGCAGCGATCGAGGAACCAGGGCAGAGGATCATCTTCCTGCAGCCAATAGAGATAGCTTCTTCTCTGGATAGTCCGAATAAAAGTTGTAAGAGGAAGGACATCAAACCCGAACTGTCCTTCTCCTTTTAAGGATAACAAGCGATCTGCCAATTTCCTTACCGAATGCTGCCCGTGGACAATCTGCGAAAGTACGACACTGTCCTCCTGTTCAGGATGCTCAATCATACTGAGCAGCTCATTCAGCATCGGACCATACCGGGGAAGGTCAGCCGGGGTCAGCAACGATACCATCTTCTCCAACCAGAGCATCAGAGCCCCGACGATATGGCCAAGCAGAACAGGATTACGGCGGGAGTCCTCAACAGCCGACAGGAATAATCCGGCGAAGAGCCGAAAGGCTTCCGGACCATCTTCATGTGCTTTGAAATAGTTGCTGTTTTTAAGGACAAAACTGCGGAGTTGGGGCAGAATCAGATTCCAGTTCCGAAAAGGATGACAGATTTCATAGAGCAGTTTTTCCAGACCTGCGTGTATTCCTTTGTATTTCGATACAATATCAAGAAGGAGAAGAAATTTTTCAGATATTTCGACATCGCCTGCAGTCTCCAGCAGATTTGCCCGTAAAGCATCCGACTCAATACCCACTACAGTTGGTTTTGTTTCCATATTCAACACAGACAATGCCAACAGACAATTCTGTGGCCTGTATAAACAATATCTGAAAAATGCGCCCAAGATATGCAGCCCCGAGGTGCTTCAGTCAATGAGGACTCCCCACCGGCTGCAAAAAATCAGGCCTGATCACAGCGTCTTATTGGCTTCCATATGCAGGATAAGATCAAGCATGCGGTTGGAATAGCCCCATTCATTGTCATACCAGCTCATCACCTTTACCGTCTTGCCGATGACTTTGGTGCATTTGCCATCTACAATCGAAGAATGGCTGTCGCCTTGAAAATCAATGGAGACAAGAGGCAGTTCGGTATAGCCCAGATAGCGATTGGCAGCCTCCCGCAGTGCCTGATTGACCTCCTGCACCGTGGTTTCCCGCTCCACTTCCATGACCGCGTCGACAATGGAAACAGTTGGAGTCGGCACTCGAATGGCCAATCCGTCGAATTTTCCCTTGAGTTCCGGAATGACAAGAGAAACAGCAGCGGCAGCACCGGTTTTAGTCGGTATCATCGACAACCCTGCGGCCCGGGCACGGCGCAGGTCGGAGTGCGGAGAATCAAGGAGTCGCTGGTCACCGGTGTAGGCATGGACAGTGGTCATAAGACCTCGTGATATGCCAAAATTATTCAGAATCACCTTGGCGAAAGGAGCCAGGCAGTTGGTCGTGCATGAGGCATTGGAAACGATATGGTGGATATTTGCATCATATTCATCCTCATTGACTCCCATGACAAAGGTCTTGACATTGCCTTTAGCCGGAGCGGAAATAACTACCTTGCTTGCACCGGCGTCAATATGGGCCTGGGCTGAGTCAAGATCAACGAAAAATCCGGTGCACTCGGCAATATACTCGGCACCACTCGCTCCCCAGGGTATTTCCGCCGGATTTTTGTGACTGGAAACCGCTACATGACGGTCATTGACGATGATCCCCTTTTCATCACTCGCCACATCTTTTTCATAGACTCCCATAACAGAGTCGTATTTCAACAAATGTGCCAGCGTAGCGTTGTCGGTGAGGTCATTGATTGCGACAACCTCAATATCGGCAAAGGCTGGATCCTTGCTCAAGGCCCTGAAGATGTTTCTGCCAATTCTGCCAAAACCATTAATTCCAATTTTAATTGTCATATCAATCTCCTGTAAGTATTTCGGTACTACTTTTCTGGCCGCGGGAGAAGATATCCTCCGCTCGCTGGACCCTATTACATTCTCTTCATTCCTGAACTCTCGACCCACCGCAACATCCTGGCTTTCTCATAGAGTTTCAGATACTTCTTCATCACCGTGTCCCAGGTATGTTTCTGCCGTATCCGTTGTACCGCCTGCCACTGCATGCGTCGCAGGGCATCCGGTCTGGCGTAAAGAG
>JAIFKM010000055.1 GCA_020049575.1 Desulfobulbaceae bacterium
ATCTTCTTCTTGGAGTCTCCCACAACCTTCGCGCCAAAGCCTATTGATTTCGTTCCCTGCCGTTTTTTAACCACCGAGTCCAGACCAACGAATGCCCCGCCGCAGATAAAGAGGATATTGGTGGTGTCGATCTTCACCAGGTCCTGCTGAGGGTGTTTCCTGCCACCCTTTGGCGGCACCGAGGCAACAGTGCCCTCGATGATCTTGAGCAGGGCCTGTTGCACACCTTCTCCGGAAACATCTCTGGTCAGGGAGGGACTGTCGGACTTTCTGGCGATCTTGTCGATTTCGTCAATATAGATGATCCCTCGTTCAGCCTTCTGGATGTCGAAATCGGCAGCCTGCAGAAGATTGACCAGGATATTCTCGACATCATCGCCAACATATCCGGCTTCCGTCAAGGTGGTAGCATCAGCCATGCAAAAAGGCACATTGAGAATCCTCGCCAGTGTCTGGGCAACCAGGGTCTTTCCTGAACCCGTTGGTCCGATCAGGATGATATTAGACTTCTGCAACTCGACATAATCATCATCATTGACAGGAGCATCGATACGTTTGTAGTGATTATGCACTGCCACGGAAAGTACCTTTTTGGCATATTCCTGGCCAATCACATACGAATCGAGATGGGCTTTGATCTCCATTGGTTTGAGAGAGACCGAGCGATTGTCTGCCGAGTCCTGGGCCTGATCTCCGCTTTCATCCTGGACGATCTCATTGCACAGTTCTATACATTCATCACAGATGAACACATTGGGACCAGCGATAAGTTTCTGAACCTCATTCTGGTTTTTGCCGCAGAACGAGCAAAAGCAATCAGGTTCATTGGTTGTGGTATCTGACATCTTATTTTTCCTCAGTTACATCTTCACGTTTTTCGAGCACTTTATCTATTATACCATAATCCTGAGCTTCTTTTGCACTCATAAAATTATCACGTTCAGTATCTGCCTTGATTCGTTTCATCGTCTGCTTAGTATGATGGGCAAGGATTCTGTTCAGGTCCTCGCGCATCCGCAGAATTTCCCTGGCATGGATATCAACATCGGTGGCCTGTCCTTGAAATCCGCCCATCGGCTGGTGAATCATGATCCTTGAATTCGGCAGGGAATAACGCTTACCATCAGTCCCTGCGGCAAGAAGCAACGCTCCCATCGATGCGGCCTGACCCATACAGAGGGTGGCGATATCGCACTTCACGTACTGCATGGTATCATAGATCGCCATACCAGCCGTAACCGAGCCACCAGGCGAGTTGACATAAAAAGTGATATCCTTATCGGGATCCTCCGCCTCAAGAAAAAGCAACTGGGCTATGATGACATTTGCCACATCATCATTGACACCGGAACCGAGAAAGATAATCCGCTCTTTGAGAAGACGGGAGTAAATATCGTAGGCACGTTCGCCGCGGGGACTCTGTTCAACTACCATGGGTACAAGATTCATTGTCACGCTCCTGAAACGGTTCGACTGCAAAAGGCTGGAGCCTCTTGCAGTCGTCTTAGCTCGAAAATATTCTGATAGCACCGGCATCCCAATGGTCCGCCGACCATTTCTGTCTCTGTAAATTCAAACCCGGCCAGATCAAGCCTCCAGAACCGGCGTTTCTTGCGTAGCTTCCACAATGACTGCTTCCTCTTTAAGGAAATGTAGAATCTTTTCGTTCAGCAACTCATTCATAAAAGGAAGAAGATCATCACGGCTCTGGAAATATTCCTTAACCTTGGCGACTGGCATGTTGTACTGCTCGCCGATTCTCTTGAAGCCGCGATCGAGATCTTCGTCATTCACTTTGATGCCTTCGACCTCTGCTATCTTTTTCAAGACGAAATCACCACGGACCCTTTTTGTAGCCATTTCAACATTCTGTTTGGCCAACTCTTCGCGACTTAGGCCTGCTGCTTCCAAGGACAATCCGCTCTTCATCAGGGTCTGCTCAGTCTGTTTGACCATCTGCTCTATCTCAAAGGCCACCAGACGATTAGGGACCTCGAAGTCATGGGTGTCAAGGAGTTTCTGCATGATTCTGTCAGTGAGAGATCCCTCGGCAGACTCCTCCTTTTCCTTCATTCGCCTTTCGCGAATCGAATTCTTCAAATCTTCAAAGGAGTTGAATTTGTCACTGACATCCTTGGCGAAATCATCATTCAAGTCAGCGAGTACGCGCTCCTTGACATCCTTGATTTTAATCCTGAACTCGATATCCTTCCCTGCCAGAATGGGGTTTGAATGCTTTTCGGGGAAACTCACCACATGCGAGGCTTCTTCCCCTTTTTTCATGCCAACAAGTTTTTCCTCAAACTCCTTGCCCATCCTGCCTGAACCGACATCTACAGAATAGTCATCATTTTTTACTTGTTTCAGAGCATTTCCTTTATGGTATCCCTGGAAATCGACAACGACGATATCCCCCTCTGCTACAGCCCGATCATCGATCGCGCGAAGGACCGCCATATCTTTACGCAACGCCTTCAATTCATTCTCGATTTCTTCATCACTGACGGTGACGGCCGGCTTTTCAATCTCGATACCCTTGTAACTTGCCAGTTCAAACTGGGGCTTGGTGTCGACATTGGCCACATAGGTGAATGTACCGTCTTCATTGTATTTGACACTGGTTATATCAGGATGCACAACAGGATCAAGGCCCTGTTTTTCAATGGCGTCAAAGTAGGTATCCTGCACCAGTTTTTCCCCGACCTCGCCTTCAACCTGCGGCTTGTAGTTTTTCACAATCACCGAACGCGGCACTTTCCCTCGCCGGAATCCTTTGATTCTGATATCTTTTTTCAGTTTGTCATATGCCTCATCAAGTTTTGGCTGAACAACGTTTTCCGGCAAAGTAACCGAAATTTTTTTAGTAAGAGTACCTATCTCTTCAACACGAACTTCCATTGAATACCATCCTTTCAGTTTAGTTATCGAGAATCCGTAAATTCCTCACCCGATCATCCCCGTTGCCCATCCAAAAATTCGGCTTTCTGAGGTTTGGGCATAGAAGTGGATTAATGACGTATATAAATCCTGCAGTTATTCCTGGTGCGAGAGGGGGGAGTCGAACCCCCACGCCAAGGCGCCAGCTCCTAAGGCTGGTGCGTCTACCAATTCCGCCACCCTCGCGCCCCGGTACAGACTGCCATGCATGCCCGAATTCTGTAAGACTTGAGATTCCCTCAGGGGGTTTCCCCGCAAATAAACACCCTCCTGAAGGCCAGGATAGCGTCTTTGTTAACAGTCTTGTAGTAATTCACAACACACGCACAGTCAAGACTGTACCTGGTTTTTGCCAGATTTCTGCCAGTAAAAAAGACAATTAATACCATTTTGGCCACTTACTTTCCAGTTATTTTTCCAAATGCAGGATCATCACTCTGCATTTTTTGGTCCTTTCTCAACAAAAGCATTGCAATCCTGCCGAAAATGATCACAATTACAACTGTAGAGCGTACATACACACTCTTTTGTCCACATCACCCTCATTTTTTCATTATTTTTTGCAAATTCCCGTACATCATGAGGTACTCCATGCATTTCCCCCATCTTCTGAAAACCTGTGCAATTTCCCTCATTCTCACAACAACTGCATTTGCCTCAGACGCCGCATACACCGGCAGAGACAACCGGCTGGAATGGGCTCAGCAGGAAAGCTGGCAGCTTGCCGGGAAACCGATCGATTTCGTCCACTCCCTTGACGGCAAATACACCTTTATCCTCAACGACCAGAAACAGATTAATATCTACAACCAGCAGGGTTCAATCCAGGGTACAATCCCCGTCTCGGCCGGGGTAAACGCCATCGACATAGCGCCACAGGGTGAGTTCCTTTATCTGATCGACAAGGAAACATCGAGATTCACCTCGATTGCCATCGACTTTATTATAGATATCGACACGGCAGGTTCTCCTACTAAAGGTTCTGAGCAAGCGCCAATCTCCATGGTCGTCTTCACCGATTTTCAATGTCCCTATTGCATCAAACTCGTGCCACTGCTTGATCAGGTTATGGCAAAATACCAAGGCAAGGTCAAACTCACCTTTAAGAACATGCCCCTGCAGTTTCATGAAATGGCAGAACCTGCCGCCCGTGCCGCCCTTGCCGCAAATGAGCAAGGTAAATTTTGGGAATTTCATGATCAGCTCTTCGCCACCTCGCAACTTAAACCCGAATCTGTTACGGGAATAGCCACCTCTCTTGGCCTCGATATGTCCCGCTTCAACGCCGACATGATGTCGCCGGTAATTCGTCAGAAACTCAACAAGGATATGCTCGACGCCCAAAAGGCCGGAGTTACCGGGACCCCGACTGTCTTTATAAATGGCCGCAAGCTCAAACAACGCTCTCTCGAAGGATTTCAGGCAATTATCGACGAAGAATTAAAAAAGGCCTGACATCTGAAACTTTACCATGCCTCCTCAACAAATCAGCCAGGATCTCAATTTCCCCGACAATACTGCAGCGGGCGCCTTGTTTGGCGATCTGAATAAAAATCTGCATATTATCGAGGAAAGCTCTGGTGTAAAAATCAACGCCCGCGGCAACAGCCTGAATATCTCTGGTGTCCGCCATGATGTCGAGATGGCGGCAGAGTTGCTCAATCAGATTTACGATCTGATTGGCAAAGGCTATCCTGTGTACAGTTCCGACTTTGCCTTTGGCCTCAGGATTCTTGGCTCCTCGCCAAAAGCCAGACTGGATAAGATCTTCCTCGACAAGGTCTATGTCACCACCCAGAACCGAATCATCTCACCCAAAACCACCAACCAGAAACTCTACATCGACGCAATCCGTAACAACGATATCGTCTTCGGCATCGGTCCTGCAGGCACTGGCAAAACCTACCTTGCAGTCGCTATGGCCGTATCGGCCCTGGTCAGCGGGCAGGTCAAATCCATTATCCTGACTCGGCCGGCGGTTGAGGCCGGCGAAAAACTTGGATTCCTGCCAGGTGATCTCGCCCAGAAAGTCAACCCCTACCTGCGCCCCCTGCATGATGCCCTCTATGATATGCTGGGCCCCGAAAAAAGCCTCGATCTGGTTGAGCAGGGAGTTATCGAGGTTGCCCCTCTGGCCTTCATGCGCGGCAGAACTCTGAGCAATGCCTTCATTATTCTTGACGAGGCTCAGAATACTACCAGGGAACAGATGAAAATGTTTCTCACACGGATCGGATTCGATTCACGGGCCGTCATCACCGGAGACATCACTCAGGTAGACCTGCCGATCAAAAAAAATTCCGGTCTCCTCGAGGCCAGAAACATCTTGAAGCGGATTGACGGAATAACATTTTGCACCTTTTCAAAGGCCGATGTTGTCCGCCACCCTCTGGTTCAGAAAATCATCCAGGCCTATGAGACTTCACAGAACTGAGGTGGGCAATTACATGCAGGCACTCGTGCTGATTTGCAGGCTGCTTCCTCGACTACGCCCATGCCCGTAGATCTCTCCATTAACTATCCGGCGGCATCCCGCCTCATTAACAGAAGACAGCTTATCGGACTGACTGGAGAGCTTCTGAGGAAGTGCAGGGTGGCCGAGTATACAGTCAGCCTGCATCTGGTCAATGACGAAGAAATTCGTTCACTGAACAGAACCTACCGACAGAAAGACAGCGCTACCAATGTTCTGTCATTTCCCTTCGGGGAAGGGGCTGATTCTTCCCTCGCCTCCCTCCCCGTCAAGGAACTCGGCGACATCGTCATATCTCTGGACACTGCCCGACGCGAATCCGTTGAATATTGCCAGACGTTTCAGCATCGGCTGAACTGGCTCATCATCCATGGCCTGCTGCATCTGCTCGGCTATGACCATGAACGCTCCAGAAAAGATGAAAAAATAATGCAGGCGATGGAACTTGATCTGCTCGCTTTTCTGAAAATATACAGGAGAACACCCATGCCACATCTCGCTATCAATGTCGACCATGTCGCCACAATCCGCCAGGCACGCGGCACCATCGAGCCGGATCCCGTCACAGCCGCAGCTCTGTGTGAACTCGCCGGGGCATCGGGTATCGTCGTTCACCTGCGGGAAGACAGACGCCACATCCAGGACCGCGACGTGCTACTGCTGCGCCAGACGATCAAGACCAGACTGAATCTCGAGATGGGCGCCAACCGGGAGATCATTCAATTTGCCCTTGATCTCCAGCCCGACATGGTAACCCTGGTCCCCGAAAAGCGCGAGGAACTGACCACAGAAGGCGGATTGGATATCGTCGGCCAAAAGAAAAAAATTGGTCAGACTGTGAAAAAGATGCGGTCAGCCAGCATACCTGTCTCAATATTTATTGATCCTGATTTCGAACAGATACATGCTGCGGGTGACATTGGCGCGACGTTTATCGAAATCCACACAGGAAAATACTGCGATGCGGCAAGCGACACGGCCAGAAATCAGGAATATCAACTTATCGCCGCTGCCGCAGAAGAGGCCAATAGGATAGGCCTGCGGGTTAATGCAGGCCATGGCTTGAATTATCAGAACACGGCGCCGATTGCAGCCCTGGCCACTATAGATGAGCTTTCAATAGGTCATGCCATAATTTCCCGAGCCGTTTTCACCGGCATCGATCAGGCTGTGCGGGAAATGCTGGAGATCATCAGGAATGCACAATTCTAGAAGTCTTTGAGCCGGCCTCACTCCTGGGGCGAATCAGCACCGCCACTTAATGCATCAAGATATACATATCAATTACAATGCATTACACTAATTCATTAAAACATTACAGTGAACTTGTCGATTGACACCCTGCTTGTCAATATGTTAAAAGCAGACATCTCGCCTGGGTGGTGGAACTGGTAGACACCCGGGACTTAAAATCCCGTTCCCGTGAGGGAGTACCGGTTCGATTCCGGTCCCAGGTACCAAGTCACACATCAAAGTAGTCCCAAATAGTACAAAAACCCGCATTCCTTCTTGGCTTGCGGGTTTTTTATTATCCAGCGAGATTCAACGAAATACCATAACAACCGGGTAGAGAAACGGGTAATATGATGGGTAAGCGCTACCCGTTCTAATTTCTACCCGTTTCCTCCCTACCCTTTTTAACCTCTATCGTTGCGAGGTTTACCCGTTATGGCAAAGCACACGAAGAATGCACTCACAGATGCCTATGTTAAGAACTCCAGAGCAAAGGATGGACCATGAGTCGGCTTCGGTCGCAATTGCCAGTGCATTTCTTGCCTTGTTCTTTCCTATGGCTCTATGATGATGGTTGGAAACAGACCTTTCCTCATTCCCTCCGGGTAGGGTTGGATGGTATTGAAGGAGATATTCTGATTTTTCTGGGCATGGCCCTTCCTGTCACTCCCGTTGAAAAATGCGCCGTTGGCCTCAAGGATATGGTTGATCCGGTCCTTGAATGCAGAGATAAAGCGTGCTCCACTGCCTTCGAAAAACATCCCGCCGATGGAAATGCTTTCGTCGAGAGCGGAGAATGCCTCAATCGACATGCTGTTGGTTTTCAGGTCGTTCTGATCCTTGATCATTCCCCAGACCAGATGTTCGGCCGGGATAGCCAGCGGTTCTCTGGAATCAATAATCGTATGGGGCATGACAATGGTGTCGTCGCCGATCGTGAGCCTGTTGTCGGGCCGACCACGCAAGAAGCTATTGAAGCCTACAAACACATTTTTACCGAGATGGGCCTCGCAGATCTTAGCCCCGTGGGCCGTGACGTTGAACCCTTCGAGCCGGGAATTGATGATGAAACAGTTCTCTTGGGCATTGGCGCCTTTCCCCAACCATGCATTCTGGAGAAAGGCTCGCTGCGCGACCAGAACGTTTTCCCCAATATGGGTTTGGCCTTTGGTTACTGCATAGCGGTCCAGTGAGGCGTTATTGGGTACGGGGACGTTGTGTTCAATATGAACCATGTCAAAAACACGCTGAAAGGCCTCCTTGCGGTCCTCGATGAAATCCATGAACAGTCCCTGGGGGGGCGTCCCCGCAGTGAAGTAGATATAATCATTTAGTTTATCGATTGGATGCTGATAGAAAAAATTGAATATCCCCGGGTTTCTCACCCAGATAGTTCCGGGGGCGAGGTGAAGATGGCTGATCTCTCCGGCCTGGACATAGGAGAAATTTCCAATTACGCAATCGCGTATGGTGGTTAGATCAACGGTTGCGAACACACCGAGGAAACTGCCATTGGATGGAGATCCGTGAATATTCGCATAGTTCATCGCGATGGTGTCAGTGATGAAGAATTTCTCCAGTGTCTCGGGATCGTGTGAATAGTTATGCACCAAGGTTTTGATAAGCAGACTGTCCTGGATATCGATTTCCTCGTTGTCACTGACCGGCACTTCATAGTCCTGATATTGGAAGAGGTCACCTTTTTTTTTCAACTCATCGCCCCTGATATCGCTTTTATACAAAAGCGAGTTGGTCACCTTGCATCTGCCGAGAAAATAGCTTCCGGCCAGGTTCGAATACCTGAACTGGAAGTTCAGCGGATGGTGGGGGGAAATTCCATAAAACGCATAGAATTTGACCATCTGGACAAAGGGGATGAGCTTCTGGACATATGGGTTAACATCAAATTCCAGTTCGCGGAGGTTGATATTGACCCGCTGAATGATCCGATCATACAGTTTCTCGATTTCCTTCATATTTCCCTCTCAACATGGGCAACTTTCAACATCGCATTGAGAATCGTCGAAAAAACATCAGAAAGTCTGAGGACCCCGACACATCGATTCTCCCGTGTCACGAGGAGGGATAAACGGTTTTTTACAAACATCATATGGGCTGCAGTATCCAGCGCCGTGTTCTCGTCTACGAATTCATTTTCACCGATCGTCTTCATGAAGTCTTCGACCTTCATGTTCATCGTCTCCGGGTGGGTATAAAAATCCTCCAGGGATGACTTCTTCAACCGGTATTCTTCATGCATCTTGGCTATGAAATTCGAAGTGAAACCGAACTTTCCCATCTCATCAATTTTATCCGTATAGGTATCCCTTGGGGAAAGTGCTCTCAGGATGTCGAGTTGGCTGAGTTTGCCCAGCACTTTCTTATTCTTCCCCATGATGAGTACCATCCAATGAGGATGGACATTGCCGGCACGCTCCTGTTTATCACTCTCAAGGGCAATGACAGCTTCAAAAAGAGAAGAACCTTCCGGGATAGTGGCATATTCTGAGATAGGCACCATCAGATC
This sequence comes from Desulfobulbaceae bacterium, assembly GCA_020049575.1. Taxonomy (GTDB): domain Bacteria; phylum Desulfobacterota; class Desulfobulbia; order Desulfobulbales; family Desulfocapsaceae; genus Desulfoprunum. Next base: position 9,171 of record JAIFKM010000055.1, read on the forward strand.
CTTTACGATATACTTCATATCAAAAGCCTCTACAGAGTGATGGATTTCGTGGTACGTTACCTGAATGACGGTTGCAATATGCAACGCTAACTTATTGAAATATACACATAAAATAGTTGCTTGAATATGGAAAAATAGTGGGGCTAGATTTATTGCGGATTTAGAGGCCACTTTTCTGTAGATTGATGAGTTTCCAGAAAGATACGCCATTACTATGAGCCGACTCAACGAATGAACTTGTACCCTCAATGACGTCTCTGAACTCATTCGATAGAATCCAATTGTTATAATTCTCCATCGCCTCCACAGGAGTCCATTTGAGCCCTTGGTCGAATGTTGCGGGGAAGGTGGCAAGCGGCAATCTGCGGATACAACCATCGTCGCTCAGAGGCTCAACTTTTAGCGCCAATGCAACCAAATTGATTGTCCATTGCAGTGAGCGCTGTAACTCCCCAAGGAGTGCATCCAGATTTATGTTAATATTGACGGAAAGCTGATCCGTAAGGTTGTGTAAGTTGCTAAATAGTTTGTGTATATTACTCCGGAGTGACTGATCTACATAAAACAGGATAAACTCAAAAAACTTGATCGACTATCTTTCGATATTCAAGATCATTCCAACGTTCTTGACTAGAGGAGAAAATTGACTATGAAGTCTTTGGTTTTTCAGCTTATTTTTGAACAAACAGAGAAAGACGCCAATGCTGTTCATTTGTCATTTCTACAATCAAGCACCTCCCTAATTTTGGCACTCAGTTCGTTTAATGTGAACGGTTTCTGGATAAAATGGACTCCCTCGTCGAGCACTCCATGGTGAGCAATGACGTCGGCTGTGTAGCCGGACATGAACAGCCGATTGAGGTTAGGAAGAAGAGTTAACAGATTCTTGGCCAGATCACGTCCATTCATTTCAGGCATAACCACGTCGGTCATCAGCAAATCGATGCGGCTTGGGTGCTCCATAGCCAAACGGATGGCCTCACCTGGGGTTTCGGCCGTCAGCACTGTATATCCCAGTTCTTTGAGCATCACCGTGGCCATATCCAGGATCATTGCTTCGTCCTCCACAAGCAATATAGTTTCACTGCCCCGTGCCGCCGTATTTGGCCTATATCCCCCTGTCTCAATTGCCGCATGGAGCACGTGCCGCGGTAGGTAGATCGTGAAAGTCGTTCCCAAGCCCGGCTCACTGTAGACGTTGATGAATCCGTTGTTCTGCTGGACAATGCCATACACAGTCGCGAGGCCAAGGCCTGTACCCTTTCCCAAAGCCTTTGTGGTGAAGAAGGGCTCAAAGATGTGGGATATGGTCTCAGCATCCATCCCAACTCCACCGTCAATGACGGACAACAGTACGTAGTCGCCGACGACAAAACCCGCGTGATGGAAGCAGTAAGCCTCATCGAATGAGGCTTTGCCAGTCTCAATGATGACCTTGCCGCATCTCATGATAATAGCATCGCGGGAATTGACGCAAAGGTTGACCAGGATCTGATCAATTTGGGAGGGATCCATCCTGACAGGCCAGATTTCATGGCCAGGCTTCCACAGCAGGTCGATATCTTCACCGATAAGTCGGCGCAATAATTTTAGCATACCCTCGATAGTCGTATTGAGGTCGAGGACCTTGGGAGCAATGGTTTGTTTTCGAGCAAAGGCAAGCAGTTGGCGCGTGAGGTCGGCTGAGCGAAGGGCGGCCTGTTGGATATCCTCCAGCCTGGAGCGCAAAGGCTCATCTTTTTCAAGGTGAAGTAAGCCCAACTCCGTGTGACCAAGTATGACGCCCAGCATGTTGTTGAAATCATGGGCAACTCCACCGGCAAGTTGGCCGACAGCCTCCATCTGCTGTACGTGCCGCATTTTCAGATCCATCTCTTTCTTCTCGCGTTCCGCCCGTTTCTGGTCCGTAATGTCTCGGGATAAGCAGAGGATGGAGGGGGCGCCCTGATAAACAAATGGCACTAGGCGTGCAGTAAAACAGGATGGCATGTTGTCGATGGTCAATTCATACTCGCAATCCTGAATCAACTGGGTTTCAACGGCCTTGTCGATCATCGTTTGTATTGTTTTGGCGGCCTTTTCTGGAATTGCATCATGGATGGTCTTGCCTACAAGGTTCTCTTTGGAGGCAACCAACAACTTTGGGTTGGCTGCAAATATGTCTAGGTAACATCCCTCGGTATCCATTACAAACATGAGGTCCGGCACTGCTGCCATTATGGCCCGCAGTTCTTCATCTCTTTCACTCAGTTCGCGATTCTGCTCACCAATTTCTCTGATCATATTCCGCAGTTTTCTTGTCAGGGTACCGGAATAGAAAGTGAAGAACACAATTGTGAAGATCGTTACAACAGCAAAAATCGTTAGGGAAATGCGCTGACTTGTCTTCAGGTAATCGCCATGTCTCTCATCAATCGAATCGCTGAACTGCTGAAATTGTATGAGAAATAGGTCTGCGGTATGCTCGATGACGGCGATCTGCTTCTTGTAGTCGCGAAGTTCTGCAAAGAGTTGGGCATTTCCTATCGCACCGTTCTGGGTGTGGTCGAAGCGGTCGAGAAAAATATCAACTCCGTAAAGGGCTAGCTCTCGTTGATCTTCTATCTCAGAGGCGTTATCGAGATAGACAAGTGCCTTTCGCAGCTCAGCGGCAAGGGTTTGCCACAAATTCTTAATGTGTGTACGCCTACGTTCTGATTCAGAGTCAAGTGGAGTTGCAGACGCTGTGACGCGTTGCAATACGGCTTCGCACGTTTCAATACTGCGGAGCAACTCTTGACTGAGCTCAAAAGCATTCTTCTTTTTGGACGAGAGGGCTTTCAGATTGAAATTCAGGTGATTGATCGCCGCCAATCCTTGCAGAGACTCTCTAGAGGCCTGAGACAAGTGTTCGGTGCGGGAATGGACAAAATAGAGTGACGAGAATGCAATTCCAAATCCGATGACGATTGTGGCGGCGGCCCCAAGCATCATTTTCCGAACTGCGCTCTCCGGCAATGTGTCGGAGAAGAAGGCGCTGCATTTTCCAAGAAAAGATGTCATGGTCCAGGCTCCACCACTGATTTTCCAAAGTAAGGCTGCATCTTTTGTTGGAGCTGCTTCAATTCCTCGGCTGGGTCAGCCGAGCTGACACTGACACGGAAGAGAATCTCCGTTATGCCATCCATTATCGCCTTTCCGTAGGGGCTTGCCAGAGGCGTATGAGGATTATCCAGGTACGGCTTGACTGCCGGCAGAAATGGGAGCTTGCTTCTCAACTCGGTATCATTGAATAACGAGTTGACGGCAGAAAGTTGGCCGTTTGCCAGGGACTGCTCCTTCTCGATGGCGCTACTGGTCAGCCAGGCAATGAGTTTGAAGGCCTCTTCCGGGTGTTTGCTGTCCGCCGGAATGCACCAATTCCATATCGAGACGATTCCAGCCGGATGCGTCTTATATGGTAACGGCAGATAACCAACGTGTCCGGCAATGGTGGAGCGCGCTGGATCCTCAAGAATTCCCGCCAGTCCCGATATGGTTATGCCTATGGGTGCATGACCAAACTGTAGCTGGCTATTTGCCTCATCCACATGCCAGTTCAGACTCCCCCTCAAAGCGCATTGCATGAGTTTTTGGTAGAACTGAAGGGCTTTGATATTCTCGATAGAGTCCAGGCGTAGGTTGCCCTGAGCATCAAGATAGCCACCGTCGTTGGAATACATGAGGGTATCCCAGATGTTATCATCAAACATGCCCTTGCGAACAGGCATTGCGATTCCGCTTCCCTGCGCTTTGAAATGTCGGGCGACTGCAAGAATTTCATCCCAGGTATTCGGTGGTCCGAATCCTGCTTCTTGCAGCTTCCGCGTATCATAGGCTACGATCGCCGTCTGCACCATCGTAGGAATGCCATAAACCTTTCCGTCAAATGTGTTGAGTTTGACTAAGCCTGGCATGTAGTTCTTGACGTCAAAACCGGGTGTCTTCTGAAAAAAGGGATTGAGGGGAAGTATATGACCGGCTTTAACGTATTCCTCTATCCAACTCTCCAGCACCCATACAAGATCGTACCCTCCCGTCTTGTTGGCCATGTTCATGGTCTGCTTGGTACGCAACTGGCCATAGGCCACATCATCCTGAGTTACCTGCACACCAGTCTCTTTGCTATATCTCTCCAGCAGTTTTTTCTGATAGTCTGCGTGGGGACCCGACCACCGAGAGGTCACAAGCGTTACTCTTTTCGGAGCTTCTTTCTGCTTGGGTGGTGCCAAAACGACCATCACCATTATAAGGGCGGCACAGGCGATGGCAAAAAGCAGATAGATTTTTCGCCGAGGTGAACTCATCTTGTTCCTCATAAAGAGACAGATTTTTCGACATATTTTGTCTAATATACCGGCATGTTGACTTAATTGCGTCACTACTGCGGTTGGGGCCGGTCATGAAAGCAAAACAGAAGGTATCAATCCAAGTACAAGAGAGCTATCAACCAGCGTTTGATCGGTAACAAGAAGCCAAACCCGAATCAATTTTCTTGGATACAGCGCAGCCCGCCGTCCACAAAGGAATAAGGATTTGCCGGTGATGGTGATAAGAAGTCACTTTCAAAGGGAGGCTAAAAACCGGCTCTTGATCGAAATCGCTCTATTTACGCTTAAAAGCGTATCTTTTTCAGGCCGATCAAGCAAGATTTTATTCGTTAACCACTAAGCTTCTGCTGCCAAGGAAAGAGATGCCTCTTGGAAATCTCAACCATTTATGCAAAGCTGCAATTTGACTTCCTGTTTGTCCCTCACTGCTGATGGCCAACTCTCCTGTTTTTTTATGGTACCATAAGTTGTAATCCACTCCCGATTTTCTCAAATCTACAGGATGTGCATCATGAAAGTATCACAAGCAATCGAGTTCCATCTTCAGTATCACCGGGCCACAAAAAAATACCATCAAAACCTGTGAGTTCGTGCTATCTCGCTTCACATCCCAGTTTGGCTAACGTGATGTTACGAGTGCGATTGGGGTGAGAGGTATCAGGGCCTTTGGTGAAGGGCGAAAACGGCGCCCCCGATAGCTACGATGCCAAGGAAAACCAGGCGGAGCCGAAGAACCTCAAGGGAAAACTTCTTCTCATGCACGACATGCAGGACGACAACGTGCCGTTGGAGACCACATAACTCGTGGTGGACGCGCTCATCAAATCGAACAAAGATTTCGAACTTCTTCTGTTGCCCTCACAGCGCCACGGCTTTGGGACCGACGGACCGTACGTGATGCGACGTAGATGGGACCACTTCGTGAAGCACCTCCTAGGGGTTGAGCCGCCGAGGGAGCACAAAATGACGCCGCCGGGACGGCCTTAGCGGGTTGGTAGTTGGGGCCAGGTTGCTTCGTCGGGAAACCCTAGACGCCTCCTTGCAATGACGCTGTGTTCAATTGGCTTGGAAGTGGAGATCAGCAGCGAACAGGGACGTCGAAAATGGGTTCGTCGGACAAGGTTTGTGTGGGGACGAGAACCGTGAGCTGCCACTTCACGCCTGCGCCGTCGTTTGGTCCTTGCGTCGTGCCCGTTCCGTCCGCGGGCAGAGGCAGGCTCAGACTCAGGCCCGGGCCCTTCAGGATGATCGCGGAGGTCACCATCCAGGACGTTTCCCACAACGTCTTGGTCTCCATACGCTGATTCTTCCCAGTGTTTACGATGGTTACTTTCAGGCAGCGCAGATCGCATCGAATCTCGCCCGAGGGCGTGACGTCCCGGCCGGGGAGCAGCCTGGCTGGAAGGGGGCGCCCCAACACGCCGGGGCCCTCGATTTCGAGACGCCAGTGACCAAAATGCAGAAGCCGGAGCAAGCCGCGCAGGCCACCGTATCCCAGAAGCGCTCCCATGGCGAAGAAGGGAACGCTGATCAGGTATACAAGCCAGGTCGCCCGTCCCGCTTGCCACATAAGGTAGACGTAGGTCCCTAGGAAGGCGACTGTGATGAACGAAACGAGCGTGAAGATCCCGGCCCAGGTTGACGACTGTGACTTGATCTGCATCTGTCCTCCATGGATTGGGTGATAAGTAGAGTTTCCACAGAAAATTACATTGGAATAAGCTGGATAGCTCCCCTGTCCAAGGCATACATCCAGTCCAACGCCTCGCTCTTTATGAATGACCACAGCTTAAATTACTGTCTTAAAACTGGGGTCCACGATAAATTTGGGCTTTCCCACGGAATAAGCTTCTGATTCGAACTTTGCAAATCGGATCTCTACTTCAATGTCTCAAGGGTGATCGATCCCGTAAAAAGAAGCGTGCCCTCGTAAACGGACAACTCGAATTTGCCGTCGACCGCCCCTCGCCCCGACTGCTGTTCCACCGTAATCGCTTCCGAGGAGGCAGCCGAGGGCACAACGATGTCGGCATTATCCTTCACAACGATCTGTAATTTTTCAACCGGTTCACTGGCCGGGATGTCGAGTTTGCCCACCTGCAATCTGACAATCTGAACGGTCTCCGTCTTGTTGATGAATACGAGCTGGAGTCGGCGGCCGCCCGAGCCTTTTTCAACCGACACCTCGATACCGATGTGACCTGCTTTATACCCATCGATCAGGGAAGCAACCACCGGGACCGGAGGTGCGACTGGACCTGTGGGCGTGGAAGACGCAGCAACAGGGCTGTCAATCTGGACGCGGCCCGTATCCTGCAAACGAATCTCGAATGATGATGCAACCGAGCCATCGGCATTGTACGACGTTGCCGTCTGCCGAACGATACCGAAGGGCACTGTTGGATCGAGCCACAACCGGCCAATTTCCTTGCCTGGCGCCGGACCAGCGGTGACCGCCGAATAGGCGTAACGGTCGCAATTACGCCCATCTATGTTCTCCATCGCCTCAAAAGTCACTGCGCCGCGAAAATCCTTCGACCCTTTCTTGATCGCATCGAGGGTAGTGGCATCAATCGGTATGTCGGCATCACCTGCTTTCATTGTCATCTTTTCGGTGAATTTCCCGAAGCTGAGCCAGTCATTGGCAAGTTTAAAATCCTTTTGCAACAAATAAATATTTTGAGACTCCGTCCCCGTCACCGCCCCCGATTGGCCTTTCATGCTCTCCTCGACGACTACCCGGCCATCCATGTCGGCGTTACGCTGACTACTCGACAGATACTTCGAACCATCTCCGGCTTCGAGCATGTATTGAGCCCATGCCCCAGGAGGCGTCGCGGCGAAATACTCTTTCTGCAACTCACCCGCCTGCCCGGCCGTGACCAGGCTTCCAATCAATATCATCGCTAGAATGTACGTTTTCATACCATTCTCCTGCTGGTTTGCCACAAAAAATGCCGGCTTACACAACTGCCTTTACTTTATAGCCGTTTGTTCTATGCAAAATCGAAGCAACTGAATGTCATGACCCGCTGCATGACATTATCAAAGACAGTAAGCATAAGGACAGATACGTCCATAGGAAGGTCTCCGGCCTCCGATTTTCAGAGGAAATTGCCAGAGTAAATCGGACGTTGTAACTCGCAAGTATCAGAGCGAGTTTAGATTTCTACATATGGGGGCAGTCAAAATGCTCCGATCGCTTCAATCTCATTTTTCTACCACCCTATAGCCCTGACCTTAACCCGATTGAAAGGGTATGGAAATTGGCTCGAAGGCGCAGCACTCATAATCAATATTTCCCGTCGCTGGAATCTCTTGCTTCTACCGTTGAGTCACAATTCGATGAATGGACAAAGAGTCGCCAAGCCCCTAAAAGGCCCTCTACACCAGAGACTTCAGCCGATTCGTTACCTCCACGACTGCTCCAGTTGCTACCGGTTGGAACGAAAGTTACCGGGCGGGATTCGCACCCACTGAAAAACAGCGCCTTGCCACAGCGCACGTTAAACTTGGGCTAAGCACCCGGCATTCTCACTCTATAAAGTTTTTATTATTGATCATCCTTTGATGGATCAACCATTGAGGAAGACGTTCGATGGTATTTGCAATCCGCATTACCACTCGGTTTTGGTCATAATCTGCATACTTTCTGGCAAGCTCAGCCGCTTTTCTTTGATACCCCTGGTCGCCCAAAAGCATCTCCAGAGCCCCAGCAAAATATTCTGCAACCCTCTTCTTGCTGAGCCCAATACCACTCCCCTGAGAAACGATGTTACTGCTCATCAGACACTGCTCAACGGTAGTTGGTATCATCAACATCGGCACACCCGCGAGAAACACAGCCGCTGTTGTTCCATGGCCTGCATGTGTAATAGCCACATCCATTCCGGTTAAAATTTCAGACAATCGCACACATGAACTCGAGATGCGTAAAAATTCGCTGCCAAACTGGATGAACAACCTCCTGTCAATTCCTGGTACGCAAGCGATGACATCTACATCTTGCTCTTTCAATATTTTCAGGATTGCTTCTATTCCCGGGAAAGGCCTCAGATAGACGAAAAGGTGACGAGACTTTCTTCCAGACCATTGCAGAGGGATACCACCCTCACGCAGAGAAATCGGTCCAATGTAACATCCATCACTTCTGCTCCGATAATGATCGAGTTCAGGGAGCGTCGCCAGCAGGTCGACATCACCCTTGAGGGCTTCCTGTAAGCTCTCGAAGCCACAGTGCCCTCCACGGGAACTGACAAGATTGATGTTCGCCAGCAGGGTTCTTTCTCTGGCCAGCAAATCTTCAGGCGAAAGCCTGAGATGCCTGCGAAAGCTCGGAAAAGGCCTCGTGTCCGGCGGGCACTCAAATCCGGTATGCAACTGCAGACATGGAAAGCCAGACAAACAGGCGGAAAGCCGAGCGATGGGGGCATATTGCGTGACAACTACATCGGGCTTAAAATCGTCGAATATTTTTCGCCAGGATTGCACCAACACGGCGAGTGCATGAGGGCAGCCGAAACCCACCCCGAAAAGAATATCGGCAAAGCTGGCGGGGGGGTGACGTTGCAGTATGATTGGGGAAACCCGGGGAGAAGTGATGCAGCGAAAATCTTCGTCCTTCAAGAGTTCTCCTGCCGCGCTATGATTTTTCACGGCAAAGAGAATCTCGTGGCCACGTTGACGAAGAATTCGCGCTACAGGTAATAGTGTCGCTATATGCCCATAGTTATCACCCAACTCCCAGGCAAGCAGTATTCGACTCATCGGGGGGCCATACAACTCGAATCCGACCTGCTCAACAGACTTGGCTCTTGATTTTCAAGAAACAGTCATGAAATCAGAAGTGGAAATCACCGGCTTGTTGGTCAAGGTCGCAAACTGAACGGCAACGCCATGACCATCTCCATCATGGTCATAGAGGAGAGCTCCTGAGGTAGTATTATAAAGAAGGTAGTCATTTTCATCACTGGCAAGCCCGGTTGAGCTGGCTTTAAAATATTCTGAAGAAAGCGTTCCATCATCGACCAGAGCTTTGAAAATATTTTTGCCCAGTTTGATTGTGTCCAGCCCACTGGCAAAATCCGAAATCACATCTTTATTGGTCATTGAGTTAAGTTCAGTGTCAAAAATATAGATATCACTTCCAGAACCGCCTGTCAGAACATCATTTCCGAGTCCACCTGCCAAAACATCATTGCCCGCATCACCGAAAAGGTGATCCCGATTCGCGCCTCCCACAAGGTAATCGTGCCCCGATCCACCCGACAGACGATCACACCCTTGGTCTCCGTAGAGGGTGTCATCACCCGCATTGCCATACAGGCTGTCATTTCCGGTGCCACCTACGATCGTATCGTCACCCCACAGCCCCATCATCAGATCCCCCCCACCGGATCCCAGCAAGACATCGTTGTCCATGGCTCCGAGAAGTGTGTCAGAACTACTGGTTCCAGAAACCAGCAGTTTCTCACCGTGGAGTCCCTGACATACACCTTTGATCACAGAACACCAATTTGCCAAATCGACAAGCGCGTCCTTCTCAAGGTGAACAGAACCATCGACAGTCTCGATAGATTTGAGATTACTCCCCGGAACCGTGAAGTACCCTGCCAGCCGCAAGGAACCCTTCTGGCGAATATCGATTACCAGGTTGTCCCCGTCTCTTGTGAATTCCAGATCATCCTTACGGGTTCCCTCCAGATATACAACATCCGAAGTGTCGGCAGGCAAGGTGACATTGCCTGTGTTATAGGTGTTGACCAGGAAACTGAGCTTCGTTAGCTTTTCGCCGCCAAGCCCGTCGGATACCAGTATCTCACTGAAATCGCCACCGAAGAAACCAGCCTCAGCAGTATATTTCCATTTCCCCTGGTCATCCAGTTCAAGCGATCCATGCGCAGGAGCAATGGCGACCGCAAAGGACAATGTGTCGCCATCGACGTCACAGGCCTCGATCATTCCGTTCAGGGTCTGAAGCCCCAACACGATATTCCTGTCCATCTCCTTCACGGTCGGCGCATCATTGACATTGGCAACAGTGAGATTGAAAAGGCTGGACACTTCTGCACCCTGAAGATCTTTTGCAGTCATTCTCACAGAGATAACGCCGACATCATCGTTGACGGGTATACCGGCAAAGACACCGGCAGATGCATCGAATCTCAGCCAGTCTGGTAGAGCCTTACCGTCAGCCTGGCTGGCTGTGTACTCAAGTGTGTCACCAAGGTCTATATCTACAAAAGTACCGGTCGGAACAGTGAAAGTAAAAGGCTGATCTTCCATCGCAATTTGATCGACCAGTGGGATATTGACCTCCGGCGCATCGTTGGTATTTTCCACCGTCACGGTGAATGATCGGGTAGCACTTATGCCAATCGGATCGATTGCGGTGACATTGGTCGTAAACGAACCAACGTCGTTATTATCAGGAGTCCCGCTGAAGGTTCGTGTCGCCTGATCAAACCGAAGCCAATCCGGCAACTTGTCATACTCTGAGACTTCCGCAAGGTAGAGAAGCGGCTCATTATCAGCATCAATGAACGTATTTTCTGGAAGTTGGAAGATGAATGATTCATCCTCCAAAATTGTCAGGGGCCCCAGAACCACCTCACCAGCCTGCGGAGCATGGTTGACAAATTCACGATATCGTATCGATCTTCCGTCGGTAAATTCGAAGGTGTCAAGTACCAACCCACCGTTCACGCCGGTCGGGTCAAATCCTGCAATGCGCAGCTGGTCACCCAGTGTTCCATATTGAACGATTAGCGTGCCGTCTTCTCGAATGAGTTCGACATCACTCGGGTCAATACCTGAACCGAACAGAATACTGTTGCTGATACCTTCTGCATTTCCATCGGCAACCACGTCAACACCATCACCGAGATTGACCGCATAGACATCACGCCCGGCTCCGCCGGACAATACATCATTACCTGTACCTCCAGTCAGAACATCGTCTCCTGAACCTGATGAAAGAGAATCGTCACCGTCTCGTCCATACAAGCGATCGCCCAGATTTGTCCCATAGAGAATGTTGTCATTGCCGTCACCTTCAACGACAAAGGTTGAGTTGGCCAGTTCGGCAAAGGAGAGAGACGTACCGTCGGCGAATTCGAAAGTTTCGATGGAACGCGGACTATTGAGCACATCTCCAGGATTAAAGCCGGAAAGTCGAATCTCATCGCCGTTATCAAAAGCTATAATCAATGTTCCTTCCTGGCCGTTTTCCGGGGGCTCGAAATAGAGATGCCGACGCAGGTCCTCGACCTCGATTCCGGAACCAAAGCGAAGAACATTACCGGCACCAATTTCCACAGAATCCGCGATGGTAAGGATCCCGTCGCCCTGATTGAAGACATAGGTATCGTTACCATCACCGCCGAAGAGATAATCGTTGCCGGTTCCTCCCTCCATGATATCATCACCGTTTCCGCCATGGATACGGTCATTCATGGCAGTACCAAGCAAGTTGTCATTGCCGGCACTTCCTTCAAGGTCGAACCCTCTTGCGATGAGCTCTTCATAGTTCAAGACAGGACCATTCTGGCCGAATTGGTAATATTGTACAGCATGCGCGCCGGAAGGGTTCAGTCGATCAAAGTTAGTCAGCCTGATCTCGTTTTCCGTCTCAGTTTCTTGCAGAATCAAAGTGTGTGCATCGGCATCGAACCCGAGATGGACTGTTTTGAAAGCAGAGCCTTCCGGCAGAACCAGGGTGTTTCCTTCGCCCGATCCGGCGATATCATCGATAGTGTCGACTCCTTCACCAGCAGCAAAAAGATAGGTATCATCACCTGTCCCACCAACCAAAAGATCATCTCCAGCAAGGCCGCGAATCCTATCGTTGCCCGAGGTGCCAAGTAGAGCGTCATAGCAGATTGTCCCGACAATCTCGTAGCCACGATTGAGCAGATCTGTAAAATTCAGGCTCGTGCCGTCCCGAAAGGCAAACTGCCCCACAGGAACTGGCATGCCCGATACAGTCGGATCAAACCCTGCAAATCTAATGGCGTCTCCATCCTCGCCGACCTGCAGGACTAGACTACCTTGAACGACCACAGCCCGAATATCCTTAATCGCAATTTCGTCACCGAACCTGATGCTGTTAGCCATGCCCGGAGCACTGATATCGACGATAGTATCTATTCCGTCACCAAGATTGAAAGAATACGTATCATCGCCACTTCCTCCTTCGAGGCGATCATTGCCTGGGGCTCCAAGGAAAGTGTCATCGCCGCTCGTTCCTGAAATTATTATCCCCTGGTTAAGGAGATCCTCCCTACTCGCCTGACTACCATCCGAGAAGCGGAATATGTCGACGGCAGTGGTAAATGTCTGCCTGTCCGGGGCATAACCAGCAAGTCTGAGTTGGTCTCCAGTTTCAGGAATATCGATAATCAGATACCCATCCTGTTCGGAGAAGCGGAGACCGGCCATGGTAATCCCAGGTCCAAACTGCAGAATATTGACGGAGGTAGT
>JAIFKM010000089.1 GCA_020049575.1 Desulfobulbaceae bacterium
ACTCTGGTTGCGGCCTGATCGGCCTGGGCCTGCGAGACGTAGCCGTTTCTCGAGGCGGGCAGGTAGCGATCGAAGTCTTTTCTGGCGTTTTCCAGTTCAGCAAGGTCCTTGGCCAGCTGTGCCTCTTTTGCCTTCACCTGGGCGACATAGGGTCGGTGGTCGATGCTGAAGAGCAGATCTCCCTTGCGTACCGGTTGTCCTTCCTTGAAATGGACACTGTCCAGGGTGCCGTTGATTCTTGATCTGATGCCGACGGAGGCCGATGCCTCGACCCGGCCGCTGGCCTCGAGAGTGACCGGGACGTCTTTTGCGGTGCAGAGGGCGGTTGTCACCGAGATTGCGGCAGTCCTGCCGCCGCTTTTCTGGCCCTTCTGCGGGGTATCGGTGGAACAGCCGGTGACAATAACGGCAAGGGTGAGCACGAGCAAAGCTGCATATTGGCCAATCGTATGACCAGAGTGGTTGAACGAGGAAGGTCGGGACTTGGCGGGTTTGGCCGGGGTTGAGGATATCATGGTCTTTTGTCAGGTTGCTGGGTTTTCTTATGTTCCTGGCCGTTGGCCGGGGTGGTGTTCGTTGTCAGTTCGGCAATCTCCCATCCTCCGCCCAGGGCCTTGTACAGGGCGATGCTGCTGAGGGCAAGTTGCTGTTCGCTCTGGATAAGCTGGTCTTCGGCCTGGTACTGGGTGCGCTGACTACTGAGGACATCAGACAGGTCTGTGAGGCCACTGCTGTACAGTCCCTCGTTGAGCTGTACGGCCTGTCTGCCTGTCTGCACCGCGCTGGCCAGGCTGCCGCGGGTTTCCTGCTCACGGGCGAACAGGATCAGGGTGCTTTCCGTCTCGATCAGGGCCGAAAGCACTGCCTTTTCGTAGCCAGCCAGCACCTCTTCCCGCTGCGCTTCGGTTATCGTGACCGCTGCCTTGAGTTTTTGCCGGTTGAACAGCGGCAGGTTGAAGGACGGGCCATACGACCAGAAACGGCTGCCGGAGGATACCAGATCAGAGAGGCTGCTGCTCTGCAGGCCAATCAAGCCGGATAGTGAAAAGCGCGGGAACAGATCGGCGGTTGCTACGCCGATATCGGCAGTGGCTGCGGCCAGCTGCCGTTCGGCCCGGCGGATATCCGGGCGGCGGCGCAGCAGATCGGAGGGCAGCCCAGCCGGCAGGTACAGAGGTAACTCCGGCGGAGTCGTCGATGTAGATAATAACGGCGCAATCTCAGCCAGCTGCATATTGAGAAGCAAGGCCAGCTGGCCTGTGCTGCCGGCGATTTTTTTCTCAAGAGCCGGGATTGTGGCGGCGAGAAGGGATTTCTGGGTCTGGGTCTGGGCAACCTCGAGCTTTGACACAAGACCGAGGCTGTATCGACCCTCAACACTTGCCAGGGTTCTTTCCTGGGCGATCAGATTGTTGCGGGCGGTTGCCAATCGCCGCTGGCTGCCGCGCAGCTCGAAGTAATTGCGGGCCACCTCGGCCTCCAGGCTGATGAGGACATCGCGCCGGTTTTCCTCCGAGGCCGACAGGGTCGCGGCGGCGGCTTCCATCGAGCGTCGCTGTCCTCCGAAAATATCGAGTTCCCAGTCGGCATCGAATCCGGCCTGGAAAAGATCCTGATTGCCGGTGTTTGAACTCGAACCGGTAGTGTCGCTGCGCTGACTCTGGGAATATAATCCTGCGGTAGCAAGTGAGGGATCTGTCGCTGCTTCAGTCATCAGGTATCGTGCCCTGGCCGCCTTGATTCTGCTCTCGGCGATACGCAGATCCTGATTGGCCGCGAGCGCCTGGTCAACGAGTTGAATCAGCAGAGTATCGCTGAACAGACCCCACCAGCGTGTCCGGTTGTCTCCAGATACATGCTGCGCTTCTGTTTCCTGCATGGTAGTGAAGGCCGCCGGCATGTTGCTCTGGGGCGGCTGGTAGTCCGGGCCGACCGGAGCGCAGGCTGTGAGGAGGATCAGAAACCAAGCGCAGGTAATTAAAAGGAGCCGCATTCGATGCCGAGGAGGATGGGTGTGGGTGGGTTGATGGGTTCTGGATAAAATATAACGAAATAATTTCGTGTAAATAATCTCTGGCTTTCGAAAAACTCCGGAAACCATTCATGTAATATGTCCGTATTTTCTTCCTTTTTGCCACGATTATTTTTTGTATTGTCAAAAAGATGGCGAAACGGTTGACCCAGTTACCGATCTTACATCACATCGCATTGAGGTTAAGGTCTGGGGTGAAGATGGTTCGCGATATGGAGATCTTCCCTCAAAATGGTGGACACGGAGTCAAGCCAATCCTTACGGTATGTGAAGGCTGCAGCGTCGATCTGCGTTGAGAGTCGCCTCCCCCTAAAAGATCTCAAAACAGTGTCTGCTCAATGATTACGACAGAAAGCGGTTCTATTTTTTCCCCAGCGCCTCCATCGTCACCAGGATATCAACGTCCTTGCCAACCACGCCCATCTTGAAATATTTCCCGTCCCCGACGGAATAGGCCAGTCGGTCAAGAGTCAAGTTGCCGTTGAAGCCTATCACTTCCATACCTGGAGATAAGGGGTGATCCTTCCTGCCGCCATAGGTGAGAGGAAGAATCAGGTCAGAGGAGACGCCTTTTATGGTCAAGGTGCCGTTGACCTTGTAGATGTTCCCCTCCGCCTTGGTGATGCTGGTGCTGGTAAACGTTATTAAAGGATATTTGGAAGCATCGAAAAAATCGTCCGACAGCAAATGCTTGTCGCGTTTGCCGATGCCGGTGTCAACGCTCTTCACCTTGATCTCAAAAGAAATTTTACTGTCTTTGAGATTGTCGGGATCGAAAAAAACCGTGCCGGAATAATCGGTAAAATAACCGCGGACCTTGGCATAGATGTGATCGACACTGAAATAGAAGTTCGTATGTTCCTTGTCGATTTCCCAGGAACGAGCTTCGGCGCGCGCGGGGGATCCGAATGATCCGACGAGAACGGCGACAACGAGGAGAATGAGTATGTTCTTGTTCATATGTGCCTCCTAAGAGTGGAAAAGATCGACCTTTGACCGTGTGAATATTGCGGCGACCATCAGGGACGGGTGAGACGACTACGTTACTAAGATAAATGGTCATTGCAGAAAGGCAAGCCCTCCAAGTCAACTTGGCCGCTATACTCCAGTATTTCCTCTATGAACACCTTGGACCGATCATGCCAGGCACTCAAGGCGGATTGGGAAGCGTTTGTGGTCGGTCATTTGAAATCTTCTAGAAATCCCGGCAGAAAGGTCTCCATCCCCGCATTGGGCGGCTTTTGATCGGGATACAGGCCGGTCGTGTATCCCCGGTCACGGAACGGCATCAATAGGCGGGCGTTGCGGCTGATGACATGCACTGGCACCGACCAGGGTTGCCCAGGGCCGGTGAGATGCAGATTGGGCTGGTGATCTCCCATAATGATTATCAGGGCGTCACTCGCGACATACTGAGCGAGATAGTTTCCGAGTATCTCAAATTCGTAATCCAATGAACGCAGATACGCATCGCCCGCATTTCTGAGATCCGGCCATTCAATGGGGTACATGACGGGTTCACGTACATTGTAGATGCTGCCGTCGCCGATAGTTTCCCAGTCCGCTATGTAGGGCGGTTGGATACTGAACGAGGCATGGCTGCTGATCAGAACGTAGCGGGCGAAAATTGGTTGTGCGGGCGCAGTGAATTCCCGGCGTCGTACCCAATCGAGCACAAACTGGTCCGGCATCGGCGCCCAGCCGAAGGTGCGCCCTTGATAACCAAAATGCCAGGTATAATAGGCCTGTTCATAGCCGAACGCCGCCCCTTGCGGAAAAGCGAACCGGGTACCGGGCATCACCGAGACGGTACGATAGCCGTTCTGGCGAAAATGGGTGGCCATGGCCTCCAGGGAAGAGCGGAGCAGGGTGGTCTCCTCAAGGGTATTTTCCACCCGAACGCCAAACTCCAGGGTGGCATGGGCAAGCCACGAAGCGCCGCCATAAGTGGGCGATAGCAGAGAGGACGACACAGCCTCGAAGCCATGTTGGGCAAGGGTCCTGCCAAATTTTTCGATGGTTGGCTTCATCGTCTGCCGGTAGTGGGGCTGGCTGAAGACGACGTGACCATAGGATTCAACGATAAACAGCAGGACATCCGCCCGACCAAGGCCATCGAGCGTGGCAGGACCGGCCGCCCGCTCCCGGGCGAGGTGCTCCAGTTGGTCGTTAAAGGTCTGCTGCTGTTCGCGCTGCTGGCGGACCGAGCGAATCTCCTGTCCCAGGCGAACAAGCGCTGGCGGTTTGGCCGGCTGCACTCCCAGGATCAGGAACGCGCCGAGGAGGAGGCCTGATGCACCCAGAAACGCGAACCGGAGCCGGCTGTTTGCCAGCGCCCTGGCGGCCCATCGCCAGGCGAACCAGGTGAGTACACACACCCCGATCGTCACTATTGCCGCACCCGCCGCCATGAGGAGGAAATCCCCCTGCCGGGAGGAGGTCTTGAGCAGATCGTAAAGTCCGTACACATATGCGGAGTCGAGGTAGAGGTTGAAGGGCCGGTTGAAGTACATGGGCACGACGGTATCGCCGATACGGAGTAGGCGCAGGGCAAGAAAGAGCGCCCATATCGGCAGCGTGATCCAGAACAGAGAGTGTTTCCCCCAGCAGGCCGACAGGGCCAGCGGCAGGAGCAGGAACCAGACGTCCACGGACGGCTGCAGCAGGTGCCAGGAAAAAAAGCGGTCAGTCGGATACGTAACGTTCAGCAGAAAGCTGAGTATGCCGGCGGCTGCAGCAAGGATCAGCAGCGGCGGCCAGGTGCGGATGCTCAGTTTCATGGCGGAGATGGTCGACGACGGGTGAGAAAATCGAGGTTGCGGGCTAGAAACGTCAAGGCGCCCGTCTCCACCTGCCGATGCCGGGTACGGGCCCAGGCTGCCAGGCCCGGCGGCGGGGGACCGCTTTTTCCGGAAAGTTCCTGTTCCACCCCTGCAATGAGCAAATGGAGGAATACAACCTCATCTCCGGAGTAGGTAAGGTTCCGGGGATGGATGACCCAGTCTGAACTGCCGGCGGCCAGCAGTTCGAGGCCCGGACCCTGCAGCATACTCAGCAGTCGCCGGCCGGTGCGGCTTGCCCCAGTCAGTCGCGCTTCCATGGAGGCATGATAGCGCCTCAGTATTTCCTGTTCTTCCCCTCCGGAGTATTCGGGCAGAAAGAGGGTGGCACCGTCGAAGTTGCAGGTGAAATAAGCCAAGCCGTTGTCGGTGAGTTGCGACAGGAGGCCGGGTAGCACGGCCGGCAGGTCGATCAGGTCGAGCACGGCATGGGCGATGACCAGGTGGAAGGTACCTCTGGACTCGGTCCGGCGGGCTATCTCTTCAGCACGGACCGCCTCGAAAACCAGGGCAATTTCAGCCTGTGCGGTGCATAAGCGGCCGCATTGTTTTTCCGGCCAGTGCAACGTAGAACCCCGTTCATCAGCCCAGGCTGCAAGGTATTGCCGAGCGAGCCGCAGGTGGCCGGCATCGCAATCGGTGGCCAGGTAGGTGGCCGGTCCGTTCAGCAATCCCCAGTCGACTGCTCGCGCCAGCATGGTGCCGATGCCGGCGCCGATCTCCACAATATTCGCGGGCTCAGCCCCGGTTGTCTGCGGCAGGGCATGGCAGAGTGCGGTCCAGACGTATCGATTCAGTGCCCGGTCATCAATGGATTTCTTGGCGGCCAGGTAATGGGCATCAAAGCCGGTCCCGAAATCATCCGCCACCTGCGGAGACGGCCGCTCGCCTGCAGAATTACTTGCTTCCATGCCCATTCTCCGGTTCTGCGGTTCCTGCCCGTGGAACCGGCGTGATACTTTTTCCTTGCGCTTGTCCACTCTTCATCTCCACCAGAAAGGCATTGATCGCGGCCACGCTGTGCTGCCAGCCGGGTCGGCCGGCATAGGTCTGGCGGGCGGCAAGACTGAGCTGCAGCAATGCCTCCCGGTCATGCTGCAGTTGCACCACCAGCGGCGCCAATCCCGCCAGGTCATCGGCCGCCAGCAGAAAACCGTTGCTCCCGTGGCTGATGGTCTCACCGGCCGCTCCATCCCGGCAGCCGATGGCCGGCAAGCCAAAGGCCATGGCCTCCAGAATGGCAATGCCAAACCCCTCATAGGCATAGGGCATGCAGAACAGATGGCTGGCGCGGATGATCTCCACCAGGCGGTCACCCGAGCACGGGCCGACGAACCGGATCGAATCGGTCAGGCCCAGGCGATCGACCTGTTCCCGGACCGCGGCGGCATGGGCGGGGTCGATGTCGAGGCTGCCCACCACGGTCAGATGCCAGAGCTCGCGGTCCACTCCGGCCAGAGCGCTGAGCAGGGGCAGCAAACCCTTCCGGGGGATGACGATGCCCAGAAAGAGCAATTGCAAAGGCCCGGGCTGGCGGGCCCTCTGGCTGATATTGTCTGCGGAGAGGGGGCTGCCGAAGCGGTCTCCTGCCGGATAGGCGATGACGTGGGGGTGGTTATTGCCCACAAGGGCTGCCACCGTTTTGCCGGTGGTCTTCGAGTTGAAGATGAAGCCATCCATCGAGGCCAGATACTGTCGTTCAACCAGGGCCAGGAGCCGGTTCTGCCACCACGACCGTGGTTCCCGGCACATCAGGTGGTGGACGATGGCAACCAGCGGAGGACCGTGCAGGCGGCGCAGTCGGCGGTTCGTCAAGAAAAGAGAGGGATGGCAGAGTTCGTCCTGCAGGAGGATGTCGAACCGGCTGGCCAGCAGCCGCTGGCAGAGGTCAGGCTTCAAACCATGGCCGAGCCGGCTCAGATACGAGCCGCCGGCAAGACCGATCACCTCCACCTCATGGCCCAGTCGCTCCAGGCCTTCGACCACGATCCGGTCATAGAGGTAGCCGCCGGTCAGCGTCTCCAGGCTGCCGTAGATGACCAGGCCGATACGCATCAGAGGGGTGCACGGTAGGAGGTCCAGGCGATATCATCCTCCCAGAGGGTGACGGTCAGGGCCTCGAGCCGGAGTTGGGCGAACCGTGCCCTGAAAGCGGCATGGAGGATGGTGGCCAGTCGCTCGATGCTGGGGTTGAGGCCAGCAAAGGCGGCAAGGTCGTTGAGAATGTGGCCGGAAAAATCGGCAACCACCGCATCCAGGTGCTGTTCCACCTCGACAATATCGACCAGATATCCGTGTTGATCCAGGTTCAGGGCCTCGAGGACCAGTTCCAGCCGATAATGATGGGGGTGCTCGCTGTTTTCCGCTCCCCAGTCACCGCCGATCAGATAATGCCTGGCGCTGAATTCGCGCCGCATCCCGAGACTGTACATGCTTATTCTCCCTGCAAAAATTTCACCGCGTGGTTGCGGAAGGGTGTTGGAAGATGACCTGGATGGCCTCGCCAGGGCTGCGGTCAATCAGCGCATAGGCCTCGGCGGCATCCGCCAGGGCGAAGCGATGAGTGATCAAGGACTGGGGTTGAACCTGGCGCAGCATTTCCCAGGCCACATCAAGGCGGCGATGGGCCTGCCACCGGGCCGAGAGCGCGGGGGCGATGTTGCTCACCTGGGAGCTGATCAGGGTAAGACGGCCGCGATGAAAGAAAGAACCCAGGTCAAGGTCAACCTTTTTACTGCCGTACCAGGAGCCGACCACCACCCGGCCGCTGGGCCGCGTCAGGGCCAGCGCCGTGTCCAGGCCTGCCGGGTTGCCGGAAAGCTCAAAGATCAGATCCGCCTGACCGCCCTGACCGGGAATCGCGCCCAGCCGGGCAAAAAGGTCCGATGCCGCCGGATCGATACAGAGGGTGGCACCGAGACGGCTCGAGGCCTCGCGCCGCAAAGGGTGCGATTCAAGGGTGGTGAGGGATGCCAGCGGAAAACGGGCGAGCAGGGCGGTGGCGAGCAGGCCGACGATGCCCTGGCCGATGACGACCACCTGTTCACCGATCAGGGGAGCGCCATCCAGCAGGAGGTTGACTGCGGTCTCCATGTTGGGAAGAAAGAGGGCGGTCTCATCGTCCAGATCATTGGGGATGGGGTGCAGGATCGAGGGGTGGGCACAGAAGAGGTCTTCATGGGGATGGAAGGCAAAGACTCGGCGGCCCAGCCAGTCGTCGGTTAAACCCGGTCCTGCCGCGATTACCCGGCCGACCGTGCAATAGCCGTAGGCTAGGGGATAGGCAAAGGTGCCGGCCAGGGCATCAAAGGTGGCGTCGACAGTGACTCCCTGCGGCCACTGCCCCCGGTACACCAGCATCTCGGTCCCGGCACTGATTGCGGAGAGCCGGGTCTGTACCAGGAGCTGATCCGCAGCCGGTTGCGGTGCCGGTCCCTCGTGCACCGCAACCCGGCCGGGGGCGACAAATTCCAGCCGATGCCGCCTCATGGGTCCTGCCATTGCGGTTGGGCCCAGAGAATGACGTCCGGTCCGCAGGGCTGGTAGGTCACGGTGGTCAGATGCAGCAGGGCTCCGTTGCGCACAGCAGGTCGGTCCAGCACCGGCAGGCCACCGACCAGGCGGGGGGCGATGGTGATGATCAGCTGATCTGCCAGGCGCGCCTCGATGAAGCTCGAAATCACCTGGCCGCCCCCTTCGACCATGAGGCTGCCGATCCCTCTCTCGCCAAGCTGCTGGAGCAGATGCGGCAGATCTACCCGGTCTTGGTTGTCGTGGCGGCAGCGGATGACCTCGGCTCCCCGGTTTTCGACCTCACTGATGCGCCCGGGATCACCTTTTTCGGTACAGGCGACCCAGCAACCACGGTCGGTCCGTTCAAGCAGACGGGCCTGCAAGGGGATGCGCAGATGGCTGTCAAGGACGATGGGTTGGGGGCTCGGTCCATCGGCGAGACGGACAGTGAGCAAAGGGTCGTCGATCAGCAGGGTGTTGATGCCGATAACGATGGCGTCGCAGGCGGCACGGATGCGATGGGTGAGCACCATCGACTGGTGACCGCTCAGTTGGAGCTGTTTCCGATTTCTGGAGGCGATGCTGCCGTCCACGCTCTGGGCATAGGAAACCGTGACCAACGGCCGGCGATGCTCGGCCAGGAACTGTGCGGCCAGCAGCGGCAAACGAGCGAACCATTGTTCTGGGTCGACCTTGCGGGGACTGGCGCCGGAAAGGGCGGGACGGTGGTCATTACGCCGCATAGTTAGTTGGGAATGCCCTCCTTGAAAAGGTCCAGAGGTTTCGGTGAACCGCACGAAAAAAAGGTGCGGGCGCGCAGAGAGAAATGGTCTGAACCCGGACAATTGAATGAGAATTCGTTCTTCGCCTGAGTCACGTCATCCTGCATCTTGAGCAAGAGTACCGGTCCTGCCCGGACAAGTCAAATATTTCATGGCTAATCCCAATCCGGCCAGGCTGAAGAGGATGTCGCGAATCCGGATGAGCAGGCAGAGGCCGAGGCCAGTGACACTCCCCAGGCCTAGAGCGGTGGTTACCCAGGGCAGGGTGGATTCGAGGACACCAAGACCTGCCGGCAAGGGGGTGAGAAAGGCAAGGCGGGCGGCAATCACAACTGTCAGCAATTGCGAAAACGACAACGAATGCCCTAGCAAGGCAGCCATCAGCCAAAATTCAATGAATACCCCGAGCCAGTGGCCAAGGGAACAGAGGTTGGCCAGCAAAAACGCCCGCCGATGTAGGCGCAGGAGGGATTCGGTCAGAATCTCGCCCTGCATGAGAGCTTCCAGCAACCGTCCGGCGAAGCCGGTGGGTGCGCAATGGGCCATGCCGCATACTTGCATGAACCATTGGAAGATGCGGGAAAGAGGACGTTTGCCCATGTACAGAGCTGCGAGGAGAGCGGCAACAGCGGCTGCCAGGATGATAGCCAGGGGAACTGCCCATCTGCCGGCAAAGGGTCCAGTGGCCGTGACAGTCAGCATGATCAGACTGATACTCAGGACCACGATGCTGGCCAAAAGCTCAAGTATCCGGTCCAGGGCGACCGAGGTCCCGGCTGCCGGTAGCGGTATGCCCTGGCGCTTACGCAGGAGATAGACAAGCAGCGGCTCACCGCCGAAATGGGGGCCGGGGGTAAGATAGCTGACCGCATTGCCGGCAAAGCGATAGGCGCAGAGTGTGCACAGGCGGACTGGCGAGCCCAATGCACGCAGGAGTTGCCACCAGCGGACGGTCATGAGCGGTAGCATCACTATATTGAGTCCCAGCAGGATAAGGATGGCACCAGCGCCCATCCCTGTCACCTGCCCCCACGCCTGGTCCCAGGGCATACCGCGCAACGCCAGCCAGGCCAGGATCAGGCCGAGTACCAGCAGCAGGCCGCGCCAGCCGATGAGTGGGGAGAGGAAACCGGCAACAGATGAAGTGGCGCGCGCGATCATGCCTTCCCGTTTCCCGCCGGGGATCCACCATTCCGGCTGCGGCGATAGAGGATATCCTCTTCCGGGGACCAGAGGGACAGCGGGCCGGTGCCGGTCAGCATCAGGGTGGCGGCAATGCCGAAAAGGATCAACATCGGAAGATCCGTCCCGTAAGGGGTAAGGCCGCAGCTCAGCAACAGGGTGAGTAACAGCGCTGCAGAGCGGCCCATCCAACCGACTCCGGCCAGCAGACAGCAGAGGCTCGGTGCCCACTGCCAGAACGGATGCGGCAGGGAAGCAGCGCCTTGAACAAGGGTGAGAGTACCGCCGAGCAGAAGAAGCGGGCGCAGCACCAGGGGAAGAAAACGGGATGACACGAGGCCTGCCCAGTGATCCAGGGCGGTGCGCTGGTTGCTGTCGGGGCGCAGCCGGCAGGAAACCACCAGCCAGTCCCGGCCAAAACCAACCAGAAGCGGTGTCATGATGAGAACGGCGGCGATGGAGGTGAAGGGCGGATTGAAGAGGGGCAGCAGTGCCATGGCCACCACTCCCATCTGGAAGCCGGCGATGATCCGCGCATAGGGTCGCGATTGCAGTGCGACCAGAGGCAGACGCCGCTGCTTGCGCCACCAGATTCCGAAGAGAAAGAGGTAATAGGCCAGCCCAACCAGGAGGGTGAGGGCCGGCAACCGATCCAGGCTGACAGCCACCAGCAGGGCCACCAGCAGCCCCGCGGCATCGGTCTCGATATCCAACTGCTGGCCGAGTTCGGTCTGCCGATGCTGCCTGCGGGCGACAAAACCGTCCAGTAGGTCGGCCAGGGAAATGCCCAGATAGATCAGTCCCGGCGCCCAGATCAGGGCCGCCGGCAGTGCCGGGCTCGGAAGAACAGCCAGGGGCAGGAATCCGGCCAGGGCGACTACGGCTGCGCTGCGCAGCAGGGTGATCCAGTTGGCCGCCCCAAGGGTGGGGAAAGGCCGGTCCGCTTCGCCAAACCGGTGATTGGTCCCCAGATGGGATACCAGCCGCAGCTGCAGATAGATGGCCACAATGAGTCCCGGCAGCAGCAGCGAAAAGGCGAGGGGATGCAGGCGAAGAAGGGGAATGCAGAGGAAAAGGGCCGCCAACCAGGGGCAGAACAGGAGCGCCGCGGCCAGCCACGCCTGCCGGCGTAGGGCTGGCGGTACCTGTTCCGGCGCTCGCCGGGCCGGGACATTGTCGCTTTGGCCGGTGGAGGTGTGCGAGGTTGTCATTCGAGCAGGTTTGCTCGCAAGGCCGCGAGGGTTGCTTCATCCAACCCGGCCCTGGATAACAGGTAGTTGTCGATCGTGCCGTAGGTTGTGCGCAGGTGCGTGAGCATCGCGGCCAGCGGCTCCCGGGGTGCCTGCAGGTAGGGTGCGGCCTGCTCAGGCCCAATGCCCAGATCGGCGAATCGGGCATAGATTGGTTGCAGGCGCTCGGCATTACAGGCATTGGAGTGGTCGTGATCGAGGAAGATATCATCTTCCCCCACCCCCAGGGTCAGCAGCAGCAAGGTCGCACAGATGCCGGTGCGATCCTTGCCGCCGGTGCAGTGGAAGACCAGGGGCAGATTCGCGGGAGCGGCAATGAGCCGCAATACTCTGCCCCATACCGGACCGAAATCGTCAAGATACTGCTGGTAAACATTGATGAAGAAATCGAGGGATAGCCAGTCGCGATCTCCGGACCGCAGACGATCAATGGCCAGGGCCGGATCAAAGCTTCCCGCCTGGACCGGAAGGGGAATCAGACGGATTGAACCATCCTGCGGCAGAAGGTCGGGCTGCCGCTGCTGCTCCTGAACGGTGCGCAGATCGCAGACTACCTTGAACCGGAGGCGCTGCAGCATCTGCTGGTCCTCTGTCGTCAGACGGGATAGATGATCGGAGCGAAAAACCAGTCCTCGCTTCACTTGGCGACCATCAACGGCCCGGTAGCCGCCAAGGTCACGGAAATTGACGGCACCGGAAAGCGGCACGCGTTGCGGGCAAAGGGGACGAGAGGTGGATGCTGTCATGGCGATAGGGGCGTAGAAGTCCGCCTCAGCACCTGCACAAGGCCAATGAACAGTGCTAAGCCTATGCCGATGGTGACCAGTACCGTTCTCGGTAATCCCCGGGCAAAAGATTCACTGACAAACAGCACATGAAAAAAAACGAGCACAAGGGAAAGGTAGCCCATGGGTTTATGGAGCATCCGCCATCGCGCATACTCCAGTTTGAACCACGATCGGAAACGGGAGGTGAGCACCATGGTGAGGAGAAAAAGAAGAAGAAGCCCGCCGATCATTTCAGGCCAGTATTTTCTGCCGATCGGCAGATTGTCGAATCCTTCAGGAGCCAACACCAGAAACACATGACTGCAGACTGTACAGAGAATAAGCACACCATTTATCTGATGCCAGCGGATCAGGCGTGCACCTCCATAAAGATGTTCAAAAAGCTTTACTCGTAAAGCTAGAAGGATTTGTCCAATCAGCAAAACAAGGGCGAATAAACCCGCCAGCTGTCCGGCCCGGAGCATAACCCTGTCGGCTCCTGTTTTATACCACAACGTTTGCGTTTCGTAATAAAAAGGCACGGCAAGAGCTCCTCCCAGGAGAAGTGCCGCCCCGAGAAGAACTATCACTTTGTAAAAAATGGTCGGGAACCGGGATGGCTTGCCAGGAGTTTTCATTATTTCTTCCCTGATGTCCGTTTGTGTTAAAGACCGTTGAACCGACCAGCTTGAGAACCTGTATGTGCGCCTTTGTTTTGTAATTGCACAGCAATAGTTAGTTTATTTTCAGAACACCGTTCCTGTCAAGAACGCGTATCTTAGAAAATATGCACAGTTGCTTCACCAAGCCAGCAAAAAAAACATCTGTCAAACATGGTGGAACAATAACGAGTGCGATTTGCCAGAATGGGCGGGGTAATATTCCTTGCCCATTCATCGCATAGGAGTAGTCTTAAGCTGAGCCGGCTGCCGATTTGATTCGGGTTCAGGCTGGAAACCTTGAAATGGACAAGGATTACTGAAACTCTGCCTATACGAGTATAGAATCAAAATTATTGCAGAACCCGTCTTGAAAGCGTAGCTTTATCGCATTGGATTGGTTGGCTCTGCATTGGGAAGGGCTTTTTTTGAAGCCCGAAGAAAGCGACTTCGTGTCACCATCACCTCACCACCTCACCGATTACGATCCTGGCCTTGCTCGTTTCGGTGGTACTGCTGCCCATCCTGCTGCCGTCCTGACCGTGATCAACGTTCTCGCCGCCTCAGCCCTTCACCGAAAGGGGGATTTATGCCTGCAGCATCGCCCGTCTATGCGATCATTATTCCCGCCTACAACGAGGCGGAGGAGCTGCCTGTCACCCTGACTGCAGTGCGCCGGGCCATGGCGGCGCAGGATCTCCCCGGCGAGTGCATTGTGGTGGACAATCATTCAAGCGATGATACCGCCGCGGTGGCCAAAGCCGGCGGAGCCGATCGGGTGGTGTTCGAGCCGGTCAATCAGATTGCCCGGGCCCGCAATGCCGGGGCCGCTGCTACTGTGGCGGATTATCTGGTCTTTGTCGATGCCGATACCCGGATCGAGGCGGTGCTGCTGACCAGGGCACTTCAGCTGCTTCGCGAGGGACTCTGCGTCGGCGGCGGCGCCGTGGTCCTTTTCGAGGGCGAGACCACTGTGGTCGGCCGCCTGGCCATCGGTCTCTGGAAGTGGATTTCCCTTTTTACCCGCACCGCGGCCGGCAGTTTTTTCTTCTGCCGCCGCGAAGCCTTCCAGGCGGTCGGCGGTTTTGACCTCAGGCTCTATGCCGCCGAAGAAGTGCTGCTGTCACGCCAACTGAGAAAATGGGGTCGCTTCCGGGGGCAGAGGTTTACCATCATCACCGACTCGCCCGTCGTCACGTCAGCCAGGAAATTACGCTGGTATTCGGATGTGCAGATTATCGGCTGGATACTCTTCATGGTGTTCGTGCCGTTTGCCATACGTTCACCCCGGCTCTGCGGATTCTGGTACAAGCGCCCCAATCAGGGAAAGAAGCTGGGGCGGTAACGCAAGGAACGCCATGAAATGTGTCAGAGCAGTACTTGGGACATGTATCCTGATAAGTTTTTCAAAAAATCATATCTTTCTCATCGTGATGATATACTGTGGAGCGAAAATTGAATATTGCAAATATTTCAAGAAAATTGTTCATAATATTACGATGATTGAATATCCTGTGCCAGTATGAAAAAAAATCTGGAATTGTTGGCATAGGACAAAATGTAATACTCCTTGCACAAGCAGTGGAGATATACGGATCAGTAACTTTACTTGTTCGATTCAAACCAGGAAAGGAGATACTGATGAAATGGAAAACAGAAGATGGTGGATGGAGTCCTTATCTGGCAGGAGCGTTGGTTGGGGTGTTGGCTATCGTTTCGGTGTATGCAACCACCCAATGGATGGGAAAGACGAATTACCTTGGCGCTTCAACGACCTTTGTGCGTGCTGCGGGACTGCTTGAACGGACCGTCTTGCCGGATCGAGTTGCAACTAACGAATATTTCACGAAGGAAAAAGTACGCGTGGATTGGCAGTTCATGCTTGTTCTCGGGATTTTTTTCGGAGCTTTGATCGCATCCACAACCGACAAGAGCTTCAAACTGGAAAGTGTCCCGCCGACTTGGAAAGAACGGTTTGGCCCATCGATAGGAAAACGAGGCACAGGGGCCTTCTTGGGAGGTATTGTTGCCATGCTGGGGGCCCGCATGGCAGACGGTTGTCCTAGCGGACACGGTCTCAGCGGCATGATGCAGTTGTCGGTCAGCTCTTTTGTCGCACTGGCCATGTTCTTCGGAACCGGGGTTGTTGTCGCCGGCCTTATCTACAGGAGGAGAGCATCATGAGCATCGATCAGATACTTGGGTTGATTACAGGGATATTCTTCGGGTTTCTCCTGCAAAAGGGTCGCGTCCTGCGTTTTGATAAGCAGATTGGCGCTATGCTCTTGAAGGACATGACGATCTTCAAATTCATGCTGTCAGCTATACTGGTTGGCATGGTTGGAATTCAGCTTCTTGCCGGTGCCGGAATCATTGCCTTGAGCCACAAGGCCATGAACATAGGGGCTGTCTTGGTTGGAGGGGCCCTTTTCGGTTGTGGTTGGGCGGTGATGGGGTTCTGTCCAGGCACCTCTATTGGGGCTCTTGGCGAGGGACGCTGGCATGCAATCTTCGCTATTGCTGGCATGGTGGTTGGGGCAGCTATCTACGCGGAGCTCTATCCTTTTTTCAAATCCACGATTCTTGCTTGGAAGGACTTCGGAAAAATAGGTCTCGCCGAAGCGCTTGACATCTCTCCCTGGTTTATAATTTCTGTATTCTGGGCTGGAATCATCTGGATGTTTGTTTGGTTTGAGCGCAAGAAACTATGAAAATTGGCTTGGATCCAATCGGGTAGCCGGGGGAATCTCTTCCCCAACCTCCACAATACCGGGCATGCGGGGCCGCACCAGGCGGCGGCCCAAGAACATCGGACCGGAATTGGATGAAGGAAATCCGCAGCTCTTTGACACAAGAAGCTGGAAACTGCAAATATTATTTGAAAGTGTGATGGTTCTTACATTGGTCTAGCGCGCTCAGGCTTCCTTCAGGTCATTTCTCATCTGTTTCAAAGAGCTTCTTTGCGCTTGGTTTTCGTTGAATCAAAAAATAACCAAGAGAGAGAGCCAGAATAATCGCCGCTATTCCTGCCAGAGCCTGTCCAGAGTAATTTTCGATGTCCAAGATGATGACCTTACGCGCAATGGCGATAAGAGCAACGGTCATGACAATTTTCGCATGGTTGACGTTTTGGTTGGTGTAGGTCTTGGCAATGGTTTCCAAGAGTTCGATGCCGATAAGCACCAGCATGAACAGGCCGAATATCTCGAAAAGCTCATTGATTTCGAGAAGGAAAATTGGTGGAGTGATAATGTCTTTGATGATGATCCATCCTAGTTCGATGGTTGCGAGTAGCACAACCAAAGACATCATGGCGAGCAGAGAGATGAAAATGACTCTCTCAAATTTCTTGATTGCTTCCATCATCATATCTCCTTTGTCTGGGCACTTCCGTCTGCACTTCTGCGAGTTCTAATCCATTTGTCGAGTGATATTATCGGCAGTACGATTGCCCCGACCGCCATTGCGAACATCCAGGCCCGACCATCAAGCGGCGCGGAGTTGAAAAGCGTCTGCAGCGGCGGCAGGTAAATGAAGCACGCCTGGAGTATCAGGAGGATGCCGATGCCGATAAATACAGGAGGGTTGCTGAAAAAGCCCTGGGCAAAGAGCGAAGAGTGCAGGGACCGGCAGTTGAGCAGGTAAAAAATCTGGGTGAAGGTGATGCTTGTCACACTGATGGTCTGCGCTTCGGAGAGGGCCAGAGCATGGCGGGCGCTTGTCACCGGATCTGGGCCGACGATACGATAGTACTCCCAGAGGAACAGCCCACAGGCGCCTGCCGCCATCAGGATCCCAACTATAATCAAGCGGGTGACAATGAAACCCGAAAACACTGGTTCGTCGGGAGAGCGCGGCCGTCGCCGCATGGCATTCGGCTCGAGCACTTCAAAGGCCAGAGGGATTGACAGGGTAACACTTGCCACCAGATTGATCCAGAGGGTCTGACTGGGAGACATGGCCATAAGAAGTTCGTTGACACCATCAACCTGGATCGTCGGGAAGAAGAACATAGCAACCGACAGGGTGCAGGCCAGGCCGAGATTGGTGGGCAGCATAAAGGCCAGAGATTTGATGAGGTTGTCGTAGACCCGGCGTCCTTCCTCCACCGCCGCGGTGATCGAAGCAAAGTTGTCGTCCATGAGTACAACCTTGGCGGCTTCTTTCGATACCGCTGTGCCGGTTATACCCATGGCAATGCCGATGTCGGCGCGTTTGAGGGCCGGTGCATCATTGACACCGTCACCGGTCATGGCAACGACATGGCGCTGGGCCTGCAGGGCCTCGACAAGTTGGATTTTATGCTCCGGTGCTACTCTGGCAA
The DNA here is from genome assembly GCA_020049575.1 of Desulfobulbaceae bacterium. GTDB lineage: Bacteria > Desulfobacterota > Desulfobulbia > Desulfobulbales > Desulfocapsaceae > Desulfoprunum. Next base: position 17,350 of record JAIFKM010000089.1, read on the forward strand.
AGACATTGGTGCTCAAGGCCGCATCCTGCAGCTGTTTTTCGGAAAGACCATCCAGTTCACGGCCCGGCATGGCGCTTTGTCCCTGCGGCAACAGACCGAGTTGGCGACCTATTGCCTCGGCGGTCACAGGATGATCACCGGTTATCATTTTGACAGTTATCCCTGCGCTATGGCAGACCCGGATGGCGTCCATCGCCTCGGTTCGGGGTGGGTCGATCATGCAGAGTAACCCTGCAAACTGCAAACCACCACGGACGAACTCAGGTTGGATCTGATCAGCCGAGACGTTTTTCTTGTGCGCAAAGGCGATCACCCGCATGCCCTGGCGGGCGTAAGTGGCCATGGCGTCATTGATTTTGCCCAACTCCGCTTCGCTTAGGGCGCAGCGCTCAAGGACAGTCTCCGGAGCGCCCTTGAGGAGGATGTGGTTTCCCTCATCAATCTTGTGCAGAGTGGCCATGAATTTGCTGTCCGACTCAAACGGGATGACGTCCAGGCGAACATGGTGGCTGCGGAGATCCTGGCTCCGAAGGCCTGCCTTTTCAGCGGCAGCAACCAGTGCCGCCTCGGTTGGATCACCGGTGATAGTCCAGATGTTTTGCTCAAGGCGCACTACGGCATCATTACAGAGGATGGCTATGGTGAGCAGATCATGCAGGGCGGTCGGGAGTTCAGTCAGACGACTACCATCGCGTTCGATTTCCCCGAGTGGAGCATAGCCGATGCCGGAAAACCGGTATTCCAGCCCGGCCAGCCATGCCACCTGCACCGTCATCTCATTGCGGGTCAGTGTGCCGGTCTTGTCAGAACAGATAACAGTGGTGGAGCCTAGGGTTTCCACCGCCGGGAGGTGTCGGACGACCGCATGTCTTTCAGCCATGCGCCGAACGCCTACGGCGAGGCAGATGGTGATTACTGACGGCAGACCTTCAGGGATTGCCGCCACTGCCAGAGAAACTGCCACCATGAGGGATTCGCCTAAGGGGGCATCTTTGACCCATATGCCGAAACTGATGAGGACGGCTACTACAGCTACGACAGCGGCAGTGATGCCATTGCTGATTTTGTTAAGTTGACGGGTCAGAGGGGTCTCCAGCTGCTTCGTCTGGTTGAGCAGGGAATTGATTCGGCCCAATTCAGTGCTGCCGCCGGTTGCGACCACGACCCCAGTGGCAGTGCCTTGCAAAACAAGCGTTCCGCTAAAAGCCATGCCGATCCGGTCGCCAAGAGGCGCATCCTGGGGAACGGCATCGCTTCTCTTTGCCACAGGCAGCGACTCACCGGTGAGGGCGGCTTCTTCGACCAGGAGGTTCTTTACCCTGATCAGCCGTAGATCGGCAGGAACCTTGTCGCCGCTCTGCAAGGTCACGAGGTCTCCAGGGACGAGGCTTTCAGCGGGAACGGCAATTGACTGCCCATCCCGAAGCGCGGTTGCAAACGCCGGCATCATATCGGCAAGTGCCTCGATGGCCTTTCCTGCCCGGTACTCTTGTATAAAACCAATAATAGCGTTGACAGCCACCGCACCGAAAACCACCAGGGCATCGGTGATTTTTTGCAATCCGATCGCCAAAGCACCAGAAGCAATCAGGAGCCAGCCAATCGGGTTGTTTATCTGACGCCAGAAAATCAGCCAGGAACTGTCACTTCCCTTGCGAAGGAGCGTGTTGTCACCATAGCGTTGCAGCCTCTCTGCTGCTTCACTGCCACTTAAGCCGCTGAGGCTTGTCTGTAACTCGGATATGACATCCTGATCTGATGCGGCATGCCACAGCATACCCTCTGATTTTGTGATGTTTTCTTGCATATTCAATTATCTCCTGCAGAGATCAACGGTGATTGTGGCGATAGCATGGAAAAAGAAATCAATGTGTTGTTTACCTCGGGAACTGCAGACCTACGATCTCTAGAAATTGAAAACCTTCCAAAAGTTGGTACGTTCGATAGCTAACACAACGATCCAGAGGAGGATCGGATGCCTATAGCCGTAGCAGATATGTCCTTTATTACCTTTATTTTTTCGTTTTCATTTGTCTCGATGAAATCACACAGAGCCTCAATAGCGCTGTTGAACATTTCGGCGATGAGGGTCTTTTCAGTCCCAGGGGAGCCGACAAGAAGAACACCCTTTGGCATCTGGCCGCCAACCTCCAGATGACGTTCCGGTCTGGCCTGATAGTCGAAAATTTCCTGCGGTTCTTTTTTGGCCTCATCGGCACCGGCAACATCGGTGAAGCGAGTGTCGATATCCTTTTTACCAACGATTTTTTGTGAAAGATCCGAATCTACACGAACAGAAATGAACATCGTATTTTTTTCCATAAACCCAGCTCCATAAAAGTTTCACAACGGCTGAATCAGACGCCAGTCAAATGGAAAATGTCCTTATAATTTTTTCGTTGAAACCAATATCAGACATTTGAGCAAAAACGCCAAGGCCTATCAATACAAAAACGGGCAATATTTACCGAAGTTTGACCACTCTTTCCGATCATTTCTTCTGTAATGCTGGTGGTATAACCCTCGATGGAGATGCACCGACACCCCTATTTGTTAACGCCGGGTTGTGTATCACGGTTCTGCATTCAGGGTTAAGCACGGTTCGTCTACCGCAGGATGATGATTCAGGATTATAGTATGGCCAAGGGATCAGGGACAACACCAAAGGGAAGTTTTTTCAATTTTTTCGATGGTTAGTTTATTAATAGCACTCTCAACCGGTTGTTTTCAAGATACAGTAATACCCTTTGCCTGGCGTGCAACGAGGGTAAGGACAATGACATTATCGGGCGATGAATTATTCTATCACCAGTGTGCAGGGCGAGCGGCAGGATGAGCAATCGAAAAGTTAAAGAAACAACGATGATGGAAAGATGCGCGAGGTTCTTGTGCATGGGGATTTTAACGTGTTTACTAGGCTGCTGCGCCGGCCCATACCAGGGACCTGCCTCGGATCATTTCGACGGCAGGAGGTTTTTTAATCCGGGCAAGCCGATGGATAAGAGTTTTGCCTCCTTTGTTACATGGCGGATGACCTCCGAGCCGCAGTATTGGCCGGAATACAGAGAACTCCCTGCTTATGACAAACCGCCTGAGAGGGTGTTTGGTGATAATTTGCGGGTTTCCTGGGTCGGCCATGCCACCATTCTTATTCAGACTGCAGGGCTGAATATCCTCACTGATCCTGTTTGGGCTGAGAGGGCAAGCCCGTTTATTTGGATCGGACCGCGTCGTGTCCATCCTCCCGGTATTGCCTTTGACGATCTGCCGCGCATTGATGTAATCCTGGTCAGTCATAACCATTACGATCATTTGGATCTTTCGACCCTTGCGAAGCTCCAGGAACGCCACCAGCCGAAGATCATCATGCCACTTGGCAACGACTTCCTGATGGAAGCGCGAAATCCAGCAATTCCTGCAGAGACCTATGACTGGGGTGAGCAGGTTGTCATCAATCCGCTGGTTACTATTCATCTCGAACCCATGCATCATTGGTCGGCACGGGGAATCTTTGACCATAATGAGGCACTGTGGGCGGCATTTGTTATTACGACACCGGGCGGCAATATTTATTTTGTCGGCGACAGCGGCTATGGCAATGGCGATTATTTCCGTGCAGCAAAAGAGAAATTCCAGCATTTCCGCCTGGCCATATTACCCATCGGTGATTCGAATCCACGCTGGTTCATGGCCTATGGACATATGTCTCCAGCAGAATTCGTGCAGGCCTTTGATGATCTCGGCCGTCCGTTCATTATCCCCATTCACTACCGTACATTCCCACTTGCCGATACCGGCTATGACCAGCCACTTGCCGAGCTGAAGGCGGCCATTGTCGGCAAACAAGCAGCGGCAGAACGTTGCAAGATTCTGGTAATTGGTGAAAGTCTGATGGTCCCAAAAAATCTCAAACCATGAGGAGAAGGTGCCAGGCAGTTGGAGTGATCCAGAATAGAATGGCAAAGTCGGACTGCCGCAACTGGCGACTCGACGAACGCAGCCTGAACCTATCTGTTCATATCACCATTTGATGGTGCTGCGGCGAAAGATCACGGTCTCAGCCGATCAATCGTGCCCGCCAGGCTGCCAGTTTGTCAAGATAGCGGCAGCCGGCGTTGGCCGGACTTGTGGAGGGAAGGCGGTGGAGGAGGAGAGGGCGTGTTTCAAGGTCCAGGGAAGGCAGGATCTTGCGCCGGAAGGTTGTCTCGGCAGTGCCGCCGTTGAAGCAAACCGTAACTATCCGGGAGTGGTCGGCGAGAAAATGGACGAAGTCGTTGACCGCAATCGATTCCGGTTCGATATCGCTGTCGAGGCTGGTCTTCCGTCGACAGTTGCCGATAACGTCCCACAGGGCGATGCCATTGTCTTTCAGCAGTTGCAGCTGCTCGGCGTAGGTCAGGCCCGGGGCGGCGCCGAAAATTTCGCCTATGATCCGCCAGAAAGCGTTGCGGGGGTGGGCATAGTACTGCTGCTGCCGGAGCGACTCGCGACCGGGGATGCTGCCGAGGATCAATATCCGGGCGTCGGTTGCGGCCACCGGCAGGAAGCTTCGCCTGCACCGATCTGTCGTAGGCGAGAGATCAGTCCGGGGATGGCCAGCGGCTCATGGACCAGGTGGCCGGCGCCATGGGCAGTCAGTTCCTCGACGCTGCCAAAACCGTAGGTTACGCCGATGCTCCCGACCCGGCAGGTCGCGGCGCCAATCATGTCATGTTTGCGGTCGCCGATCATCATGGTTTCTTCCACTGCCAGCCCTTCCTGATCGAGGATATGGCCGATCAATTCGCCCTTGTCGCAGAGGCTGCCGTCGAATCGGGCACCGTAAATACCGGTGAAGAAGGGGGAGAGTTCGAAGTGGTCGAGAATCTGGCGGGCAAAAAATTCCGCCTTCGAGGTGGCGAGATACAGCCGGCAATCAAGTTCCTGCAATTCGGCAAGGGTTTCGGGGATGTCTTGGTAGACATGGTTTTCAAACTTGCCGACGAGGTCAAAACGGTCGCGGTAATGGAGAATTGCCTTCTGGGGAAGATCCGGTGACCCATCCGGCATCAGCACGGCAAAGCTTTCGATCAGCGGCGGGCCAATGCAGAACAGCAGTTCGTCAGCCGGCGGTGCCGGTCGGCCGAGTTGTTCCAGGGCATACTGGACGCAGCGGGTGATACCGAGGCTGGAGTCGGTAAGGGTGCCGTCGAGGTCGAAGAGGATGTTGCGCATGGTTATTTGGGGTGAATAAAGATTCAACTTTCCGGGAACAGTACACTCCCGTGCATTAAGTATCGCAGGAAATCAGATAAATCGCTTCATCAATTCGTCGACCGCCGAATCGACATTCTCCAGGGTGATCCCGGCCTGGTCGCAGGCCGCTTCCACCTGGCGTCTCGCCGCTTCGTCCTGCAGATCGGCCAGACCGTGGAAAATCCCCAACCGCCTGCCGACCTGATAGAGCATCTGCTCGATGGGGTCGAGCTCCAGGAAACTGGAGACGATGGCGACCAGTTTTTCCTTGTCCCGGGGATAGACTCCTTCGACATCCTCGAAAAGGTTGAGGATATGATCGCTCTTCACCGTACTGGTGATGCCGTCCAGGGTTTCGAGAATCAGCAGGAGTTCCCGGGCGGTTTCCAGATCGGTGAGCTTTTCGAACTCCCCGCGTTGGTACTCCTCGTGCAGTTCGACATGATTGGGGATAGCGAGGGTGCGCAGGCGGATGAAATCGGGGTTGATTTGGTTGAGGGCGTCGGCGCTCTCCCGGGCATGTTCCCCGGATAAGGCCCGGCCGCCCAGACCTGGCATGATGTACTCGGAGAGTTCCATGCCGGCCGCCTTTACTTTCTTGCCGGCCAGGATATGGGTGGCTTTGTCCACTCCTTTCCTCACTCGGGCCAGGACCTTGTCAGAGCCCGATTCCATGCCGATATGGATGCGGGACAGACCGGCCTCAGCCATCAGCTGCAGCTCGGCATCGCTTATCCGGGCGAGGGTATGCGACCGGGCATAGGAGGTGATCCGCTCAACCCAGGGAAAACAGCTCTTCAGGTGGCGCAGGATGGTGAGCAACCGGTCAGGTTTGATGATGAGGCTGTTGGCGTCCTGGAGGAAGATCGAGCGCATCCCGGATCTGGCCCAGTTCAGGGCGGCATTCAGGGCAGTCCGGTCTTCCGTACCCTCCCCGGCCCTGATCCTCTCGATATCCTGCGGGTAGATCCTGCCGTTGTGCGCGGCGCACTCCCTGATCGCCAGGACATAGCGGTGCACACGGTTGATATCCTCCAGCACATGATCCACCGGCCGCAGGGAAAATTCCCGGCCCTTGTAGACCGGGCAGAAGGTGCAGCGGTTCCAGGGGCAGTTGCGGGTGATGCGGATCAGCAGGCTGCCAGCCTCGCTCGGCGGCCGGATCGGCCCCTGTTCAAAACCCCGGTAACCATCCAATCCTGCAGTGTCAGGATGGATTTCCTCTCCTTGCCGACGGCCAGTCATAGCGCAGCTGAGTGGAGTATGGGCATCTTCTCCACCTGTTTATTCCTGATGGTGTGGGGAACGCTGCCTGTACCCAGTCTTCTCGACTTCATCAAGCCGGCAAAAGTCTTCCAGTCTTCCCGGAAGGAGGTGTGGTCGTTGACCATGACCGCAGAGCCGTCAATCCGCCGGTAGACCTGCATGGTGGTATCGATGCCGGTAGTGAACATCGCCGCCTGGAAAGCAAATGGCAAGCTGTTGGCAATGGCACAGGCATGGTCGAGACGGCTGTAGAAATAGACGCAGAGCACCTTTCCGAAGATCTCCGTGGCGATATCTGGAGGATCAAGCGGTGCCTTTACCTCCAGGACTTTCCCGGAGGTAAAGGCACCTTGCATCATCAGTGGGGAGTGTTCCATCCCTAATCTCCTATGAAACCCTGTTTCATTCCCTGATTCGCGTTTCAGGAAACTCTCGTGATTCGTAGAGTCGGCGGCCGTGAATTCATATTCCTTGTGCACGATAAGATCGTTTGAACAGAAAAACAATGCTGCTGGAAATCACATCCGCGCCGCATCTTCAGGCCAATTCTTAACAGAAATTAGCCACTGGCCTGTTCCATGGTATTGTTTTCACCTCAGCAAGGCATGGATACTGCGGATTGCCTTGCGTAAAATAGCACAATTTTCATGCGCGATCCAGCTCTTGGTGCAGCTGCCTTTTGGCGTGAAAACAGTAACCGCTTACGTGGTGGTGCCTCGTGCCGGGGCAGGATTTCCGAAATCTGCGATTCCCTTTCTCGAAGGGATAAGGGTACAATGATCGATTGCGCAAGAAGGCCCCTCCAAACTGGCGCGGCGACAAACCGAGCGGGGCAGGTTGCCGAGCAAGATTATGTTGACTACTGCTCCATTACTCTGGCAGAATGAGAGTGGACAGTCCTCCCTGCGCTGCCGGGAAACAAGGCTCAGGCGGAACTTTATGCCTGATATGAGCAGCGCCGACCTTTTCCGGGGTATTCTGCCATGGAATTGACGATCCTTCCTCAGCCCGATGATATCACCTGCGGTCCAACATCTCTTCATGCCGTCTATCGCTATTACAACCTCGATGTCGATCTGACCCAACTTATCACCGATATATGCTCACTCGAAACAGGCGGTACACTTGCGGTCTATCTCGGTATCGATGCCCTGCGCCGGGGCATGCAGGCGACCATTTATTCGTACAATCTGAAGATGTTCGACCCGTCCTGGACGGTTCTCGATTCGCCGGGGTTAATCGGCAAGCTCGAACAGCAGCAGGAAATCAAGAGAAAGAAGAGGTTTCTCCAGGCCAGTCAGGCCTATATCGCTTTTCTCCGGCAGGGCGGCAGAATTCTTTTTGATCAGCTGACTCCTGAGCTTTTAAAAAACACCCTGCAGCTCAACATTCCTATACTCACAGGCCTCAGCGCCACCTATCTGTACAGTTCGATGCGGGAGATCTCACGGGGAAAACGCTCACTGTACGACGATATCGCCGGCGAACCGATGGGCCATTTTGTCGTGCTGACCGATTATACCGCGGTGGATATGGTGCGCATCGCCGATCCGTACAGTGGAAACCCGCTCTGCGGTTCCCAGTACTATACCCTGCCGGTGCAGCGGCTGATAAACGCCATCCATCTCGGCAGCATGACCTATGATGCCAACCTGCTGATCGTCCAGCCGATCATGGCGTCCCATGAATAAGATACTGATTGTCGATAACCCCGATACCTGGAAGATCAAGGTTGCGGATCTGGCGATTGTCTCCTCGTACGAGTATCTGACCAATCCCGACTGGGCCAAGGCCAGGAACCTGCGGGTGTTCAATCTCAGCAAGTCATACAGTTACCAGTCGAAGGGCTATTATGTCTCGCTGCTGGCTGAGGCCCGCGGTCACAAACCGATTCCGACGGTGGGCAATATCCTCGATGTGCAGAAGCCCTTTGTCATCAAATTGATGTCCGAGGATTTTGATGCGCTTATTCAGCGGCGTCTCAAGGATCTGCGTTCCGATGAGTTCACCCTCAGCGTCTATTTCGGCCGTAACCTGGCCGAGAAATACGATGATATCAGCAACCTGTTGCACCGGATGTTTCGCGTGCCGTTTCTCCGGGTCAGGTTTGTGCGTAGTCGTCGCTGGCACATCCAGAGCATCAAAACCATCTCGACCAAGGATATCCCTGAGAGCCATTTCCCCTTTGTGCTGCAGCGAGCCGAAGAATATTTCAGCCGCAAGCGCTACGACTCGGGAAAAACAGCAAAACATATCGGCAGGTATGCCCTGGCCATTCTCTATCGGGAGGATGACCCTGCGCCGCCGTCGGACAAGAAGGCCATTCAGAAATTCGTACGATACGGAGAGAAGGCCGGATTCGAGGTCGATGTGATCTCGGTCAAGGATTACAGCCGGCTGTTGATGTACGACGCCCTGTTTATCCGCCAGAATACCCATGTCAACAATGAGACCTATCAATTTGCTCACCATGCCCAGCGCGAGGGTATCGCCCTGCTCGATTATCCGGAATCTATCCTTAAAATCAACAACAAGGTCTACCTTGCCGAACTCCTGCACTCAACCGGAGTGGCCACCCCGAAGACCATGATAGTACATCGCCGCAACCGACATCTGGTCGAATCCACTCTCAAGCTGCCTTGTGTGCTGAAGCTCCCGGATTCCACCTTTTCCTTCGGGGTGAAAAAGGCTACGACGGCCGTTGAGTTGACTGATCTCATTGATTCGATGCTCAAAAAGTCCGAGTTGCTTATCGCCCAGGAATACTGTTTCACCGAATATGACTGGCGAGTGGGGATTCTCGACGGTGAGCCGCTTTTTGCCGGCAAATATCTGATGGCCAAGGATCACTGGCAGATCTACAACTGGGCGGCCAAAAAGAGAAACGATGTCTCCGGCGGATTCGAGGGCATCAGCCTCACCGAGGTGCCTCCGGCCATTCTGAGGATTGCCGTCAAATCGGTCAAACCCATTGGCCGAGGTCTGTACGGGATTGACATCAAGCTTATCAACGACAGGCCGATCGTCATCGAGATCAACGAAAATCCCAATATCGACGAAGGAGTGGAGGATCTCATGGAAGGGGATGTGATCTACAAAAAGATCATCGACGCCTTTCTCCGGCGCATCGCTGAACGCACTGGGGCAGAGCATGACTGAGTCCGGTCTGCATCTCTTCGAGGGCTTCGGCCTTGAACTCGAATACATGGTGGTGGATCGCCAGACGCTCGATGTCCGGCCGGTTGCCGACCTGTTGTTCCTTGATTTCAGCGGCACCCAGGTTTCGGACGTGGATAACGGGGCGATCGCCTGGTCAAACGAGTTGACAGCCCATGTCGTCGAGGTCAAGACCAACGGCCCGACGCTTGATCTCCTGGCTGCATCGAGGAACTTTCAGCTGAACATCGTATTGATTGACCGCATACTCGATCGTCATGGGAGCATGCTGCTGCCCGGGGCCTGCCATCCCTGGATGGACCCGGCCAAAGAGATGGTCCTCTGGCCGCACGATGCGCACGAGATCTATGCCCTCTACAATACCATCTTCGATTGCCGCGGCCACGGTTGGGCCAATCTGCAGAGCGCCCATCTCAACTTGCCGTTTTGCAGTGATGCCGAGTTTGCCCGGCTACATACCGCCATCCGTCTGCTGCTGCCCCTGCTGCCCGCCCTCACGGCCAGTTCGCCAATTCTCGACGGTCATCCGACCGGCTGGCTTGATTCACGGCTCAAGGTATATCTGCACAACCAGGATCGGCTGCCAGTCCTCACTGGTCGCCTGATTCCCGAGGTCATCGGCAGCGAGAGCGAATACGAGGAGCGGATCTTCCAGCCGATCATGGCGGCCATAGCCCCCTTTGATCCATCAGGAATCATGGACAAGTATTTCCTCAACGCCCGTGGGGCGATCGCCCGCTTCGACCGGGGTGCCATTGAAATTAGAATTCTCGATGTGCAGGAATGTCCGATGGCCGACTGCAGCATTGCCCAACTGATCATCGAAGTCCTGCGGGGGCTGACGTCCGGCAGCTGGTCGGACGCTATTACACAGGGACGGGTTGATACCGAGATGCTGCGGGATCTCTTTCTGCAGGTTATCCAGACTGGTGACGAGGTGCTGGTGAGCGATACCGGTTTTCTGCAGGCGTTCGGCCTGCCGGTTGGGAGCGTGCGGGTCAGGGATATCTGGCAGATTCTCTTTGAGCGGTGCAGAGGGCAGCTTGATGCTGCAGCGGTTGAACCGCTTATGTCAATTCTCAGCCAGGGCAGCCTTGCAGCCAGGATAATGCGCGGGCTTGAAGGGGATTATCGGCGCGATAACCTGCGTGCCGTGTATAGACGGCTGGCGGATTGTCTCAAGAATAACAAACTCTTCCTGCTATGAACATCATCCTCAGCTGCGAACATGCCGTGGCAGCCATTCCGGAAGAATTTGCCGAGCTGTTTAGCGGGGCGGGATATATCCTTGAGACCCATCTCGGCTATGATATCGGTGCACTGGCTGTGGCGAAAGAGTTGGAGACTTTAGCCGAGGATGCCTTCTATGGCTGTTGCAGTCGGCTGCTGATCGATCTCAACCGTTCACTTCGCCATCCCGACGTATTCTCCTCCTTCTCACGGCATCTCCCTCGACAGGTGAAAACGAGGATTATTGCCGAGTGGTACATGCCCTTTCGAAAAAAGGTCTTGGAGGCTGTCGACAGTGCCATTGCCCGACATGATGAAATCCTGCATCTTTCCCTGCATTCGTTCACGCCGGTACTGGAGGGAATTGCGCGAACAAACGAGATAGGCATTCTTTACGATCCTGCCCGTCGGCGCGAGAAGGAGCTGGGACGCAAGATGGCGGTAGTGCTGCGGGAATTGCAGCCGTCGTTGAAGGTCCGGATGAATGCTCCCTACCGCGGCACAGCCGACGGCCACACAACAGCCCTGCGCCGCCGGTTTAGCGGGGATCAATACCTCGGCATTGAACTGGAGGTCAATCAGAGTCTGCTTGGAGATGAGCAAAGCAGGCAAGCAGTCGGAAGGTTGCTTTTGGCGAGGTTGGCAAGAGCAGGCCTCGGAAAAACAGAATAATTCATTCCAGTGCTCCTGCCACTCCTTTTGCCATTCCGGCATATTGGGAGGCATAGCTGCATATGCTGACTGAAGTTATGCTGTTTCCAGCAGTGCATGGGGAAACCTCAGAATTGCATGTACGTCGTTGTGTACTATACTATTTCTGTAGTGCTCAATTTGTTGAGGATTGACATCTATTCAGGCAAGGGAGGAAGAAAACATCATGAAACATTCATTGGGTATGGGCTTTGTTGTGGCTGGCGCCATGCTGCTGATATCCTCGGCGGCGATGGCTTTTGAATGCTCTGGTTCCTGGCGAGTACTGCCGAACTATCGGCCGGGGTCCGGTGGTGTGTGCGCGGCACTCGGCCTGAATACGCATCGAGCCGTCTGTCAGCCGGGGCAGCGGTATGCCACCTACTGTGACGATACTTCGGGCGGGAGATACCGAACTTGCCAGAGCAATATTCCCTGCTCAAGCATGCAGCGCTACCCTGGTCATCGAGGTTATGATGATGACTCAAGATATTACCGGTACGATTATGATGGACAAAGAGATTACCGTTACGATCGCAGGGATGATTATCGTGACTATCATGATGATTATCGGCAGAGAAAGCCAGATCGGCAGCCAGATCGGCAGCCAGACTGCACGCATTGGGACTACAACGCCAATCGCCCGTGCCCGCCGGGGACGATCAATCGCGACTGCCGGAATGGCTGTGACGGCAGATAGTAGGAACGTATATCAAATATATCGTGTCACAGACCTACCAAATGCCAGAGGAGGCCAAGGGCTCCGCTGCCGGCTATTATCTGGATAATGCCGACCTTGTAGAACTGCATGAGACAGAATGCGGCAATGGCCAGACAGGCGGAAAACCAGGCGAAGCCCTCCGACGGGAACAGGACATGGCCGCCGAACCACACGCCCAGGTTGAGGACGACCCCGACCACGGCCGGGGTGATGGTGGCCAGGGCGGCGGACATCTTGACATTGCCGATCAATCGTTCGATATACGGGGCTCCTACGAAAATGAACATAAAGCTCGGCAGAAAGGTGAAATAGGTGGCGACAAGCGAACCGGTTACCGCTCCGAAAAACTGACCAAGCGGCGCTGACTGGTTCCAGCCGGCCAGAAAACCGACAAACTGCACGACCATGATCAGCGGCCCGGGGGTTGTCTCGGCCAGTCCGAGTCCATCCATCATCTGCAGGCTGGTCAGCCAGCCATACTGCTCAACGCCTGCCTGGGCGATATAGCCGAGCAGCGAATAGGCCCCGCCGAAGGTCAGGAAAGCTGCCTTGGTGAAAAACAAAGCCTCAGTTGCAAACATCGATCCGGGTAAAAGAAAATACAGGGCTAGAAAAGGGATACCCCAGAGACTGGCGAAGATCGCCAGCAGCTTGAGATTTCTGGAAAGCGAGGGGTGCCTGGTATGTTCACTAGAGGGATCGGCCAGGGGAGTTGCACCTCCAGATTTTTTGCCGGCCAGAAAAAGATC
>JAIFKM010000061.1 GCA_020049575.1 Desulfobulbaceae bacterium
GCCGCCACCAATGTAAGTCTCGAACAGGCGGTTGCCGCGGGCAAATTCAGGGCGGATCTCTATTATCGCCTGAACGTGGTGCCGATAATCCTGCCGCCCCTGCGCGATCGTCAGGAGGATATCCCTCTGCTGTTCAATCACTTTCTGCAAAAGAGCAACCAGCGCAATGGCCGCAATATCAAACTCACCTCGGAACTCCTTGATTTCCTGGTGACCTACAGGTGGCCAGGAAATGTCCGGGAGATGCAGAATATGGTGGAAAGGATGGTCATCCTGGCTGAAGGCGAGCGTCTGACCCTGGCGGATCTGCCCGCCGAAGTGCTGATCTCGCGTTCGGGTCTTGCTGAGGAGCCTTCGGTCTCGCTGCCGTTACCGCAGGCTGCCGCTCCTGTTTCCAAGGAGACAAGGGGGCGTTTGTCGTTGCAGGACATTGAGCGGGCGGAGGTCGAGTCTGCCCTGCGGCGGCATGGCTGGGTGCAGGTCAGGGCCGCCAGGGAACTGGGGCTTACCCAACGGCAGATGGGCTACAAAATAAAAAAATACAACCTCTCTCGTTATGATGCCTATTGAATGGCAGAAATCCTGACGATTACCGGAACGGCAGCCATGTGCCGCGATTTGCCCGGCAAAGGCAGCCGATGCAGCTTTCACAGCATGTCGGCAAGCAGTTCAGTGTCCGTAAGAGCAATTCCCTTGGCCCGGGCTCGTTCCCTCAGGGAAGTGATGTGCCGGTTAATCTGTCCTTTCTCCAGAGGACAGCCGAGCTGCAACAGTTTCTCAGTAAAGGCCCGCCGACCGCATTTTGAGCCATAGAGGAGAGTGCGTCTGGCCCCCACTGATTCCGGCGGATAGGGTTCATACGTCCTGGGATTTTTCTGCAGTCCCTGGAGATGCAGGCCGGTCTCGCAGGTGAAGATCCTGTCGCCGATCAGGGGCCTGGCCGGATCGATCGCGTGGCTGGCACGGCTTGCCACATATTCGGCCAAACCCTTCAGGTGTTCGGGCGCAAGATCTTTCCGGCCCTGTTCAAGGGCCAGGAAGCCAACAATTTCCTCCAGCCGGGCGCAACCGGCCCTCTCTCCCAATCCGAGAACGGTGGCATCCGTCCAGCTGGCACCGGCCTCGAGGGCGGTAAGGGCATTGGCGGTGGCCATGCCGTAATCATTGTGGGTATGCACAGCCAGCTCGCAATCCCCGACAGTCTCTTGTATCATGGTAAACAGGCCGTATATCTTCAGCGGTGAACAGATACCGACGGTATCCGCCAGACGGATTCGCTCGGCTCCGGCCTGTACCGCCAGGATGGCCATCTCAATCAAAAATCCACTTTCCGCCCGGGTGGCATCCTCAAATCCGACAGAGACCCCCATGCCGGCAGCACGAGTCCTGGCGATGGCCTCGTTCATCTGCCTCCTTGCCCAGGCCCGATCTTTGCCCAGGCGTTCTTCAAGGTGGATGTCAGATACCGGTATCGACAGGGAGAGGACGTCCGGTCTCAATCTGCCGGCCATCCTGACGTCCTCCCGGCAGCAGCGGCTCCAGAGCGAAAGGGAGAGCGTTGGGTGGGTGCTGCGGCAGTATTTCAGCAGAGGCTCGATATCTCCGGCAAGGGTGGTGGCGATGCCGACCTCGATTTCGTCCACCCCGATTGCGGCCAGGCCGTCAATGATTCTCTTGCGGTCGACCAGGCTGAATGAGAGGCCGGGGGTCTGTTCGCCTTCTCTGAGTGTTGTGTCAATTATACGGTTGGTTTTTTTCATTCTGTGCTCCTTTGAGTGTAGGTCTCTCTGCTTCATTGCAATCAGGGTGCCAGAAATCGAAAAGCAGGAAATACCACTCGCGGAGGAATGTTGATGCCCAGTCAGCGGGCTGAAAATTCTTGCGTGCAAATGATAATTATTCTTGCAGTCTCTGGTCCTCTGCGATATATCTCAGAGCAATTGAGAGAATGATCCATGGTTAAGAATAGTTGGGTGCTTGTTCTGGAAGATCAACCTGGGAAATGTGAGAGATGATTTACCTTTTCCAGTAAGAGCGGATACGTGTGGATAAGAGGGTTTGGAAATGGGACAGACATATTTTTCAGATATCTATCGTTTCTATCGGAATGGTTTTCAGAGGATGACCCTCGGCAAGACCCTGTGGAAGATAATTCTGATCAAGCTTTTTGTCATGTTTGCGATACTTAAGCTTTTCTTTTTCCCGGATTTTCTGCAGAGCAATTTCTCGACTGACCAGGAACGCGCCGACCATGTACTCGAACAGATCACCGGGCCGGCTCGGCAAAACAATTAAAGGAGGGAGGAGTTATGGTTGATTTGAGTATGGTGAACTGGGCCCGGGCGCAATTTGCCCTGACGGCCATGTATCACTGGATTTTTGTGCCGCTGACGCTGGGTTTGTCATTTCTCTGCGCCTTTTATGAGACGCTCTATGTGCGTACCGGCAAGGAGGAATGGAAAAACATCGCCAAATTCTGGATGACGCTTTTCGGTATTAACTTCGCAATTGGCGTAGCAACCGGCATCATCCTCGAATTCGAATTCGGCACCAACTGGTCGAACTACTCGTGGATGGTCGGAGACATCTTCGGCGCACCGCTGGCCGTCGAAGGTATCGTCGCCTTTTTCCTCGAGGCTACCTTCTTTGCCGTGATGTTCTTCGGCTGGGACCGGGTTTCAAAGAATTTCCATCTCTTCTCCACCTGGATGGTGGCTATCGGCTCCAATCTCTCCGCCCTCTGGATCCTGGTGGCCAACGGCTGGATGCAGTTCCCGACAGGTATGGCCTTCAATCCTGCTACTGTCCGCTTTGAAATGCAGAATTTCTGGGAGGTCCTCTTCTCGCCGGTGGCCATGGCCAAATTCACCCACACCACCAGTACCAGTTTCATGGTCGGCGCGCTCTTCGTCATCACCGTTTCCTCCTGGTATCTGCTGAAAGGCCGGCATGTGGAAATGGCCAAGAAATCGATTATCGTGGCCTCAGTCTTCGGACTGCTGTCAACCTGTTATGCCGCCTGGACCGGTGATGAATCGGCTTTTGTCAACGCCTCGACCCAGCCGATGAAACTGGCGGCCTATGAGGGTCTGTACGACGGCGAAAAGGGTGCGGGGATTGTCGCCCTCGGCTGGCTGAACAGTGAGAAAAAGCCAGGCGATTCGCTACCGGCCTTCGACTTTGAGATCAAGATTCCGGGTGGACTGGCCTTACTGGCCAATCGTGAAATAAACTCCTTTGTGCCGGGAATCAACGATCTGGTATATGGCAATGCCGAGGAAGGCATTGAAAGTGTTGCCGCCAAGATGGAAAAAGGCAAGGCCGCCATTGCTGATCTTGCCGCCTATAAGGCAGCATTGAAAGTAGGCGATGCTCAGGCCGCCGACGGGGCGCTGGCAAAATTCAACGCCAACCAGGAATATCTCGGCTACGGGTATCTCCTGAGTCCCGAGCAGACCGTGCCGCCCGTTGCCACGACATTCTATTCATTTCATATCATGGTGTTTCTCGCAGTCCTTTTTCTCCTGATCTTCGTGCTGTTTCTGATCGCAGCGGTAAAAGATACCATCGCCGCCAAAAGGGGATTGCTGTCGCTCGGTTTCATCTCCTTTTTTCTGGCCATGATCGCTTCCCAGTCCGGCTGGGTGGTTGCCGAAGTCGGCCGTCAACCCTGGGCGATACAGGGATTGATGCCGGTCAATGTGGCGACCACCAATATCTCCGCAGGCAGTGTCCAGACGACGTTTTTCATGTTTCTGGCGGTCTTCACCCTGCTGCTCATCGCCGAGATAAAAATTATGCTGAAACAGATTAAAATCGGACCGGAGGGCTTTTGATATGATTGGAAATCTTGATACTGCACTATTGCAGCAAATCTGGTGGATACTGGCGAGCGTCGTCGGTTCGCTGTTCCTCTTCCTGAACTTTGTCCAAGGCGGCCAGACCCTGCTCTGGCAGGTGAGCGGCGATGAAGACGAAAAATCGCTGATCATCAACTCGCTTGGCAGAAAGTGGGAGTTGACCTTCACTACTCTGGTACTCTTCGGCGGCGCCCTGTTCGCCGCCTTCCCGAAGTTTTATGCCACCAGTTTCGGCGGGGCCTATTGGGTATGGATTTTGATTCTCTTCACCTTCATCGTCCAGGCGGTAAGCTATGAGTACCGCAAGAAGCCGGATAATTTTCTCGGTGCCTGGGTTTATGAACTTTTTCTCTTTATCAACGGTTCGGTCGGCATCCTGTTGATCGGTGCCGCGGTCGGCACCTTTTTCACCGGCTCGAACTTTACCCTGAATGAGTACAACCAGGTCAGCTGGACCCATCCTCTCAGGGGACTCGAGGCGGCTTTCTCGCTCTTCAATCTCTCGCTTGGTCTCTTTCTGGTCTTCAATGCCCGGGTCCTGGGCGCCATGTATCTGGTGAGCAGCATCGATTTCAGCGGTCGGCCGCAGTTTGAGGCCAGACTGCGCAGATCCTGCGTGGTCAGTCTGGTCTGCGCCCTGCCTTTCCTTCTCTATGTCCTGATCAGCCTGCTGCTGATGGACGGTTTCGGTTTTGATGCGGCGGGCGTCGTTTCCATGGTCGACGGCAAGTACCTGGCTAATCTGCTGGCCATGCCGATCGTCCTCGGTCTGCTGCTGCTTGGCCTGGTTCTGGTGATTTGGGGCGTGGTCATGACCAGTTTCCTGGGCGGCACACGGGGTATCTGGTTCGGCGGTCTGGGGACTGTGCTGGTCGGCCTGGCGGTTTTCTTCACGGCAGGATTCAACAATACCGCTTTTTATCCGTCTAAGGCGGATCTGCAATCGAGCCTGACGATCTATAATGCCTCTTCCAGCCATTACACCCTGACGGCCATGACCTATGTGGCCCTGGTGATCCCGCTGGTGCTGGCCTACATTGCCTACGTATGGTGGCTGATGGATGCCAGGAAGATCACAACCGATGACATCGGCGGCCGGAAGGCGTACTGATCCCGCCGGAACCCCTGAACGAACAAACATTACAAGAAAGGATATGTTATGACATTCATACTACTCGTAGGTTGGGTCGCGGTGATCTTCATTTCCTACAAGGTCTCGGTAAGCCTGTTGGCAAAGGCCGGAAAGCTTTGATGCCACCGGTTTCAGAGAAAATCGTCTAATCCCCGGCATTACCCACCACCCAGAGCAGGCAGGGCTCATGTAGCCCTGCCTGCTGCTCCCGCATCATCAAGCATCTTCCAGAATCGCTTTACCACTGGCCTCTTCACTTTCTTGACGAACACTTAAAACTGCAGTAATCATTAAGCAGGTATTTTTCAGGTTCCATTATTGGATGAAGAGGGAACTCCGTGAAATTCGGAGACGGACCCGCCGCTGTGACTGGGGACGAACGCCGCAGAACGCCACTGACCGCAAGGTCGGGAAGGCGCGGCAAGTAGGATGAACCAGGAGTCAGAAGACCTGCCTGAAAAGAGAAGACGGCACCTCGTGGACCAGGGTGCTTCATGATTATCTGTGGAAGCCAGGGACTCCCGGATCAAATATGGTCCGGGATTTTTTTTGCCTGACGATCCCGGACCGCGGCGGAACTCTCACGCGCCTGGAAAGGCGGAGAGAAGACGACGGGGTGTCGGGATTGCAACCGGCGGTTTCCTGGATTTCGTTTCCTTCCCTCTTTCCGGTCTGCTGACAGCCTCCCGCCTGCACGTGCGAAAGGAGATTTGCAGATGCAGGAATCACGCACTCCCCGTCAATCCAGTCTTTTCACCGCCAGCCTCATCCTGGCAGCCTGTTCTTTCAGCCAGGCCGCCGAAGTCACCTCCGAACCAACAGTCATGGATGAGATCGTCGTCTCGGCCTCGCGGGTGCCCGAGAAAAAACAGGAAGTCACCAGCAATGTTACGGTTATCTCGCGGGAGGACATTGACCGGGCTGTCGGGCGTAATATCGGGGATCTGTTGGCCGAGAAGGGTGTTGGCCATATCCAGAAATATCCCGGCAGTCTCACCGCCATCGGCCTGCGCGGGTTTCGGACCGATACCCACGGCAACGATCTGCAGGGTCATGTTCTGATCCTGCTCGACGGCAGGCGGGCCGGGACCGGCAATGTAGCCAAACTGCTCACCGAAAATGTCGAGCGGATCGAGATAATCCGTGGACCGGGGGCGGTGCAGTACGGTTCCGGCGGTATGGGCGGAGTAGTGAATATCATCACCCGGCAGGGAAATACGAATTCTTTGGCCCTTGAGGCCGGTGGCGGCAGTTTCGAGCGCGGCCAATTCGTCCTTGGCGGCACGGCGAAAAAAACCCTCTTCGATTTCGCCGGCTCGGCATCTGGCAGGACGGTTGGCGACTACACCACCGGATCGGGGCAGACCTATGCCAACACTGGCTACGAGAGTGAGACGGGCCTGAGCGCCAACCTCGGCTATCAACCTGTTCCCGGTCAGCGTCTCGGACTTGTCGTCACGGCCTTTGATACCAGGGAGGCCGGCAGTCCCGACTATCTGACCACCAACGATCTCGACGATTACGGCGATAAAGCCACTCTTTCCTTCGACACCAGCTATACCGGCAAAGATGTCGGTGGTCGCTGGCAGTGGCTGGCCCGCTATTTCTTCGGTCGGGATGAAAACACCTGGCATGACCCTGTAGCCTCGGACCCGGATGGCTGGGATAATGGCCTTTCATCAGGGAATACGACCGATCAGCAGGGCGCCCAAGCCCAGATCTCCGGCGAATTCGGCCACTCGTCTCTGACTGCCGGTCTTGACTGGCTACACTACCAGGTGGAGAACAGCTGGTCGCCACGGGATACCGGTTATCTCAATCCGGCCGCCTTTCTGCTTGGCAAGAGCGGGTTGTTCGAGCGGCAACTTATCCTGACCGGCGGTCTGCGCTATGACTGGTATGACGTCGAGGTTAATGACGGCCAGGGCCGGGACGCCTCCGACA
>JAIFKM010000162.1 GCA_020049575.1 Desulfobulbaceae bacterium
AGAAGGGCACCGGCAAATGGACGGTCAACGCCGCCCTCGATCACGGCGTGCCGCTGTCGCTGATCAGTGAGTCGGTCTTTGCCCGTTGTATCTCGGCCAAGAAAGAGATGCGGGGGCAGGCAGCCGCCATCCTGGCTGGCCCCGGACAGGTGTTTTCAGGTGAGCGCAACGAGGTCCTTCGGCAACTGGAGAGGGCCCTTTACTGCGCCAAGATTATTTCCTACGCCCAGGGGTTTTCGCTCCTGCGGGAGGCCTCCCTGGCCCATGGCTGGCGGCTTGACTTCGGTGCCGTGGCCAGGATCTGGCGGGGCGGCTGCATTATCCGCTCGGTCTTTCTCGATCGGATTGCCTCGGCCTACCGACAGGAGCCCGAGCTGGCCAACCTGCTCCTCACCACCTCCTTTGCGGGCGAGGTGAGCACGGCCCAGGCCGACCTGCGGGAGATTATCCGCCTGTGTGCCGAGCACGGCATCGCCGCCCCCTGTCTGTCGGCCGCCCTGGCCTATTATGACGGCCTGCGCACCGCCCGTCTGCCCGCCAATCTGCTTCAGGCCCAGCGCGATTATTTCGGCGCCCACACCTACGAGAGGATCGACCGGCCGCGCGGTGAATTTTTCCACACGGACTGGACCGGCAGCGGCGGCGCCACCACTTCCACCGCCTATACCCGCTAGGAAATAAACAACAACGGAGAATGACAATGAAACTGGCAAAGTATTCCTTCGGCACCGGTGACCGTTTCGGTCTGCAGGGCGCAGCCCAGCTCGAAGCCATCAGCAAGGCCAGGGCCGCGGGTGTGGATCTCGCCATTGTCTGGAATAAGTCGCAGCGCGAGCACAGTATCGTCGGTACGGTGCCGGCTGATGTCCGCCGGGAGGCCGATGAGTCGATCCGGATGGCGGGAAAAGACATCGAATATCATGTAGATGCCGATCATATCAATCTGAGCAATGTCGATGCCTTTATCGAACCGAGCGACTTTTTCACGATCGATGTTGCCGATTACATCGGTAAAAAAGCAGAGGACGCGGATCTTGCCGATTTTGTCGCCAGGTTTGGCCGTTATAAAGGCCGCCTCCTCATCGAAGGTATTGTTGCTCCTTTGGTTGTCAGTGAGGAGCGTCTGCGGGCGATCGCTGAGAAATATCTCTTTGCCGTGCAGCAGGCAGCCGCCATCTATCGCCATATCGAAGAGAAAAAAGGGACGGGTTCCTTTATCACCGAGGTGTCGATGGACGAGACCGCCGAGCCCCAGAGCCCTGACGAACTCTTCTTCATCCTGGCGGCCCTCGCCCAGCACCAGGTTCCGGTACAGACCATCGCCCCGAAATTCACCGGCAGGTTCAACAAGGGTGTCGATTATCAGGGCGATATCGGCCGTTTCGAGCAGGAATTCAGCGACGATATCTGTGTCATCAGGCGGGCGGTTAGAGAATTCGGCCTGCCTGTCGACCTGAAGCTCTCGGTCCATAGCGGCAGTGATAAATTTTCTATTTACCCCGGCATCCGTCGGGCCTTGGCGATCCACGACGCCGGTGTGCATATCAAGACCGCCGGCACTTCCTGGCTCGAGGAGTTGATCGGCCTTGCCGAGGCGGGCGGTGCGGCGGCGGATCTGGTGAAGGGGATCTATCGCGACAGTTATGCCCGCTTCGAGGCCCTCTGCCAGCCCTATGCCACTGTCATCGATATCGACCGGCAGGCCCTGCCGCTGCCCGAAACGGTGGCGAGCTGGCCGTGCGACCGTCTGGCCCGCACCATCCGCCACGACCAGAGCTGTCCGGACTATGACCGTAATGTCCGCCAGCTCCTGCATGTGGGCTACAAGGTGGCGGCCGAACGTGGTGAGGTCTACCTGACGGCAGTCAAAAACAATAGCGAAGTGGTGGGCAGGCAGGTCTGCGACAACCTGTTTGAGCGCCATCTCAAACCGCTCTTTCTCTAGCGAAGGGCGTCCATTGCCGCCTACCGATGCAGGCGTTTGGTTTTTCATTGACAAGCGAGGTTCTAGTAGTAATTTTACAACAAAGCGAGGGGAGAAGGACCAAGCCATGTGTCTGGCTCAACCGGCCACGCTTTCATTGGTGTCTGTTTCTTGGTCTATCTTGCTGCTGTTGCAGTGGATAGTTGAATTATATATCTAACCCCGGGAAAGTCTACGTGAGCGGTTGATCTGGCGTGTACTGGTATGGATATGTAGAAAATCTCCAAAAATTTTCTTGGCGTGCAGAAGATGGGTGCAGTTTGGATATTTCTTTTTCCATTTTTTCTGAGAGAGAAGGCATAACCACTGAATCACCCATTCTTTCATTAAGGGGGAACACACGTGCTCCCGTAACCCAGCAGAAGGAGGAAATCATGAAAAAGGCATTGTTACTGGCTCTCACTATGTTGTTTGTCGGCGCGGCTTCCTTGCAGGCGCAGACAGTGCTCAAGTTAGCTGAAACACATCCGAAGGGCTATCCCACAGAACTGGCGGACGAGCATTTCGCCCAGCTGGTGACGGAGCGGTCTGGCGGAAAACTGAAGGTCGAAGTATATCCGGGGAACCAGCTGGGCGAAGAAAAAGCCGCCATTGAGCAGGTGCAGCTCGGAGCTATTGCTTTCACCCGTGTTAGTTCTGGCCCCATGGCGGAGTTCAACAAAGCTCTCGGCGCCTTCTCCCTGCCGTACATTTTCGACAGTGGCGAGCATATGTGGAGTTATCTGAACAGCCCCGAAGGCCAGAAACTGCTGGATGGTCTCAGTACTTCTCGTTTTGTCGGTCTCTGCTATTTTGATCCAGGTGCCCGCAGCTTCTACTCTTTCAAGCCGATTACCAAGTTGGAAGACCTCAAGGGCTTGAAAATCCGGGTTATTCAGAACACCATCAACATGGAGTTGATGCAGGCCCTCGGCGCCAGCGCCACCCCGATGCCTTACGGCCAGGTTTTCAGCAGTCTTCAGACTCAGGTCATCGATGCGGCTGAAAATAACTTCCCTAGCTATCTCACCGCCAATCATTATCAAGTGGCCAAGCATTACCTCGTCGATGCGCATCAGCGTGTTCCTGAGGTTCTGGTCATGAGCAAGGTTGTCTTTGACAGTCTGTCCAAAGAAGACCAGGATTTGATCAGGCAGGCAGCCAAGGATACCGTTGCTAAGCAGCGTGAACTGTGGAGTGCTTTTGAGAAGGAAGCCGAGGCCAAGGTCAAGGCGGCAGGAAGTGTTGTGACCTATGTGAAAGATCTGACTCCCTTTCAGAACGCCGTAAAGCCGGTATTCGATGCCCATCCTGAATATGCCGATGTTTTAAAGGACATAGCTAAGGCGCGACCCGCCAAATAAGACAGCTGCTTTTCTGGGGGCGGCATATCCTGCGCCCCCTTTCACACATCACGGATTTACTACATCAGGGGAAGGTATGAGTTCCTGGGAGCAGAGTCGCCTGGCCAGATTTTTCATACGTATCGACAAGGGGATAGAAGTGTTTGCAATTGTGTTGATCATTGCCATGGTCCTCATCGTATTTACCCAGGTCATGACCCGCAAGTTGTTTAATTTCGTTTTTTTCTGGTCCGAAGAGGTCACCCTGTTGTGCCTGACCTGGTTTTCCTTTATCGGGATCGGGATCGGTTTTCGGGAAAAACTGCATATTGGCATGGATGTCGTGGAGAATATCCTGCCTAAGAACGTACTCACGTTTCTGGACAGGGTGGTCGATGTCGCCACCTTTGGTTTTGGGCTTTACATGATCGTATACGGTACCCAATTCTCGATGCTCATGTCCGAATCGACCCTGCCTGCGACAAAGCTGCCAAACAGCATTCAGTACATTGTTGTTCCCTTTACCGGTGTCCTTTGCTGTGTTTACGCGATTCTGCAATTCCTGGGAAAGAATACGCAACGCTATAAAGAAATCGACGATGAGATAAAAAAATATGACGCCTGACAATAATACTGCAATTCTCATTCTCTGCGGTTCATTCGCAGGCCTTCTCATCATCCGTTTTCCGGTTGCGCTTACACTTGCCCTTTCATCCTTGGCGACACTGGTTTATTTAAAAATCCCGGTTATTGTCGTGGCGCAGCAGATGATCCAGGGGGTGAACTCTTTCTCCCTGCTGGCCATCCCGTTCTTTATCCTGACCGGCCAACTTCTTGGCGAAGGTGGCCTGGCAAGACGCATCATCGACTTCACCAATGTATTTGTCGGACGTCTGGTGGGGGGACTTTCGGTGGTGAACAGTATTGCCTGTATGCTGTTCGGCGGTATTTCCGGTTCAGCGGTCGCTGACGCCTCGGCAATCGGCTCCGTCATGATCCCGTCCATGATTAAAAAAGGCTATACACCGGAATACGCAGTCGGTGTCACCATATCGTCCTCCATCCAGGGCGTTCTGGTTCCCCCGAGCCATAATATGATTCTCTATGCCATCGCCGCCTCAGGTATTGCCGGCGGCCTGTCCATAGCAAAACTCTTTCTGGCGGGAATTATGCCGGGCATCGTTCTGCTGATCGCCATGATTATCGTTGGCTTGATCATCTCCATAAAGAACAAGTACCCGAAGGGCGACCCGGTGGAATTCAGGAAAGTACCGATGATTCTGGTGCACGGGATGGTTTCGCTGACACCCGTGATCATCATACTTGGCAGCATCATCTTTGGCTGGGCCACCGCGACAGAGGCCGGTGCCCTTGCGGCGGTCTATGCCTTCGTACTCGGCTTTTTTTTCTATCGGGAGCTGACAGCTGCCAGCTTGTGGCCGGTAATGGTCCGTACATTCAGGACCATCCTGATGGTTTTTTTCCTCATCGGGGCTTCGGCTGCTTTTGGCTGGATTATGAATTATCTTCATCTTCCCGACATCGTTACCCAATGGTTCCTCTCCGTATCGGATCAGAAGTGGGTGATTCTGCTGATGATCAATATTCTCCTCCTGATTCTCGGCGGTCCTATGGATATGGCCCCGATGATCCTGATCCTGACGCCTGTGCTCTTGCCGGTGGTGATGGCGCTGGGTATGGATCCGGTGCAGTTCGGCATCATAATTCTCTTCAATGCCGGCATGGGGCTGCTAACACCTCCGGTCGGCACTGTGCTCTTCGTGGGATGCGCCATCGGCAAGGTCAGCATCGGGGCCGGGACCAGAGCGATGATGCCTTTTTTTCTGGCGATGATCGTTGCGCTTCTCCTGATTACATTTATTCCGGCGATCTCAATGTGGCTGCCAGGAGTGTTCCAGACGATTGTAAAATAGTACCAGTCCATAACAGGTTCCATGGCGCATCCTAATATCGGTTGCATCTCTGGCTGCCGCGACTGCTGGGACTGAATTAAAACAAGGATTTTTCCATGGCCGATACCCTTGCCCTTATCCGCGAGTCCATCGAATCTCTGCGAAATTCGGAGAAGAAGGTGGCCAAATGCGTGCTGACCGATCCATCTGCGGTGATCACCTCGTCCATCACCGAACTGGCGGAGAGGGCCGGTACCAGCGAGCCGACGGTCATCCGCTTTTGCCGCAAGCTGGGGCTCGGCGGCTATATGGAGTTGCGCCTTAACCTGGCACGCGACCTGCCCTCGTCCCAGTATATCTTTGAAAACATCAGCGAAGACGACAGCCTGGCCGGTATCGCCGGCAAGGTTCTCAATGCCCATCGCGAGGCGATTGCTAATGCCCTGAGCCGGCTCAATCTCGACGACCTTGACCTTGCGGTGCGGGCTCTGCAGGCGGCGCGGCGCATCGAGTTCTACGGTTTTGGCGGCTCGGCCGTCGTTGCCCGGGACGCCTACCACAAGTTCTTCCGACTCGGCATTCCCTGCGCCGCCCATGACGATTCCCACATGCAGGTGATGTCGGCCGCCCTGCTCGGCCCGGATGATGTGGTGCTGGTTTTTTCCCATACCGGTTCCACCAAGGATATTATTGACAGTGCCCGCATCGCCCGCAAGGCCGGGGCAAAGGTCATCGGCATCATCGGCAGTGAGAACGCGCCGTTGCTGAAAGAGTGCGATATCTCCCTGTCGGTCTATTCCCAGGAAGCGGCCCTGCGCCTGGCGCCGATGACCTCGCGCATGGTGCAGCTGGCCATCGTCGATGTGTTGTTCGTTGCCGTCGCCATGAAGAATTTCGAGGGGATCAAGACGCGTCTCGACCAGGTGAAGCGATCACTGGTCGACAAACGTTACTAAACCGCCTGCCGGCAGGCGCCGTTGTGAGTCCTCAATAATTATTTCAGCAAGGAGAAGAAGATTGTTTTGTGAGGAACTGAGAAAGATCAGGTTGGTACCGGTGGTGGTCATCGAGGATGCGGCTCAGGCGACACCGCTTGCCGAGGCCATCGTCTCCGGCGGCCTGTCCTGCGTAGAGATCACCCTGCGGACCGATGAGGCCCTGACGGCCCTGGGGACCATGGCGGCGAGGTTGGATCTGCAGGTCGGAGCCGGCACGGTGCTGACCCTTGGCCAGGCGAAGGCCGCTGTTGATCGTGGGGCGCGCTTCATTGTCTCGCCCGGTATGAGTCCCTCCCTGGTTGACTGGTGTCTGGCCAGACAGATCCCGGTAATACCCGGCTGTGCTACCGCCACCGAGATCCAGCTGGCCCTGGAACGCGGGCTTGACATAGTGAAGTTTTTTCCGGCCGAACAGCTCGGCGGGGTGAAGATGCTCGCAACCCTGGCGGCAGTCTTCCAGAACATGCATTTCATGCCCACCGGCGGCATCAGCCCCGGCAATCTCCTCGACTACCTGGCCCTGCCGCAGGTGGTGGCCTGCGGTGGCAGCTGGCTGGTGCGCACGAACTGGCTGCGGGAGAAGAGATTCGACGATATCCGTCGGGAGATAGCCAGGGCGGTCGAGCTACTCGAAACCGGTGTGAGGAACGATCATGATTGATTGTCTGGCCCTTGGCGAGGTGATGCTGCGTTTTGATCCCGGTCCTAGCCGCATTG
>JAIFKM010000113.1 GCA_020049575.1 Desulfobulbaceae bacterium
GTCGTCTTCCTGAAAACGGCAGCCCACTTCCGACTCCTGTGCCCACTCGCCATAAACAGCCTCCAGCGCTCGACGCATCTGTTCGGCTGTGGCAAACCTGTCTGTTGGTTTTTTTGCAACGCTCCGCATGATCAGTTCATCCCAGGAACCATTCAGATCGGCCCGATATCTGCTTGGCGGTGCCAGCTGACCGCCCTCTTCGGCAGGCAGGTGGCCGGTCAGCATACGATAGGCAAGCACACCGAGACTATAGAGATCAGCCCTCTCATCAGCCTTCTCAGGATGAAGTTCCTGTTCTGGCGCGGCGTAAAAGGGTGATCCGACCTGCAATCCGGGAATTTTCATTTTTTCTTCACCACGAATGCGCGAAAGGCCAAAATCTATAATCTTGATCCGGTCATCATCGGTGATCATCAGGTTGAAAGGCTTGATATCCCGGTGAACAATTCCCGAGAAATGGAGCCGTTCCAACCCCTTCAGGGCCTGCAGAAGATAGACACATGCCTTTGTCACCGAGATGGCCCGCGACGGCCGCTCCACCCGATACGATTCGCCGATGAAATCGCCAAGTGAATGGGCAAAGTACTCCAGAACAATGAAAGGTAGTCCGTTGTCATGATCACAGTCGAGTACCTTGGCAACATGAGGATGGGATATTTCACCCATGACCCTTGCCTCTTCAAGAAAAACCTGCCGCAGGCGCTCTTCGCCTGCCAGTTGGACAAAGAGTTCATCCCGAGGATCGAGAACCTTGAGGGCGACAATCCTGCCAGTGACAGGGGCTTTGGCCTTGTAGACCGCGCTCATTCCTCCCCTGCCGAGCCTGCCCACTATTTCATATCTGCCCACTGTTCTCATAGCTATCGCAATCGGTCGGCATAGACGTCTGGAAATCCCAGTTCACGGATCTTCCGGATGGTGCTGCTGCTGTCATAGGCAACAAACAGGGTCTCAAGTTCCCAGGTCTCGCTGTCCCATATTATATATTTTGCTCGTTTGTCTCCGTCACGTGGCTGGCCGACACTCCCGACATTGACGATATACTTCCGGTCCTTTTCCAGACTGATAATGCCTTGAAACAGAGGCCCGTGCATGATGCTTTCTTCCTGTTGCCAGACCAGGCGCAGATCATGAGTATGTCCGACAAAATAGATCAAGGCTTCGGGGGAGGCGAAAAGGTCCTTTATCCTCCGATCCGTTTGGTTGAAAAGATAGATAAATACTGAATCGGGCGGATAGCCATGCACAAACCAGGCATCGCCGATATGCAGCGAGCGGGGCAGACTCCGGCAATACTCCATGCTCTCTTCTGAAAGTAGCCGTGCCGTCCTGATGTTGTTTTCCCTCGCCTGAAAATTCATCCAGTTCTTGGCTTTTTCACTCAGTAGCGACGCCTCGTGATTACCCAGCACAGTAGCACACTTCAAATCCCGAACCCCCTGGATAACCGCTTCAGGATCAGGCCCATAGCCGATCATATCTCCCAGACAAACCACCCCATCCAGATCCTGTCTTTCAATGCTGGATCTAACTGCCTGGAAAGCCTCTAAATTGCCATGGATATCGGAAATAATTGCCAGTCGCATAAGGCAGCAGGGCATCCCTGGTTAAATGAGCTTTACAACCCTTCTTCATGCTTTGAGTCTAGAGCATTTACCTCACGCCACGCAAGTATTACTTCCCCCCCAACGGCAGCAAACTTTGCCATTATGTACCACATTGGGACTCTTGACAGGACAACAGTCCCAACTTATTTATGTAACTATCTAGAATAACCTTTAATTAATGGCTTAACCGGTCATTTTCAGCAGCAGGCTGTCAGCAATCTACAGCCTGCCTAAACACTCATCTTTTCATCAGGAGGGTACCTCTATGCCAACACAATTGCTTGATCTTCAGCGGATGCTTTCATCGATGGAAGCCCTGCGGGAAAGAATGAATGCCCTGAACGGAGAGTTTTATGCCACAACCCCACGATATGAGAGCGCCTGGGGTTTTGCAGACAACTGGCCGAAAATGAACCTCTTAGATACTGGAGATCAAATTGAAATACAGGTGGAACTCCCTGGATTCGCCAAAGAAGATATCCATATCAAGGTACAGGGGAACTATCTGGAACTGAGCGGCTCCCGCAAGACGGCATGCCCCAATGGATACACTGTCCACAGACAGGAAAGGGAGAATCCGACATTTACCAGGAGCATGACCTTACCGATTGAAGTGGACAGCGGCAAAGCCACAGCCTCGATCAAGGAAGGCATCCTCCATCTGATCCTGCCCAAAAGCATTGCAACCAGACCTCAGCAGATTACCATCCGTTGATATCGATGATTTCATTTCCCTCATCAGGAGGTTTTATCATGACTGAAGAAAATACCGCCGTAAAAGCAGAAAAAGCAAATCTTGTGAAGAGTCAAAAACTCAGGGCCCTCACCCCCAGCGTCGACATCTATGAGAACAGTGAAGAGATACTGCTCTTTGCAGACCTGCCGGGTGTAAAGAAAGATGATATCACTATCGATCTGGATAATGGCCAGTTGACAGTGGTGGGAAACCGCTACATGGATCAGGAAAAAGACATGCAGTTGGAAGAATTTGGCTCCGCCCAATTCCGTCGGGTTTTTTCAGTGCCCCAGGGAATTGACCAGACCAAGGTTGATGCGGAACTCAATGATGGCGTACTCAAACTGCATCTACCCAAATCGGAATCCGTCAAACCCCGCCGGATAGAGGTCCGTCAGGGATAAATCAGACCCAGCCAGTCTTCCTCACTTCTGCTTATGAGGGTGGCCCCAGAAAACAGGACACCCTCATAATCCGGCACATCATGCCACTCCTGCTCAGGAAAAAAGGCTGCAGGCTAAGCCTTCTTTTTCCCCTCGAGTTCATCCCAGCGGGTATAGAGCGCCTCGATTTTTTGGCCAACTGCCTCAAGTTCCTGCCAGCATTCCGCCAGTCGGGCTGGATCCGCAATTGTTTCAGGCAATTCCATGCTGCGCTGCAGGTCTTCCTGCAAGGATTCCGCGGCGGCAATCTGCTCCTCCATCTGGTCATATTCCCTCTGGTCCAGATAGGAAAGTCGGCCAGCTTTATTCCTGGCGCTGTCGACCTTTTCACTCTCTAGTCGTTCCATCTTTTGCGCCTGGACCGACTTTTTCTCAAGTTCACCCATGTGCGCCAACCATTGTTCATAGTCGGCATACCAGGTTACCCCTCCCTTCCCGTCAAAACCAAGTACCTGATCGCACACCCTGTCAAGAAGGAAACGATCATGGGTAACCAGAACCAAGGCCCCGGGAAATTCCTGCAGACTTTCCTCCAAGACATCGAGAGAGGGGATATCGAGGTCATTCGTCGGCTCGTCGAGCAGGAGTATATCAGCCGGCTGCCGCATCAGACCGGCGATAAGGATGCGGGCCTGCTCGCCGCCGGAAAGTTGGCTCACAGGGGTCTCCAACTGGTCGGCCCGGAAAAGGAATTTTTTCGCCCAGGAGACCACATGCAGGGAACGACCCTGGTAGACAACGGCATCACCATCGGGAGCAAGGGCCCGCCGTAGAGTCTGGGCCGGGTTGATCTTCTCACGCCTCTGGTCAAAACTGACAATCTTTACATGCTCGGCCAGCCTGAGGGAGCCAGCATCGACAGCGGGGCCACTGGAACCGGCCGAGGCTGCAAGAATCTGCATCAACGTCGATTTACCACAGCCATTTCGTCCTAAGAGACCGATCCGGCTACCGGGTGAAAGCCTGATATCGAGATTGGCAAAGAGCAGACGTTCGCCGAAGGATTTTCGGATGCCGCAAGCCTCGAGCAACTTTTTCGTCCTTCTGCCGGTCGCCTCAAAATCTATCTGCACCGAAGACGAAGCCCGATTCCTCATCTTCACCTGGGACAATTCATCCTGAAGTTTATAGGCCTCATCGATACGGTATCTTGCCTTGGTCGCCCTCGCCTTAGGCCCCCGACGCAGCCACTCCGTTTCACGGCGGACCTTGTTGCTCAGGCGTTCTTCTTCCTCCAATTGGCGAGAAACAAAAACCTCCCGCTGCTCCAGAAACTGCGAATAACAGCCGTCCACCTGCAAGAGTCCATCGGGATATACTGCCGAGAGTTCTACAGTTCGATTTGTACAATTTTCCAGGAACCTACGATCATGGCTGACCACGAGAAACGCCGAAGGCCCTTGTACAAGTCCCCCGTTCAACAGTTTTTCCAACCAGAGTATCCCCTCGATATCGAGATGATTGGTAGGCTCATCCATGACTAGGATGTCAGGGCTGACCAAGAGGGATCGACAGATAGAGAGCCGTTTGCGCCAACCGCCGGAAAGGACTTTGACCGGAACTGAACTGTCATCAAATTCGGCCAGGCTTAACAGTGTATGTATACGGTTATACCGTTCTATCTCTGAAAGATGACTGGTATTCAAAGCGTCCATGAGATTTTCCGAGGCAGTCGACTCATCTTTAAACATGTCCGATTGGGAAAGATAGCTCAAGCGGACATGTTTCTGCCTCAGAACCTGACCGCCATCGGCCTCTTCGAGACCACAGATAATTCGCAGAAGAGTCGTTTTACCGGAACCGTTCGGGCCAATCAGCCCCACCCGATCCCCCGAGTTGACGACAAGGTCAATGTGTTGAAATAAAACCCTGGCGCCATAGGCCTTGGCTAGCGATTGACAGGTGAGCAGATTCGTCATAATGAGGAGTACGTTTGCCTCTCCAACCATCCCCGAATAGCTATTTTCTGGTCCGTAAACAATACCACTGAAATGGCCAAAAACTCGGAAGAAGTTGTCGATAGAAAATTTTTATTGTTTATATTTCAATATATTGAGACACAAAGAGAAACAACTGCAGGGAAGGATACTGGTCCTTTTATTGTTGAACAATTTAATTGTCAAGAGTATAAACAGGGGGAGAAATTTCCGGGGGAGACCGGTCTGGCACACAATCCGCTCACCTCGACCGACACAGGCCTGCCTGGCTCAAAACATACTTTGAAAAATATGAATGCGTATGAGTGAACACCTATATTTCATCATAACCAGTGACAGCGGCAAGACCCTTCGAGTGCCTGTGCGCAAGAGGAGTTTTACCCTTGTCAGTAGTTTCGTCGCCCTTCTCCTCATCGGCCTCTGTATCTCATCCACCTTCACTCTGGGACTCTACAGCAGCAACCAGATATCGTCCCGTCGAGCTGCCGACCTGCAGTTGCAGCTCCAGCATAGTACGCAATTGCTGGCAAAGCACCAGGAAAGTGCTGATGAGCAGAAACGCCAGATGGATCTGAAAATTGCCGATCTGCAGATAGCAAAGGCAAAGCAGGAAGCCACCTTCAACGAAGAAAAGGAAGAACTGCTTGCCAACGCAGTAACGGAGTTGACCGAACGGAGTGATAATATCAGATCTGTCATGAAATCCATTGGCCTTAAGATCAAAGACAGCTTCCATGCCAGAAAAGACAGCGGCGGACCTTTCATCGCCAACAGCAAGAAAGACCATTCCCGGTTGCTGCTTGAAACGGATAAGTACCTTGAAACAATCCGCTACTCCCCTTTGGGAAAACCAGTCAACGGCCAGATCACCTCAGGCTTCGGCACACGCCTTGATCCTCTCAACAAGGAAGGCGCATACCATTCCGGCATAGATATCCGGGCCAGACGCGGAGAAAAAGTCTTCGCCACTGCAGCCGGCATCATTACCCGGGCCTCATACAATGGTGATTACGGAAATGTAGTGACCATCGATCATGGCAACGGATACACAACGAATTTCGCGCACCTCGACCGTTTCCTCGTTAAAAAGGGCGACCAGGTCGAGCGCGGCAATATCATCGGCCTGGTTGGCAACAGCGGCCGAACCACCGGTGTCCATTTGCATTACGAAGTCTGTCTGAACAAAAAGCCCATCAACCCGACCAAACTCATAAAGGTGGCAGGGATGCCGCTGGCCACGCCGCATCTAACGAAAAGGAATTGACAATATGGGTTTGTTTAGCAAAAAAGAGTCAGGAGAATTCGGATTGACCAATACAGAAAGCGAGGCCATTTCCTCTCTCATCGACAAGAGCATGTCGATCACAGGAACAATCTCCTTCAAGGGAAAGGCACGCATTGATGGCACTATTACCGGCAATATCGAAGGAGAGCACCTGATCCTCAGCGAGACGGGAAAGATCAACGGTAATGTTCAATCAATCTCTTTTAACTGTTTCGGCACCATCAAGGGTGATATCCTGGCAAATACTGTGATAGCCAGAAAGAATTGTTCGATCCAGGGCAGACTCGAGGCGATCAGCCTGACTGTTGAGCCAGGCGCAGCTCTTGATGGCGAGATAAAGGCAGCAAGTAAAGAAGTTCACCCAGCAAATGAAAAACACCTGCTGCAATCAACCCATACCACCAAAGCTCCTGTCCTTCTCAAAACCCATGGCTAACAACCCGGACAAGAAGCGCGCAATAAGGAAAAAACTCGAGGAAGCACATTTTGCCTCCCGCATGAAATGCCCCTACTGCGGCAATGATCTGGAATTTTTTGAGATCAGCGAGGAAGCAATCGTCGTCACTCACTATATCCAGAACCCAGATGGAACCTTTTCCATCGAAGATACAAGCATCCAATCAGTTGGAGGCAGCAAGCTTTTTTGCGGAGCGTGTGAAGAGGACCTCAGCGAATTGCACCAGCGGTTTTCAGAGATGATCTTTTAGATCATTCCACCCAGATCAGCCGATTTCAGGTACTCTTTCTAAGAGAACCAAAAACAAACGACAAAAAAAGGGGATTACCGCAAGCGGCAATCCCCTTTTTTCATATACTTAGACTTGTCAGACTGAGGATTATACACAGCCTGTCGGTTTTGGCAGACCAGCCATTTTACAGGCTCCTTTACCAGGACCAGAGGGGAAGAGCTCGTAGATTCTCTTCAGCGGAAAACCAGTTGTTTTTGACAGAATACGAACCATAGGAGCAATACCATTCTTCTTGTAGTATTCCTGCAGGGCGTCAATGACCTTATTATGCTCATCAGTCAGCTCTGAAATACCCTCAGTGCTTTTTACATAATCAACCCAATTCTGGTTCCACTCTTCCATTCCTTTCAGCAGAAAACCATCCTCATCTACTGTAAAGCTCGATCCGTTGTGTTCAAGTGTTGGCATTTCAAACCTCCTTAAATATTTTTCTGTAGCTCACACCGTTGTTTGAGTCGGCTAAAAAACTAATTACGCCTTATTACTATAGGGGACTAGGTTTGTCAAGTGAATGGACAATCATTTATCGCATCGCTCAAATAACACAATAACATTCCGTATTTTCAGGACAACCGCTGCAAAGTCACCTTGTTTTTCAACATGAAAAACAGGTGAAACAGCATTGCGGACCCATTGTTCAAGACTCGTTTAAGAAGCCTGGAAAAAGCACAGAACGACAGCCCCCTCTCAATAATGACCAAAGTGAACATACCCAATTCTATGCATATGTCCATATAAATCGTACCTCGCTTCACCATTTGCTCCAAGCTTTTCACTCCAGTTGCCACCTGATTGAAGGTGCAGTATTCCAGGTTTTTTCCTTGCGTGGACAGACAAGACAGAGTAAATCCATGTGGAATCTGCTGAGGCGTACTCCTAATAATTCACACCGCTTCGGCATGCAAGAGGCCATATCCGCCAACGAGGCGAACAGACTTTCAATATCGAACGATACACCCTGACGACACCCATGCTACAAATACTCCGCAACAAGGCACAGTCCACTTTTATTCAGATTGTTGTAGTGATTATCGCCCTGGTTTTCATCTTCTGGGGAGTCGGCACCAACATGATGAACAAAAAAGAGGTGGCGCTCGTCGTCAACGGCGAGGAGATCAGCTTCCAGGAATATCAAAAAGCCTACGACCAGGCTATTCAAAGCATCAGTGCACAATTTGGCGGAAATATGCCAAAAGGCCTGGATGAAAGTTTAGGTATCAAACAACAAGTAATCGACCAACTCGTCCAGACAACTCTGCTACGACAAGGTGCGAACGCTATGGGATTAAGGGTTAGCGCCGAGGAAATCCAGAAACAGATTGTCAGTATGCCGCAATTTATCGAGAAGGGGGCCTTCAGCATTGAGCGCTACAATACGCTCCTTTCCGCAAACCGAATGACCCCCAACAGCTTTGAGAATTCCATGCGACACGACATGCTGGCCGACAAGACGGTACGGGATATCGCCAGATTTGCAACCGTTGTAACCGAGGCGGAAATTACCGATCTGTATAATCTTGACAATGAAACCGTGTCTGTAAAGTTTGTCGAAATACCTTTTGAAGCATTCACCAAGGACATTCAGGTTGACAAGGCAGAACTGAAGAAATGGTTTGACACGGCAAAAGACAATTACCGCACGGAACCAGAGATCAAACTCAGATATATCGCATATGATTACGTGCACCTTGGGGAAAAAGTAACAATCGCCCCGGAAGAGATCACAACTTATTATAAGGACAATTTTGCTGCCTATCAAACTCCCGAACAAAGACATGCCCGCCATATACTCTTTGGTGCAAGCGAAAGCGACAGTCCTTCCGTGCATGAGGAGAAAAAGAAAAAAGCCGAAGAGATTCTGCAATTGGTAAAGAAGCAAGGTGATTTTGCCGCTCTTGCAGAGCAATATTCTGATGATCCGAGCAAAGGTACCGGAGGAGATCTCGGCTTTTTCTCTCGGGGCAGCATGGTCCCCGAATTCGAAAAGACCGTCTTCGCTATGCAACCCAACCAAATCAGCGAGGTCATAAAAACCCCGTTCGGCTATCACATTATTAAACTTGAAGAAATCAAGGCGGCATCAACCCGCCCGCTCGAAGAAGTACAAGCTGACATAGTCCGAGATATACAAGGTAAACAAGGAAAACAGATGGCTTTTCAGCTGGCTAACGATGCGTATGAAGGAATTATCAAAGCGGGAAGTCTGAAGTCCTACACTGACTCGCATACCGATATTGGTGTTATTGACACAGATTTTTTCTCTCGCAGTAAGCCACCGGAAGATATCGGCCAAAACCAAAAGTTTCTCGACGCAGCGTTTGCTCTTAATAAAGGGGAGTTGAGTTCCCTTATCGAAACCGAGACCGGGTATGCCATCCTCTTTGCTTCCGACAAGAAGGAACCCGCAGTACCGGCACTCGAGAGCATCGAGGAAAGAGTTACTGCCGACTTCGTGGCGTATAAAGCCGAGCAGAAGGCCAAGACGACGGCAACAGAGATACTGGAAAAACTGAAGAAGGGAACACCACTCAACGAAATTGTTGCTAACTCCTCATTCAAACCACAAGATTCGGGTTTTCTGAGCAAGAAAAGTCCGAATTCGTCCACCGTTTTTCCCGCCTCACTCTATGAGAAGGTGTTCCAGTTGTCAAAATCCTCTCCTTTGGCCAAAGAACCCGCCAAGCTCGATGACAGCTATCTGGTCTATGTCTTCCAGGAGCGGAAGATCCCTGAAAACACATTGACAGATAAAGATATGCAACTGTACCGTGAGAATCTTGTACGTTTCAAACAGCAGCAACTTCTCACAGCATGGGTCACAAACCTAAAGGAACAAGCAAAAATTACCCAGCACAAGAGCCTCTGATCCCGAAATGGACACGCACCTTGCACCGTTTTATTGTTCTTTCAGGATTCCTGCTTGTCCTTGTCGTGCCTGCTTTTATGGGGAACAGGTTCGAGAGAGAGAGGCACATGCCTCTGCAGATGAGCATTACTTCTATTCTGGGATACGACAATCCTCTCTTGTTCCTCCACCTTCTTCCTGGCGTTGACTTCAAGGATTCTGCGAATTCCTTCATGAGAGAGATCCAGATCGTACTTTTCCCTCAGTATTCGTGCTATATCTCTGTATGACCAACGATCTTCTCGTAGCTTCAGCATCTCACGAATCAGCCTCTGCTGCTCCAGATGCTGAACAAAAATGCCACCTTCGCCGACCTGCCAGCCATAGGGTACAGGCCCCCCGAGATATCGCCCTTCTCCCTTCTGCACTTTTTTTGTCGCCCGTATAGCCTCACCGTGTCTGCAGTTATCGCAGAGAGAGAGCGCATCCAAAAGTTGCTGCACCAACAAGGCCCCCCCTTGCGAAACGACTAATTTCCTTTCCCGGTCAAGAGAAATATCCTCATCAAGATCAAGACAAAACAGCGATATCCCGCGTTTTCGCAGTATCTGCAGGAGACGGAAGGCCTCCTTGCTCGATGCAAGAATAAATGCTGCCCGGGCAACAAAAATCGCATCACCAGGCTGCAGTCCCTCGACAATTTTTTTTCCTTCCTTTCTATTGACAAAGGCCTGCTTCAGCGATATCCCCTGCTCGACAAAAAATACATCCACGGCTTTTCCCAGAGCTGAACTATAGGTGGAGAGAGCACGCTGCTGTTCAGCCAAAGACATACGCTGCTCTTTCTCCAATGCCATAAATACATATCCAACATACGCCATACTCCTCCTCCCTCACAGTATATGCTATTCGTTTGTGCCAAACCTTCATATATTTTTGGCAAAGCGTCAAGCTTGCATTTTGATCTGTTGACAGAATGTCATACTTGCTTAGCATTATTGACTTAAGCATATCAATTTGTTTTTTATATCTTTTCTGCATTTTTAACTCAAATTTTTTCTACGGAACCACTCGCTCTTCCTTGAGAAGAGATTGCATTGTTGTCCAGTAGACATTTTGAGACGGAACTTTCAAACGATCAGTATTGACCGATCAATCACTTTTTGATTCTCTTGCCGTCGCCACAGTGATATATTGCTATGTTGCTCTTTCCGCCTCTCGCAAGAGAGCGTTGCACTCATGCATCGATAGCCAGTGCCATTCCTTCCCCCCTTACTCCTTGAGAATCATGCCAAACGAGACTGACCCCCTGGAATCTTACAAGAAGCTTTCCTCTTTTGAGCAGACTCTGCTGCAACTCCTCTCAATCATCTACGAACCGGCTCACAGCACCCTTCTGGTCAATTGTCTGCGCAAACTCGAAGTGTGCAATCCACGTGGCAGCCGGCCAACATCAGTGAATCTTAATCATTACCTGGCCAAATTCGAACAATTAGGGCTCACGACTCCGGATCGCCGTTGTTCTCAAGAGATCGTCGAAAGTATTACACGCACAGCCCTGAGAGAAGGGAATCTCGCACTCTACGCTAAGATCATCCAGGAAGAGGCCCCAGCCTCCTATTATTATGGAAAATGGTCAACCCGCTGCTGGCGCGCGATGCGCGAGATGCGCATTGGTATTTACACGCACAACTTCGACCTCATAGAGGAGGCAGCAGATTTTATTTCGAGCCAGTGCCGTGATCTTGTGTCCCCCCTCCCTCCTGTGATCCAGGTCGTCACAACCCCGTTTGATGCCGCATGGTTTTCAGACTTGCCTACCTCATTCAAATTCTATCTTCTCAATAGTATCTTACAGTTTGGTCAGGCAACGCTGAGACCTTTTCCCGAAATAGTCAATTTCCTCGAAAATGAGCAGATATCTGCAGATCTCAGCACTGATGAGCAGCTTCCCTTCAAAAGGCTGCTGTTCAATCAGTATCTGCTCCAAGGTGACCTGCAACGAGCAGCAGATCTTTTACACTCTCGACCGGAATCCTTTCAAGGGACTGGCGCCGAAGGGACACTCCTTTTTCTGCGTGGCAGTCTGGTGGAATCTCTCCGGCACTTTGATGAGGATCTCGAATTTCTGCAGACACTCCATCATGGCAGCAACGTAGCGTTTTTCGGTCCTTGCGGCGTCTTCTCCATTTTAGCCAGATTGCAGGCCTGTAAGGATGCCGACTATCATACAATCGCTGGCCAGATAGCCAATGCCCTCTCGATCTTCCATTCTGCCGCGGAAAATGAAGCCTACAATTATCTGGCGGTCCTTGTTCATGCCAGGATGAACAGCACAACAGAACAACTGGAAATCTCACTGCCGGAGGGCAGCAGAAAACACAGCCTTTCTCTCATCATCGCAGGTCTCTGTCAGTACTGGCTGAACAGTTCCGTGGCCCCGGATCTCGAAGAAGAGTTGCGTTGCCTGCACGAAAAAGCCATCCAGCACAACTATCATCTCTTTGCTGAAATTTCCGCCCAGATACTTGGCAAGACCCGGCAGCCTGCACTCACCTCCTCGGTCAATGACGAGAGAGCATCAGATAAAATAATAGATATTGTTTCATTGCTCGAGCCTGAAGAACCATGGAAAAGGGCACTCCAGGCCCTCATCCATATAACCACCTCACAGGAGACCTTCCCCACTCAGCAGAAAATACGTCTCGTCTGGTCGGTGGATATGCAGTCACACCCCATCAGCATCAGTCCCAAGGAACAGAAGATCAGCGCCTCGGGAGAGTGGAGCAAGGGGCGCCCTATTTCTCTCGGTAGGTTGTACCAGACCAAACTCAATTATCTCAGCCCCCAGGATCGGAAAATATGCGCGGCTATTACACAGGTGCACAACGTCGAAACCAACAGCCTGAGCCACCATTTCGACATGGAAAAAGTGCTGCAGGCCATGATTGGCCACCCACAGCTGTACCTGGCTGATTCGCCATCAACCCTCGTCGAATTCATCGCAGGAGAACCCGAACTGCTGGTTGAAGAAAAGGGCAGCGATTTGCTCATTCGCTTCGCTCAGCCAATAACCTCAGAAAATTTCACGATATTTCACGAAACCCCAACACGGGTCAAGATTATTTCGATCAACGACAAACACCGTGAAATCGCCCGACAGATTGGCAAAGATGGTCTTATTGTCCCTGTTTCCGCCAGTGAACATGTTCTCAAGCTGATTGGCAACAGCTCATCCTTCATGACAGTCCATTCGGCTATAGCTGGCGATAGATCGTTAGAAAGAGACGGTAATATCGAGTTTGTCGAGGCAGACTCAACAATTTACATGCACCTGCTGCCTTACGGCACCGGTTTTCGCTTGGAAATGTTTGTAAAACCCTTTCCGATGGGCGCACACTACCTTAAGCCGGGGCAAGGTGTTGAAAATATCATGACGGAAGTCCAGGGAAAACGACTGCAGACCCGCAGGAACCTTGCCCTGGAGGAAGAAAAAGCACGAGACATAGAGGAACTCTGCCCGATCCTCGATCTTGCCATAGACCTCGAGCGTGAAACAGATAGGGAATGGCATCTGCAGGACCCTGATGACTGTCTTCAGGCCCTGCTCGAATTGCAGGCAATACGCGACAAACTGGTTATCGAATGGCCAGAAGGTGAAAAACTGACGATCACCCACCAGGTTTCGCTGGAAAACCTCAACCTTAAGGTACGAACCAACCGACAGAACTGGCTAGCCGTCGACGGCCATCTCAAGCTCGACCAGGATCATGTCATCAAGCTCAAGGATCTCCTTTCGACCATCAAGACATCTACCGGTCGTTTTGTCGAAATTGCCAACGGCCAGTTTATTGCCCTCACCCAGGAATTCAGAAAAAGACTGGAAGATCTCAACATCTTTTCCCAGGGTTTTGGCGGGAACGACGGCGATGAATTGCTCATTCACCCGCTTGCCGCCCTGCCTCTTGAGGATCTGATCAATCAGACTGCCACCAGCGTTGACGCGGGCTGGCAAAAGCAACTGCAGAAGATCCGTTCCTCGCAAGGATTCCAGCCGGAACTCCCATCGACCCTGCAGGCAGAGTTACGCGACTATCAGCGAGAAGGATTCAACTGGCTTGCGCGCCTAGCCTACTGGGGTGTCGGCGGTTGTCTCGCTGATGACATGGGGCTTGGCAAAACCTTACAGTCCCTCGCCATTATCCTCAAACATGCGGCAGACGGTCCATCTCTTGTTGTCGCCCCTACTTCGGTTTCGACAAACTGGCTGAGCGAAGTCACTCGTTTCACTCCGACTATCAATATCGTCACCCTTTCAGGCAAAGACCGCCTGACTGCGATCAAGGAGCTGGGTCGGTTTGATTTGTTGATTACGACCTATACCCTTTTGCAGCAGGAGATGGATCTCCTTGCCACCGTGCCCTGGCAGACAATCATCCTCGACGAGGCGCAAGCCATCAAAAATGCGGCCACCAAACGATCGAAGGCGGCAATGTCGCTCAAGGCCAAATTCAAGCTGATTACCACCGGAACCCCCATCGAGAATCATCTGGGAGAACTCTGGAACCTCTTTCATTTCATCAATCCCGGCCTCCTCGGCTCTCTTGCCAACTTCAATGAACGATTTGCAATCCCCATTGAGCGCTACCAGGATCGCGAGGCCCGCTTAAAACTCAAAAAATTGATTCGTCCATTCATTCTCAGGCGAATAAAGTCAGAAGTCCTCGAAGAACTGCCATCCCGCACCGAGATCACCCTCGATGTCGATATGAGTGAATACGAAACGCACTTCTATGAGGCTCTGCGACAAAATGCTCTGGATATATTGGAGAGCAACAAGGATAAAAAAGGCAGACACCTGCAGATCCTCACCGAGATCATGAAACTTCGCCAGGCTTGTTGCAGCCCTCGGCTGATCGATCCTCTCAGCAAGATCGTCAGTTCCAAACTCAAAGTCTTCTCGGAAATCGTTACCGAACTGATCGAGAGTCGTCACAAAGTCCTGGTATTCAGTCAGTTTATAGGGCATCTCCAGATCATCCGCGAGTTCCTCGACAAACAGGGCATCTCTTATCAGTATCTCGACGGCAGTACCAGTTCCAAACTCAGAAAAGATAGGGTTGAGGCCTTTCAGGCCGGTGAAGGCGATATCTTTCTGATAAGCCTCAAAGCCGGCGGCCTCGGTCTCAATCTGACGGCAGCCGATTATGTCATCCATATGGATCCCTGGTGGAACCCGGCGGTTGAAGACCAGGCCTCTGACCGGGCCCATCGTATCGGCCAGACACGCCCTGTGACCATTTACAGGCTGGTGTGCAGAAATTCCATTGAAGAAAAAATTGTCAGGCTCCACCAGGAAAAACGTGATCTGGCGGGAAGTCTGCTGGAAGGAAGTGATGTGAGCGCCCGGATGAGCTCCGAGGAACTTCTGGATCTTATCAGAGAAGAATGAGGAGACTTGTGATTTTGCGGGGATGGTTGCCAGCAGGCTCTCAGCTGTCTTCTTTCAGGTGGGGGATGATGAGACTGAAAAATGTTGCATGCTGGTTTTCAAAGCGCCAGCCGAGATGAGCCGAGCATTGCCCGCAAAGGGCCACACGCCAGAGATAACCGGCAAACCAGCTGAAATCACCGCTGGCCTCACCATGCACCAGGCAGCCCGGGGCATATCGAAAACAGCCCAGTTCGAAGAGAAGTCCGGCAGGATTGAAAAAAGTATGATGATGCAAACCGTTGATCGTAATACGGCTGCTCTCCTCGGTGATACGCCAGCCGCAACGGCGACAGAAGATCCCACCCCGGTTCGCTTCTTCTTTCTCCGGTTCTGAAGTCTCTGCAGTGGTCCCTCCTGTACCAGGGGTCATCTCCCGCAAAAAATTCAGCGTGAAATCCCGGCTCTCTTCCGCCCACCCTGCCAGTCCGACGCTTCCCCTTGTGATCATAGCCTGACAAAGACATGACCATCGCGGCATTGCCTATTTCTTTTCCTCCGCATAGAAATCAAGAATAGCCTGGATCATTGCAGGTATGGTGAATGTGTCAGGCTGCACATCCACTTTCAGCCCATTATCGGTAACCGTTTTGGCCGTAATAGGACCAATAACAGCGATCTTGACGCCAGCCAGCAAACGCTCGAGTTCCTCCTGGTCAATGGCATCAACCATAGTAAGGAAATTGGTTACGGTGGAAGAACTGGTAAAGGTCACCATATTGATCTTTCCTGTTTCCAGTTCAGCCCTCAGGGCATCCTTGCGGCCTTGGGGTGGAACATTCTTGTAAACCGGCGCAACAGTCACTCTGGCTCCGGCACCCCGGAGGGTTTCAGGAAGAATCTCCCGACCCTGCTCAGCCCGGGGAATAAGGATATTGCGCCCCTCGACTCCCTGGTCCAGAAGGCTTTCAGCCAATCCCTCAGCCGTAAAGGTAGCCGGGATAAGATCAGCTTTTACCCCGAATTTCAGCAGCAGCTCCGCCGTACTCCTGCCGACAGCGGCAACTCCCGGGCCTCTCAGACTGCGGGTGTCCATTCCTCTTTCATAAAGTCTCCGGAAAAAATATTCGACACCATTGAGTGAGGTGAAGACAATCCAGTGGAATTCGTTGAGACGCTCGAGTTCGCCGTCAAGAATCTCAAAAGAATCCGTCGGCTGGATATTAATGGTTGAATACTCAAGACAGTAGGCCCCGGATTCTTCAAGACCGGCCACAAGGTCACTTGCTTGTTCCCGGGTGCGGGTAACGATGATCCGTTTGCCGAACAACGGCCTTTTTTCAAACCAGTCAATGGTATCGCGCAGTTTGACCACTTCGCCGACGATGATCAGCGACGGTGGTTTTATGCCTGATTCCTTTACCCGTTCGACAATTGTCTCGAGGGTCGCGACAACCGACTGCTGTTCGGGGGTCGACGCCCAGCGGACAATGGCGACCGGCGTTTTGGCATCGCGTCCGTATCTGATGAGATTATCGACAATGATCGGCAGGTTCTTGATTCCCATGTAAATGACCAGCGTACCTACGCCTGTGGCCAGTTTGGGCCAGTCAATGTTCGTCTGCTCTTTTGTCGGATCTTCATGACCAGTGACAAAGGCCACTGATGCAGTATAATCCCGGTGGGTAATCGGGATACCGGCATAGGTCGCGGCGGCCGTGGCGGAAGTCACGCCAGGCACGACTTCAAAGGAAATGCCATGGGCCGCCAGTTCCTGCACTTCCTCGCCTCCACGCCCGAAGATGAAGGGATCCCCACCTTTCAAGCGGACAACATTTTTGCCGCTCTGGGCAAAATTCACCAGCATTTGATTAATTTCTTCCTGGGTGTGGGTATGCTGCACCCCCCCCTTCTTACCGGCGTATACCAGTTCGGC
This sequence comes from Desulfobulbaceae bacterium, assembly GCA_020049575.1. Taxonomy (GTDB): domain Bacteria; phylum Desulfobacterota; class Desulfobulbia; order Desulfobulbales; family Desulfocapsaceae; genus Desulfoprunum. Next base: position 16,970 of record JAIFKM010000113.1, read on the forward strand.
ATCTTTGGGGATATGCTTGAGCAGTCTCGTACTGGCCAGATAGTCATAAACCACGACTTCAGCTCTTTCGAGCAACTGTTTGCCGCGCACCGTTATCAGACCCGGATCTCCAGGTCCTGCTCCGACCAGATAGACCTTACCCGGTTTCTGCTTCTTCGATTGTTCTTCCATATTCAGCGGATATATAAGCAAACTACTCAGATTATTCTATTTTTATCGATACAATCAGCCGCGCTGGCAAAAAAACAAATCATTATCTGTTGCCGCGATACTCGTCCAGCAACCCTCGCTTCTTGCCAAGCAGACAGCTGGATCATTCAAAAAAAAGGGGCATCCCTTTATGCAGGTATGCCCCTTTGACCATCTTCTGGTGCAATCAACGACTGTGATTCCACTCCGGGTCTATTACAGCTCTTTCATGATGGCTTCGGTAACTGCTCCGATTGAGGCGGAACCATCAACAGAAATGACCTTAGGACCTTTCGTCTCTTTGAAATAATTAACAGCCGCCATCGTGCCGGTAACAGTGTCATAATATATGTTATGGCGCTTATTGATTGCTTCTTCATCCTGATCGTCGGCGCGAGTCTTCAGTTCCCCGCCACAGACACGGCATACGAGCTTGCCGTCTTTTTCGACGGGCTTGATAGCCTCAAAGGCAATATGATTCGGGTGATTATTGTCATTAACACAGAGTCTGCGGCCCATGATACGCTCTTTGGCGATCTGACGATCGAGTGTGATCTCGATAACATAGTCAAGAGCCAGACCATTCTCGGCCAGTGTCTTTGCCAATGTTATGGCCTGCTCTTTGGAACGGGGAAAACCATCGAGAATCCAACCGGCCTTGCAATCTTCTTTCTGCAGGCGAGATACCATCATCGGGATGGTCAGTTCATCTGGAACCAGATCGCCTCTGTCGATATACTCTTTGGCTTTCTTGCCGAGTTCGGTACCGCCGCCAATATGCTCTCGGAAAATGGCGCCGGACTCAATATGCGGGATGTTGAATTTTTTCTGAACGATTGCACCCTGAGTACCCTTACCACTGCCGTTTGGTCCGAAAACCAGAATATTCTTCCCCATCGTTACTCTCCTTTGTACACGTTACATGAAAAAATATGTGCCTGAAAACTCATCGAATGAAACCACGCAAGGCGATACCCAACCGCGGACCCGGCCTTCAAAAGGTAGTGAAGAGAGGATATGGAGACCGCGGGCCAGATCCTGCAGCGCTCGATGGACGGCGGCGCCGTAAAGGACACTACAATTAATCGAGCAAGTGGCAACTATAGCCCAAATTCAGATCCTAGGCCAGAAATATTTCTTTCTAACGTTTTGACTTTCAGCCGGAAAGCGGGTATTTTCAAGTGGTCGTAACGAAAAGGGAAGGCTTCTTTGCCTGACCATTAATCTTCTGCATACACTGTGTTCGTCCTCTGCGTTCTCGTAACAGGAAAGCACTTTCCATTAATTTTAGTAGAGCAATATGAAAGAAATTCGCGTTGGCATAATCGGATTCGGTACAGTCGGCAGTGGTTTAGCGCAGACTCTTTACGAGCAGAAGGAACGACTGACCCAGAAGACCGGCGCAGTTGTTGTCCTTGCAAGGGTAGCCGATATCAACATCAAGTGCTTGCCAAACCATCTCCAGGGCACTGTTCTCACTGCCGATGCCAATGATATCTTCAATGACCCCAGCATCCATATTGTTGTCGAACTTATCGGCGGCATTGAACCAGCCAGATCATTTATTCTCAAGGCCATCAGCAAGGGCAAACATGTGGTTACCGCCAACAAAGCCCTGCTCTCCATCCACGGTCGGGAAATTTTTGCGGCGGCAGTCGCCAATGGGGTCGAGGTGGGGTTTGAAGCCAGCGTCGGCGGCGGCATCCCGGTCATCAAATCACTGAAGGAAAGCCTGGTTGCCAACCGCATCGAGGCGATCCAGGGGATCATGAACGGCACGGCCAACTATATTCTCACCCAGATGACGGATCATGGCACACCGTTTGCCGAAGTGTTGAAGGATGCCCAGCAAAAGGGCTTTGCCGAGGCTGATCCGACCTATGACGTCGAGGGTATAGATACAGCCCACAAGCTCGCAATTCTCATGACGATAGCCTATGGCTTGCATGTCAAATTCGACGATATTACCGTTGAAGGGATCAGCGGCATCAGACCAATCGATATCGACTTTGCCAGGGAATTCGGCTGCCGCATCAAGCTGCTGGCAATCAGCCGCAACCACGGCGATCATGTCGAAGCCCGGGTCCACCCGACCATGGTGCCTGTGGATCACATGCTCGCCAATATCAACGGCGCCTTTAATGCTATCCAATTCACCGGCGACACGGTTGGGGATGTCCTCCTCTACGGCCTTGGAGCCGGAATGATGCCGACCGGCAGCGCCGTTGCCGCCGATGTAGTCGATATCGGTCGGAATATTCTCTCAGGTTCGATCAATCGGGTGCCAGCCTTGTCCTACCTGCCGGAGTATATCGGCGAACCGACCATAACCCCGATGAGCCGACTGACCTGTCCCTATTACTTCCGGGTGACGGCCCTCGACCAACCTGGGGTCCTCTCGACCATATCAGGTATCTTCGGCAAATATAGCATCTCCATCCAATCGGTCATCCAGAAAGGCCGCCAGGACGACGAGCCCGTGCATATTGTCTTCAGGACCCATCTCGCCTCGGAAGAGGCCGTCGAAAAGGCCATAGGCGAGATTGACGCCCTGCCTTTCTGCACAGACACGACTATCAAGATTCGTGTCCTTGTCGATGAAAAATAGCGGCGCGGGCAACTGATGAAATATTTGATTCTGGTTGGCGACGGCATGGGCGATCACCCGATTGCCGAGTTGAGCGGCCGAACACCCCTTGAGGCCGCCAAAACTCCCACCATTGACCAACTCTGCCGCAAAGCGGAGTTCTTTCTCAACCATACTGTGCCACAGGGATTTCCCCCCGGCAGCGATGTCGCCAATCTCTCTCTGCTCGGGTACAATCCGGAGTTGTACTACACCGGCCGCGCCCCCCTGGAGGCTGCATCCATGGGCATCCAACTGGCGGATGACGAGACTGCCTTTCGCTGCAACCTGGTGACCCTCGACCATCACGATACTGGCCAAACCACATTGCGGGATTTTGCCGCAGGCCATATCACCACAGAAGAAGCCCATGGACTCATCGCCGCCCTGCAAAAGAACTGCGGCTCCGATATCTTCCACTTCCATGCCGGCATCAGTTACCGAAACATTCTGGTGGTCAAGGGCGATTATCCCGACTTTTCCACCGTTCCGCCCCATGACTATATCGAAAAAGATGTTACTGAACACTGGCAGCGCTACCTCGCCGACAAGGGCTGGCATGAAATGCTGTATCAGGCTCAAGCCACCCTCGCCGACCACCCCATCAATCTCCGCCGCCTTGAGTGTGGTAAAAATCCGGCCACCGCGGTTTGGCTCTGGGGCGAAGGTCGGATGCCAAGCGTCCCAACCCTGCAAAAACGCTTTAATATTACCGGCAGCATGATCAGCGCGGTCGACCTTCTTAAAGGACTTGGCGTCATTGCCGGACTTTCGGTACGACATGTCCCCGGAGCGACCGGGTACATCGACACCAACTATGAAGGAAAAGCCCAGGCGGCGATTGATGCCCTGAAGACCGAAGATTTTGTCTTCGTTCACCTTGAAGCCCCCGACGAAGCCGGACACCAGGGAAGCCTGGCCGACAAGATCCAGGCTATCGAGGATTTTGACAGCCGTATCGTGCGACCGATTGTTGAAAGCCTGCGGGCCAACCGTCAGGAATTCCGGCTTGTAGTCACCATGGACCACTTCACCCCGCTTGCCCTGCGCACCCATACACCTGAACCAGTCCCCACCCTGCTCTACGACTCACGCGAAATCCATCCGGGCTCGATGTGCGATTTCTCCGAAAAGGCCTGTCTGGAGCTGGACCGGCGGAATCACTGCAGCATGGAACACGGGGATCATCTCATCGAAAAGCTGCTTGGCGTGAGATGACCGCCCCAATGAAACCACTCACTCCTCCCCACATCCATCATGCCACCTGCCGTGTCATCTACGGCGATACCGACGCAGCGGGTGTTGTCTATAATGCAAATTATCTCCGCTACTTCGAAATCGGCAGGACTGAATTGATGCGGGACTGGGTCTGCACTTACCGGGATATTGAACAGTTGGGCATCGTCTTACCGGTAACAGAGTGCTTTACACGGTTCAAGGCCCCGGCTTTTTACGATGACCTACTCACCGTCGAGACCTCGATTGCAGAACTGAAACGGCATACCTGCCGTTTCAACTACCGGATCACACGAAAGACCCCCGGAATTGAACGCCGCCAACTACTGGTCAAAGGATATACCATCCACGCCGCTGTGACGAGAGAGGGTAAACTCACCCGTCTTCCCGAGGATATAACCGCAAAACTTGCCCTGTTTCTGCCAAGCCAGTCAACGCAGGTCAACGATATTACAAAATAGCCGTTGACATCCAAGGCATTCATTGTATATTGGGACCTCGCAACGCGGGGTGGAGCAGTCTGGTAGCTCGTCGGGCTCATAACCCGAAGGTCATAGGTTCAAATCCTATCCCCGCTACCAAGTAGATTCAAGGGGTTAAGTCATTTTGGCTTAACCCCTTTTTTTATGCTTGGTGTAAGTTTGGTGTAAGTTCCGGAATCATCACACAGCCACAGCCAACTCAGAAAAAGAATTGCTTAGGCTGGTCATCATTGCGTTTCCGTCATCCTTCCTTTTAATCCACTTGTAATAAACAGTATAGATCATCTGAAGCGAGCT
>JAIFKM010000149.1 GCA_020049575.1 Desulfobulbaceae bacterium
GATCATGCCGATTTCATAGGCGCGTCCCCAATGTTTGACCGAATCGAGAAAAGATTTATGCAACAAGGGGACGCACCTCTCGGCCGGCAGTACACCCTTTTTCAAAGCGAGCGACCTCAACACGTCCATCAGACCGGCGATCTCGATCTCGTTGGGACATCGTGTTGCGCAGGTCTCGCAGGCGGCACACAGCCAGATCGTTTTGCTGGCCAGCAGAATATCCTCCATGCCGTAGGAGGCGAGCCGGACCACCTCCATGACCTGCAGATCAAAATACTCGGAAACGGGACAGCCGGCAGAGCAGCGGCCGCATTGGAAACAGGCATGGACGTCGATGTCCATGCGCTCCAGTTTCTGCAGAAATTTCTCATTGCCGTGTTCCGGCATGATTCGTTCAGGGTTCATGGTTTCCTCCTGTCAGGGTATCCAGCACGGCCGGAAACCTGAGGCTAAAGGTGGCCCCGGCACCGGGCGAGGATGTCACCCTGATGCTTCCCTTGTGTTCCTTGACGATGGCGTAGGACACGGAGAGCCCCAGCCCCGTCCCCTCTCCGGGAACCTTGGTGGTGTAGAACGGGTCAAAGATTTTTTCCAGCCGATCCGCTTCGATACCCGGACCGGTATCGCTGATGACAACCTCCACAATATCCCTGCCGGCCCTGTTTCGGCTGACAATCCGCAAGGTGCCGTTGCCTTCCATGGCCTGGGCAGCGTTGACGATGATGTTCATGATCACCTGATTCATTCTGATGGAGTTGCCGAAAATCGGTAAGATGTCATCGTCGAGTTGGAGTTGCACCTCGATATTGTGGAAATATGGCTGATTTCTCACAATTCCCAGGGTCTTACGGATAACTGCATTCAGGTCGATGAGTACCATTTCATAGCTCGTCTGGTGCGAGAACTCGAGCAGATCGGCGACGATGACCTTGCAGCGTTCGGCCTCGTGGATGATCACATCCAGATCCTCACTCAGCGGATGCCCCTCACCAAGGCCTTCGCTCACCAGATTGGCGTACAGCATGATTCCCGACATCGGATTGTTGATTTCATGGGCGACACCGGCGGCCAGGCGACCAAGTCCCGCCATCTTTTCCGACTGCATGAGCATATTGTGGGTCTGCTCCAGATCCTCCTCTATCTTCTGCATGGCCCGCAGATCAGTGAAAATGCCGAAGGTGGCGATCTCCTGGTCGCGGTCGTAAATGATGCCGCCGGAGAAACTGACCGGAATGGGCGAGCCATCCTTGTGCTTGACCACGAACTCGTGACGCAGCAATTTGCCCTTGCCGCCATACTCGTCACTGCGCATCCGCTTGATAATCTCATAGGCCACCTCCGCATCCTCATACAAACCGGTGACGTGCAGATCAGCAAGTGCCTCCTGTTCACTGTATCCCAACAGAGCCTGAGCCCCCTGGTTGAACAGGATCAGCTTTCCCTGCATATCCGAGGCGATGATGCCGTCCACTGAGGAATCAATCAGATTATGGAAAAAGGCATTGCGCCGGCGCAGCTCTCCTTCCAGCTGCTTTCTTGCTGTTATATCGATAAGATAGAGGAGATAATAATCAGGATTTGAGGGCGGGTAGACCAGAACCACATCTATAATGACTGGCTCCTTCTCAGTTTTGTGTATTTCAATCTCCTGCCTGATCCTTGAAGACGTCCTGGCCTCGGGATCTTTAAAGAAGTTGGTAATCAGACTGAAAAGCCAGATGTTTTCAGGACCGAGAATTTGCCCGAGAGAGGCATCGGCAATGTCGCCGGGGGAAATGGCGAGAAAATGACAGGCGGCAGGATTAGTATAGATGATCTGGTGATCGAGACTGACCACCAGGACGCCGTTGGGAGTCTCATCAAGGATCTGGTAAAGATAGAGGTTGGAACCCAGATCCCTGGTAATGGTCGCCAGGCTGTTTTCCGCCGGTGATTGACCGCTCATGGGCCGCAAGCCTCTACCTTCCGATGAGGGTCAGAAATTCCGGCAGTCTCTCACGCCAGCCCAGGGCGAGCAGGACAATACCGTCCACCAGGCCGGAGATCTCACCAACGAAATCGGCGCCGATTGACAGGCCAGCATCCTGCTTCACCGGTGCCTGCATCATCTTTTTCAGGAATTCCTGCGGGATTGACGGCACTCCTTTGAGATTGTTGAGATACCGGATCATCGTTATCGACCTGAGAAACATGATGGAGGCGTGCAGCTTGATACCGGCCTGTTCGGCCGCCGGCAGATACTGCTCGATGATATTGAGGTCATAGGTGGGTCCCAGAGTCACGGATGAGACCCCGAAGGCAGCCATCTGTTTCAGCAATTCTGCCTGTTCGCGATTACGGGAGGCATCATCAAAGAGTTCAAGCGTCGCCCCGACCGTAAAGGCAGGGGCCCCATCCAGGGGTTCGCCCCCGAGATCGCGACCGTCGTTAAGAGCGGCAACGCACTTGAGCATGGTAAGCATGTCAAGATCTCCGCTTGAGCGGACGACCGGCTGATCTCCCTCGGCGGGATCATGTCCTTCCCGGATGACGATACTGCGGATGCCAAGCGCCCAGGCGCTCAGCAGATCGGCCTGGAAGGAGATACGGTTGCGATCTCGGCCGTTGATGATCATGACCGGCTCGATGCCCTTGTCCTTGAGGGCCAGGCAGGGAGCAACCGGGGCCATGCGCATGATCGCATGTTCGCTGTCGGTCACCCGAATGGTATCGATCCGCCCCCGAATACTCAGCGCTGTGGCGAGAAATCCATCGAGATGCGTGCCTTTGGGGGGGTCGAGTTCGGCAGCCAAAGAATATGTGCTGTCGGATCTGTGGCCTGTGTACGGTTGATTAGCAGCTTCCATTGCACCTCCTGGGATGAGATATCACTCGTCTGGAAGAATGAGACACTGAAATTCAGACATACGCTACAGTATCGGTGCAGACCGCGGGCCTTAAGGAAAATCCCGCCCCGCCAGCCGATCAATCATTTTTGTTTAACATGCGCTTCAGCAAATTTCATCATAATAGATTGCAAAATTCCAATGCAGCGTAAAAGTGCGTGCCTGTCACTGGAGATAATTGTTCGTTCGGCATTTCTACTATAATTCCGACACACGCCGCTATTTGCAAGGCATGGATAATCCAGCAGTGTCCCGATCAAACGGGTTAATGAAATAAGAAAACGTGACGCAGGTTGAACAGGTCTCTCTGTTTCCAGCACCCGAATACTGCCTGGTGCTGGAAGTCTTTTCCGGCCAATCAAAAACTGTACGATATCTTTGATCCGTTTCGCCGGGTAACCGGCGCAAAGCTTGCGGACAGAGCCTCTGGTATGAATACAACAAGATGTGGTGAACTATACTGTATATAGTATCTGCCAGTTTCTTGGCCGGCAACTGAATTCTGCACTCAACGACAAGAAAATACCACTCTGTGGATTTCTCCTCTCGCCCGCCAATAAAAAACCCTTTGTCTTCAAAGAAAAGACAAAGGGTCGGTTTTTCAGAAACAGGCCGGGAGAACTGCCCGGCCACCTCGAAGACTACACGTAGGCCTGGTATTCAGGCTCATACATCAGGCTCTCGATATATCCCGGAAGATCAGCGGGGCGTGGCCGAGAGGCAAGTCCCGTCCTGTAGGCCACTTCTGCCACGGCAACCGCGATAACCATGGAAACTTCCCTGATCCTGGGCAACGGCGGGTAGATCCTGCCGATACGCAGATCCGTCTCGGAAACTTCATTGGCCAGTAATTTTGCCGCCACGAGGAACATTTCATTCGTGACCTGGGTTGCCCAACTCGCCATGACTCCCATGCCTACGCCGGGGAAAATATAGACATTGTTCCCTTGCGCCGGCACAAATTTCTTCCCTTTATACATGACTTGATCAAAAGGACTGCCGCTGGCGAAAATGGCCTTTCCTTCTGTCCAGGTATACGCCTCTTCGGCGGAGCACTCGGTCTTTGAAGTGGGGTTGGAGAGGGAGAAGATAATCGGCCGCTCATTAATCCTGGCCATTGCCTCAATCACCTCCTGGTTGAATCTCTTCGGCTGCCCGGAAACTCCAATGATCGCAGTCGGCCGCAAGGCCTCGACGGCCGCCAGGAAATCCGAGACAGGGGCATGATCATGGGCATATTCGAGCTTATGCCCCGTAAGATCAGTGCGGCTCTTGACAATCAATCCTTTGGAATCGACGAACCAGCAGCGCGTGCGGGCTTCCTCCGCAGAGAGGCCTTCCTCCATCATGGCCGAGACAAGAAGATCACCGGTGCCGATCCCCGCCTCGCCCGCTCCGAGAAAGAGGAACCTCTGCTCCGGCAGACTGCTGCCGGTAAGGCGCAGGGCAGAGAAAAGACCTGCAACGGTCACTGCCGCGGTACCCTGAATATCATCATTGAAACAGCAGACCTGGTCTCGGTATCTCTGCAGCAGACGGAAGGCGTTGCGATTGGCAAAATCCTCAAATTGAACCAGACAACTCGGGAAAACCTGCTGCACTGCCATCATGAACTCCTCAACCAGTTCGTCGTAGGCATCACCGCGCAGGCGTGGATGCTTAAGACCGATGTACAGCGGGTCGTTCAGCAGTATCTCATTGTTTGTGCCCACATCAATTGTGACCGGCAGGGTAAGAGACGGATGGATTCCGCCACAGGCGCTGTACAGGGCCAGTTTTCCGACCGGAATTCCCATGCCATCAGCACCCAGATCACCTAAGCCGAGAATGCGTTCACCATCGGTGACTACGATGACGCGGATATCCTTGCGGTGCCAGTTCCCGAGAATATCAGCGATGTGGCCTTTGTCCCGCTCGGTGATATAAATACCGCGGGGCCTACGGAAAATATGACCGTATTCGAGACAGGCCTGGCCGACGGTCGGCGTATAGACGATCGGCATCAGGTCTTCAATATTGTCGAGAAGCACCCTGTAAAACAGGGTTTTATTGCGATCCTGGAGGCTGGTGAGAAAGATATATCGTTCCATATCCGTCGGCTTTTTGCGGAGATTCCAGAGAACCCGCTCGACCTGCTCATCGATCGTATGCACTCGTGGCGGCAGCAATCCGCTCAACCCCAAAGCCTCACGTTCCTCTACGGTAAAGGCCGTGCCCTTGTTCAGGGCCGGATCGCGGAGGAGGTTAAATCCTGTCGGGAAATTGCTCAACCGGCTTTTTGACTTCAGCTTCTCGGACGATTCCGTTGTCTTGCTCTTTTTCAGCATCGACTGAAAGTTGATATACCCCAAAAATTTCGACAAAGTCTCGTCATCCACGAGTTCTTTTTCGAAACGGATCACCATGTCGTTATTGTCATACGATACTTTATACATTCGTCATTCCTCGAGTTGTGATGAGCGTGCGCCTCCCCGTCCCTGCCGAAACCACGGAAGAAACAAGGTTACAAACAGCCTGATAAATTTCATTGATAGGACCGTACTCCCTTTATTTTTCCATTTCAATTGGGTTTTTCCTCGAAAAGCACGCCCTTTTCAACCAAGATCGAGCACTTAGCATTTTCCTTTTTAATTTTGAAGAATTAGATCGTCTTGCACGACCGGCGGCGGCTTATCAGAAATTCTAATTAACAAGAAGAGGATAATTGCTACGTCAGACTCTTGCTGTAAAGCACGGACCGGTCCTCGCCCTGCCATGATAAAGTTGGAGATAAAGATGAAGATACTGTGCGGAAGTATTCCGTTGGACACAAGCAGGATCATCCGGCAATCGACAGGCGACAGAATCTGAAAAGAAAATTTTGCTGATTATCGTGACGGAAAATCATATTTACATTGATTTCAACGTCAAAATATAACAGTCTAGAATCAATGACTTCAGCGCGCATATAGGAAGAATATCGCCAACTCATTCTATTTTTAACGTAGAAATTACTCCCGTTAAGATTGAGGCATCTAAGGATCACTCCGACAACGACTGATTTCAGACAATAAAAGCAATTGCCTTGAAGTTGGAAAAATACAATTGACAGGAGAGTCGCGGCAGGCCCCTACGGAATCGGTACAAAGAGTATCTCGGCCTTTGTCACTCCCTGTTTGAGCCGTATGAGCTTGAGTGTCTCCCGGAGTTTCAACAGCAAAGGAATCTCAGAGGCCTCGTGTGCCGGCAGATGATCGATGAGGTCAATCAGGCCAAGCTCAAACGTGTCGACAGAATTCCCTGACTGCATGGAGATCAGATACCGTAGCGGTGAAATTTCGACAAGCTGAATACCGGGAATTCGAGAGAGCGCTTTGGAAAAACCGACGACAATAAGCCCCTGCCCGTCACACACCCGCACGATCTCCACCAGGGGGCGTTGCAGATCACTGTCAGAAACCAGGGCATCCACGGCTTGAGTGATAGCTATACCCCGATCGCTGCCGACCTGCTGCAGTTTGGCCAGGACACGCTCTGGCAGGGTGACAGTTACAGGCCGGGAAGGCTCTGAGAATTTAGGTGGACGTCCCACCATTTTTTTAACCATAATCAACTCGTTATGAAATGCCGCCGGACCTGCCATCTCGTATTCTGAATACCGTAATTACCGGGAAAATGTGAAGTGCAGAAATGATATTTCAGATCCAAGTCTACCCAAAATCAGAGCAATTATCAAGATACTGCCAAAAGAACACCGGTACCTTCAACTCTATAAGCACCCACTTTAATGAATCTCCCGAAACGGAGATAATTCCATCATGAGCCAAAAAAACGGAGTAATCATCGGTGCCGGGCCAGCTGGCCTGACAGCCGCCTACGAACTTCTCAAAACCACCGATATCAAGCCCGTTATCTTCGAAATGTCCGCTGATATTGGCGGAATATCGAAAACCACAGTCTACAAGGGAAACAGGATTGACATTGGCGGCCACCGGTTTTTTTCAAAGTCATCACGCGTTATGGACTGGTGGCAGAACATCATGCCGCTCCAGGAAAAACCCGCCTGTGATGATATCCTGTTAAACCGCAGGATTCCGTTGTCTTCAAAAACCACAGGCGCCGATCCGGAGAAGGTCAATCTTGTCATGCTGCTGCGCAGCCGGCTCTCGCGAATATTCTTTCTCCGCTCCTTTTTTGATTATCCCATCACCCTGAAATGGAGCACCTTCCGCAATCTCGGCCTGTTCAGGATTGTGAACATAGGCTGGACCTATGTGCTGATCCGGCTTTTCCCGGTCAAGACGGAAAAATCCCTGGAAGACTTCCTCCTCAACAGGTTCGGGAAAGAACTCTACTCCACCTTTTTCAAGGATTATACCGAGAAAGTCTGGGGGGTTCCCTGCGACCGGATCCCGGCTGACTGGGGAGCGCAGAGAATCAAGGGACTGTCCATCACCAAAACCCTTATCCATGCGGTCAAGAGCATGATCGGCAAGGACCTCTCCGTCTCCCAGAAAAACACCGAGACCTCCCTCATCGAGCAATTTCTCTATCCTAAACTGGGACCTGGCCAACTCTGGGAAGAAGTAGCACGACAGGTGCGGGAAATGGGCGGCGAGATCCACATATGCCATCGGGCCATCGGCATTGAACTGCTACAGGGCAAGGCGGTATCCGTCACCCTCTTCGACGAAGCAACCAAAAAAACGATTTCGACACCCTGCGATTATCTCGTCTCCACCATGCCGATCAAGGATCTGATCGCCGCCATGCCAAGGGAACAGGTACCTTCCGAAGTCAGACAGATCGCGGGCGGCCTGGTCTATCGAGATTTTATCACCGTCGGCCTGCTCCTGAAGAAACTCCTCTTGAAGAATGACACCACGAGCACAACACTCAACGACATTGTGCCCGACAATTGGATCTACATCCAGGAGAAGGAAGTCAAACTCGGCAGGCTGCAGATATTCAACAACTGGAGCCCCTACATGGTCCAGGATCGACAGAATGTCTGGATAGGCCTGGAATATTTCTGCAATGAAGGCGATGACCTCTGGGAAATGGCCGACTCCGATTTCATCCGTTTTGCCATCGACGAACTGGAAAAAATCGACATAATCAGCAGAGCCGATGTCCTCGATGCCACCCTGCTGCGGGTTCCCAAAACATATCCGGCTTATTTCGGCACCTATGACAGATTCCCCGAATTACGGCGATTCACCGACAGTATCGACAACCTTTTTCTTATCGGCAGAAACGGCATGCACCGGTATAACAATGCCGATCACTCCATGCTGACGGCAATGACCGCCGTAGAGAATATCATCAACGGCGTTGTGACCAAGGACAACATCTGGGATGTGAATACGGAAGAAGAGTATCATGAAGAGAAATAACCGACACACCATCTCGGCGACCAGACCGGGCCGAAGAAACTCATGGAACTGAGCATGCTCAATTCAGGCAGCCGGCAGTCAAGCAACGGCAGGATCAGCGACGACAGGATACTGCTCGGCTGGATGATTATCCTCATCGTGCTCAGGCTCTGGCTGGTTGAGGTCTATGAACTCATGGCCACCTGGACCCCTCACGATGACTATCTTTTCATCAGACTGGCCAAACATCTCCTCAGCGGCGAGTGGCTTGGCCCTTACAACCACTTCACTCTGATCAAAGGTCCGGGATATCCGCTCTTCATTGCCGCCTCGCACCTTGCCGGGATACCGCTCCTGCTGTCTCAGCAGCTGCTCTACTCTTTCGCCTGTGTACTCGCCATCTCTGCCCTTCGCCCTCTCTGCGGCAACCGGTACCTGCTGATGGCCTGTTTCGCCCTGCTTCTTCTCAATCCCTTTCTCTATAACTATCCGGTACCGGGAAGGGCCTTTCGGGAGGGTTTTTCGATATCCCTGGTGCTCATCGTTTTCGCGACACTCCTGGGAAGCATCACCCGACTCGGCCATCCTGGCAAACGCTCTCTAATATGGGCGACAGGATTCGGTTTGGCCTTCACCCTGCTCTGGCACACCCGGGAAGAAGGGCTATGGCTCCTGCCCTCGGTGGCTCTTGCTGCGCTGATGATCATCCTTGTCGATAGACCGGATAGCCGCATCTCTCTCAACAGGCGGATTCTGACTCTCTTCATCCCTCTCGCTCTCTTCTGTGCGGCATCATTCTCCCTGGCATTTTTGAATTATATGAATTACGGGGAATTCATTATTAACGAGCTGAAGTCCAAAGAATTCATTTCTGCCTACGGGGGAATGATGAATATCATTCCCGATCACTTCAAGCGTTTTATCCCCGTGAGTGATGATGTTTTGCACAAGGCCTTTGCGGCAAGCCCCGCTTTCCGCGAACTGGAGCCGATTTTTACCGCTGCTGCCCAAAAAAGCCATCTTGTGCCGCCGTTTTTCATCTGGTCACTGCGAGAAACAGTGCGAAAGGCGGGGCATTCCACAAATCTGACAGAGGCCCTGCAGTTCTACGGCAGGATAGGCGACGAGTTGGCGCAGGGCTGCAAAGATGGCAGGCTCAACTGTCTTGACAGGGCTCCCTCATTGCAGCCGCCTTGGCACAGCAGTTACAATACTCTTGCTCTTCCGGTATTCATTAAGATATTCAAGGAAGCAGTGGGATTTAGCAATTATCATGCCGAGTTGGGGAAATTCGAGAAATGGCAGAGCAATGGCAAAGCAGAGTTGATTAAAGATTACCACTATGTAACCCTGGAAAAAATTCTCCCCTCTGACCGAAAGATTGTCTCTGAATATCCCGAATACTATCAGCATCTGCGCATCGAGAAAGTGCGTTTGCTGAAGGATATTGGCGACAGCTATAAATTCCTTACCCCGCTGTTGTTTTCACTGGCGATTGTCATCCACCTGTACCTGCTGTTCCAGTCACTCAGACGACGCCAGCTCTCTGTCGAGGCGGTGTTCGGCCTGGTCCTCATCGGCGGACTGATTTCTCTTGTGGCCATCCTCAGCTTTGTCAATATTACCCTCTGGCCCATCCGTCGCCCCCTCTACTCGGCCTACCCGGTTGTTCTCCTCTACATCTGCTGCATGCTCGGCAGCCTGTGTAAGGAAATACATCAGGCCAAAAACATCCTTTCCGACCCTCAGGCTTGAAAAGGAGCCTTGTCAGATACAGCCTTTGTTGCGCGGCAAGTCAAGAAGACATACATTTGCATCGAGAAGCGTCACCCTTCGCACCAATTGAAAAGAATCGCCAAGCCAGCCGGTTTTTTTTTACATAGGAAGCTTCGCATACCAAGTGTTTGAGGAGGACCAATCAATGTTGTCGCCGCGCACCCTTTCCCGTCTCGGACAAAGAGCACTTGTCCTTGCCCTGCTAATCTTTCAGCCTCCGGGCAATGCTGCCGCCCTCACCATCGAAGATGTAACCTTCCCGGACACGATCAGCATCGAGGACCAGCAGCTCCCACTCCGGGGCGCAGCACTTCTACGCTGGCTCGGCATCTTCAGGGTCTATGTTGCAGCCCTGTATCTGCCCGAAGGCGGCGCACCGGATGAGGCACTGGCTGACATCCCCAAACGCCTCGAAATCAGTTATCTCGTCTCCATAGACGGACCGGATTTCGGCAAAGGAGCGGAGGCGATCCTCGAACGCAATCTTTCGGCAGACGAACTGGCACGCCTGCGAACGCGTATCGACAAACTCAACGCAGTCTATCGCAAGGTCAAGCCAGGCGATCGCTATGCCTTGACCTACGTTCCAGGAAAAGGAACAGAACTGAGTTATAACGGTAGACCGCTGATCAACATTGAAGGTGCCGATTTCGCAGCGGCCTATTTTGCCATCTGGCTCGGGAGTGACCCCATTGACCAGGACATGCGCAACCAACTGGTAAAGGGGGGGTGAAATCCTGGGAGAGCAGCCGATCCTTTTTCATTAAATGCTGCGTTCACCTGCATGTTGACCAGGTGCTATCACGTTCTTTCACCATGCTCCACGAGGATCTCTATGCAAACTAAAAGGATAAAGCTCTACAGCATCACGACCTGCGCCTTCTGCCAGGCCATAAAAAAAATGTTGGCGGATCTTAATGTGGCCCATGAATTCGTCGATGCCGATCTGCTCTTTGGCGAAGAACGGGAGGCACTCCTCAGTGAATTGCGCCAGATCAACCCTAGCTGTTCCTTCCCGACGATCGATATCGACGGGCGGGTCATTACCGGATTCAAAGTACAGGAAATAAAAGAAACCATCGGCATACGCACCAAAGTCGACGATCTCTGCGACGGGCTGAGGAAGGTCCAGGAAGTGAAGGGCTATTTTTTCAATCGGGACAGGGAAAAGACCTTTGATTTGCTGCGGGGTCTCTTGACCAATAAGGACCGCTACGGGTATATGTCCTGCCCCTGCAGGCTGGCGGCAGGACAGCGGGAGCTCGACCGCGACATCATCTGCCCTTGTGTGTATCGAGAAGCTGATGTCAGAGAATTCGGCTCGTGCTACTGCCAGCTCTACGTCTCCCGCGAATGGAATGAGGGGAAGATCACGCAGGTGATCGTACCGGAAAGAAGACCACCGCAGAGCTGATCCAAACAAAAAGGCCTGCTCGCATTGGCGAGCAGGCCCATCACAACGAACCGCACTTCTGGTATTTTACCAGTTTCCGATAATCTGGCTCACATCAACACATTTCGCTTTTTCTTCTTCTGTGAGTTTATCTTTGGGTTTCAGGGATTTTATATCTTTCAGATAGCAGGCATATTCCTTACCTTCTCTATCCGTCACCCATACCATTGAACCATAATCGCCTTCAGCGACATTTTTTTCTTCAGCCATGTTGGTCTCCTCAGTAGAATTTGGGTGGTTAAGTCTTGTATTATCGCCATTTCCAGGGCAATGCCTGTTCAGCGCTCCCTGTTTACTTCTGCAACCAATCTATGTATTCATGATTTACATTGCAAGGTGCCGGAGTTATTTTTCTGGCGTAAGAGCAGCAGGGAAAAATAAAGTCCACAAACGACATAAAGAAAGAGGGAGCAGATGGCGCTGAAACAGATGGAGACACAGCTGAAAGAACTCTTCCAGCACCAGAAACTGGCAGTGCTGGCCACAATGAACGACACATCTGAACCCTATGTCAGCCTGGTGGCCTTTGCCGCTGTCGAGGAACTTGGCCGCCTGCTTTTCCTCACCAACCGCTCCACCCGGAAGTTTCGCAACATGCTGTCCTGCCGTCGGGTTTCGATGCTCATTGACAACCGGACCAACCAGGCTTCTGATTTTGATTCCGCCCTGGCTGCAACCGCCATTGGCCGCGTGGCTGAGCAGCAGGGACCGGATAAAGCCGATCTTCTCAGAATATTTCTCGAAAAACATCCAGAACTTCAAACATTTGCCCTTGAGCCATCCTCCGCCCTGATGGAAATAGTGGTCGAGCGTTACCTCCTCGTCAGCCGATTCCAGGAAGTGCAGCAACTCGATCTGCCACCTCTCCAGGATTGATCCGTGAGATGACATCGTCGCCTTTCCTGACGTCTGCTCCATACCCGGTCTGGTCGGGGAAGACCCGGCAAGACTCTGCGAACAAACAAACTTGCTTTTTCCTTTTCACATATTAGAATAGGCTTATGATCGATTTTTAAGGATTTTCTGCCATATAGGAGACAGTCGAACTGGCATTAAGCGCCCCCCGGCGATCCTTTTTTTTGAGCACAGGAGACACGTTCATGAATGCTGCATTCTGGCTGAAGCTCTACCTGCTGACTGTTCCGGTTTTTTTTCTGATCGACATGATCTGGCTTGGATTTGTCGCCAGAAATTTCTACAAGGAGCAACTTCACTCTCTTTTGAGCCCCCAGGTCAACTGGACGGCAGCCTTTCTCTTCTATTTCATTTATATCGCCGGCATCATGATCTTTGCTGTGCGACCGGGCCTCGAGGCAGGTTCTCTTGCCCGAGCCTGTCTTTTTGGCGCTCTTTTCGGTTTTTTCACCTATGCCACCTATGACCTCACCAACCTGGCAACCCTCCGGGATTGGCCGGTGCTGGTCAGCATCGTCGATATCGGCTGGGGCACCCTGCTCTGCACTCTGGTGGGCGGGGCCAGTTACCTGATCGGGTCCTGGCTCAAGTAAGGGCATCTCTATGACTGAGATTTTCAGCGATGCCGCTTTTATACTTCTCGTCTACATGGTCTGTATGTTCGTGATCGGTCTCAAGGCCAGGGACAACAGCCTGATCGATATCGCCTATGGCCCCGCTTTCATCGCGGCCTGCTGGGGCGCCTGGCTCCTGGGTCCGGAGACAAGCCGCCATCCACGTACGATGTTGCTCCTGATCCTGATCGGTCTTTGGGGACTGCGTCTCGGTCTGCACATAGGCCTGCGACACCGGGGCAGGGGCGAGGACTTTCGCTATCGCAAATTTCGTCAGGACTGGGGCAACACCATGTTCTGGCGCAGTTTTCTGCAGATATATATGCTCCAAGGGGCGGTGGTGTGGCTGGTTTCTCTACCTGTCCTTCTGGTGCTGGTCAATCCCGGCGATATGCTCGGCTGGACAGATCTGCTTGGATTCCTGCTTTTTACCCTGGGATTCTTTTTCGAGGCAGTCAGCGACTGGCAACTGGTCCT
The DNA here is from genome assembly GCA_020049575.1 of Desulfobulbaceae bacterium. Taxonomy (GTDB): domain Bacteria; phylum Desulfobacterota; class Desulfobulbia; order Desulfobulbales; family Desulfocapsaceae; genus Desulfoprunum. The sequence goes on from JAIFKM010000149.1 coordinate 13,475, forward strand.
TTTCAAACGCCATCCGGCCAACAGGGGCAGGATCATCACCCAAGGACTGTGGCGCCTCAGCCGTCATCCCAATTATTTCGGCGAGGCAATCCTCTGGTGGGGCATCTTTCTTATCGGACTCGGCTCACCTGCCGGTATCTTCGGCCTGATCAGCCCCCTGACCATCAACTTCCTCCTCCTCAAGGTTTCAGGCATCCCCATGCTGGAGGAGAAATATCGGGGCAATCCCGAGTTTGAAGCCTACAAGGCCAGAACCAATGCCTTTTTCCCCTGGTTTCCACGCCGGAGCCAGCAACCTACTGCCAGAGATTCGGAGAGGAAATGACAGACACAGAGGGGGCAGACAGGAAACATGTAGCGGTGATTGGCGGGGGCGTGGCCGGCATAGTGGCCGCCCATCTCCTCCAGAAAACCCACAAGGTCAGCCTTTTCGAGCAGGGTGACTATCTCGGCGGCCACACCCATACCATCCCCATCCCCGACGGCCCGGACGCCGACACCCCGGTCGATACCGGCTTCATCGTCTTCAATGAAGCCACCTACCCGTACTTCATCGGTTTTCTCGCAGAACTGCAGGTTCCATCGCGGCTTTCAGAGATGTCCTTCGGTTTCCACTGTCAAAAGACCGGTTTTGTCTATGCCGGCACTGACTTCAACGGCCTGTTCGCCCAGCGCGCCAATCTTGTTAAACCGCGGTTCTACCGTTTTCTCTTTGAGATCACCCGTTTTTCCAAACAGGGCCTTGCCGACCTGCAAAAGGAAGAACAACTCGGCAGCCTGCGGGAATATGTCCTCCGCCACCATTACATGCCTTTCATGGTGGACAATTATCTCAAGCCGATGGCCGCCGCCATCTGGTCGGCCCCCACCGGCCAGGTCATGGACTTCCCGGCCCGTTCCTTCCTCCTGTTTTTCAAAAACCACGGCCTGTTCTCCCTCTTCGACAGACCGGCCTGGAGAACGGTTGCCGGCGGCAGCAGCAGTTACGTCAAGGCCTTTGCCAAGCGGTTTACCGGCTCTATCCATCTTCGCGCCCCGATCCGCAAGATCACCCGCATCCCCGACGGCATCCGTCTGGAATTTGCCGACCGGCCCATCGAGCATTTCGACGAGGTGGTAATCGCCGTTCATGCCGATCAGGCTTTCAATCTGCTCGGAGACCCGACGCCTGATGAAAAGCGACTTCTGGCTCCCTGGCGGTATGAGGCCAACAGCACCGTACTGCACACCGACATCTCGGTGCTGCCGCCGATGCGTCGGGCCTGGGCATGCTGGAATTTCATGCGCGACGGCAGCGATGGGCCTGAGCGGCCGGCTTTTGTCACCTATTCGATGAACCTGCTCCAAGGCCTGAAGACCGAGCGGCAGTATCTCGTAACCCTCAACCGGCCGACGGCATACGACGAGCAGCAGGTTATCGCCCGGATGATCTATCATCATCCCGTTTACACCGAACGTTCCATGGCCACCCAGGCTGCCCTGCCATCGCTGAACGGGGTCAACAATACCTGCTTCTGCGGCAGTTATTTCGGCTATGGATTCCATGAAGACGCGGTTCGATCGAGTTACCAGGCCGTGGCTCGAATCGGGAGGGGCTGGAAATGAATTCACGGATCTATACCGGCCAGCTGCGTCATGCCCGGACGCACGCCGCCGATCACAGATTTGTCTACAACCTGCACCTCTATCTCCTTGATCTCGATGAACTGCAGATGCTGCAGCGGGATTCGGCCTGGTTCGGCCACAACCAGCTGCGGCCCGTGTCTCTGTATGACCGGGATTATCTCTATCCCGGCGAAGAGGGACTCCGGCAGAAAGTCCAGAGAGCGCTGCACGAGAACGGTATTGCCCAGCCCGCCGCCCGAATCATGCTGGTCACCGCCTTGCGGCAATTCGGCTATGTCTTCAATCCAGCAAGCTTCTTCTATTGTTACGATGACAGCGACAGAGTTTTCTGCATGCTGGCCCAGGTGAACAACACCTTTGGCGAGACCCATCTCTATGTGCTCAAAACCGAGGGAGAAGGCCAGACTTTTCATACTGAAAAGATGTTCCATGTCTCGCCTTTTTTCCCGCGCACCGGCCGCTATCAGTTTGACTTGAGCCTGCCAGGAGATGAACTCTTCCTCAAAATCACCTACTTTCTTGAAGACCAGGTGGCGCTCGAGGCCTCCTTTACCGGCAACAGCAGGCCCCTTGACAGCCAGACCCTGGCCCGCACGGTCCTGCGGCACCCGCTGCGGGCCGCCATGACCTTCCCGCGCATCCTCTGGCAGGCCGCACGCCTGTATCTGCAGAAGGGCCTCAAGGTCTACACGAAACCCGAGCCATGCTCCCCGCTGACCATCCGCGAGGCACCGCAGCCCCTGCTGGAGAGACTGGGCGTGAAGGTGGTGACCAGATTCCTCAGGCGGCTCGATCACGGCCAGATCACCATGACCCTGCCCAAGGGAGAACAGCTGGTTTTCGGCAGCCCCGGCAGCCTGCCACAAGTGGCCATGACGGTGCACACACCGAGATTCTTCCAAAGGGTCATGCTGGCGGCCGACATCGGTTTTGGCGAGGCCTTTGCGGATGAGGACTGGAGCACCCCGGATCTGGTCGAACTGCTCTCGCTGCTGTCTCTCAGGGAAGAGGTCATCGACGACAGGAGCCTGTGGTCGGCCGCACCGGGAAGGATCGCTAATTTCATCGGCCACCTGCGCCGCAACAATACGCCAGACGGCAGCCGCCGCAATATCCGGGAGCATTACGATCTCAGCAATGATCTCTATCGCCTCTTCCTTGACCCGACCATGTCCTATTCCAGCGGGATTTTCCTCAGCCAAGACGACAGCCTCGAGCAGTCGCAGCACAACAAATTCCAAAGGATGATCGACCTGGCCGGCATCGGTCCGGAGGATCATGTGCTGGAAATTGGCTGCGGCTGGGGCGGGTTTGCCCTGGAGGCGGTAAGACAGACCGGCTGCCGGCTGCTCGGCATCACCATTTCACAGGAGCAGTACGACTGGACGACCCGAAGGGTGCGAGAGGAAGGGTTGGAAGACAGCATCCAGATCGAGCTCACCGATTACCGCCACGTTCAGGGCCGGTTTTCAAAGATTGTCTCGATCGAAATGCTCGAGGCCGTGGGACATCGACACCTGCCGGTGTACTTCAGTACTCTCGACCGCCTGCTCCTGCCGCACGGCAGGATCGCCCTGCAGGTCATCAGCATGCCCGACCAGAAATACCTGCAGTACCGTTTTGGGGTCGACTATATACGCAAGCACATATTCCCCGGTGGCCACATCCCCTCTATCGGGGCAATGGTTGCCGCCATGAGTAAAAGAACCCGACTCAATGTCTGCGAGGTGGAGGACATCGGCTGGCACTACGTCCGGACTTTGGCGCTCTGGCGCGAGGCCCTGCTGAATCAGAGTGAGCAGGTCATGGCCCTGGGCTTTGACGCGACTTTTCTGCGGAAATGGCAATACTATTTCAGTTATTGCGAGGCAGGATTTCGCAATCGCCTGATCCGCAACTACCAACTGGCGCTTAACAGGATGGGCGAGGCGGAATAAAGAAGAATATGCCTGACGCAGGGGTCTGGACAAAGCTGATCAATTACCTTCTCTTTCAGGCAGGCTGGTTTGTCTGCGTGCTGGGGGCGGCCGCCGGTCATCCCTGGGTGGCTGCCTCTGCCGGCTTTTTTCTGGTGCTGGTGCATCTGGCCCTTGTTCGCAACCCGGGGCAGGAATGTCTGCTGCTCCTGCTCAGCCTCCTGCTCGGAATCTGTGTCGATGCCTTCCATATTCATACCGGGGTGTTATCCTTTCCGATTGGCAGTATCCACCCTGCCCTGCCGCCGCTGTGGATCCTCGCGCTCTGGCTGCAGTTCGCCATGACGCTGCATTATTCTCTGGGCTGGCTGGCCGGACGCTACATCCTCGGGGCCTTACTCGGCGGTGTCTCCGGGGCCCTGGCCTACTGGGCCGGGGTACGCTTCGGGGCTGCCCTGTTCACGGCAGATCTCTTCCGCTGCCTGCTGCAGATCGGCCTGAGCTGGGCAGTCGTCATGATCCTGCTGATCAGGGCGGCAGACTGGACTGCTGATCAGGACGTCCTCCCTATCTATCGTATCTTTACCAAAATTTCGAAGCAGAAAGGGATATCAAGGGGCTGAGATGCCCCATTGAAATATCTGGCGCAAGGTCAAAGATACCGACTCAGAGCAGGACAACCAGAAAGAGGATCGGGCCAAGAATGCCGACACCGGTCAAGATGATGCCGCGCCACTTTGTCTTGCCGCGAATCATCAGCATGCCGGTCAGGGCCACAAGCAGGAGCGCGACCGCGTAGATATCGGCCAGCCAGGTCCACAGACCTTTGGGTTTATTGAGGTGCAGGTAGTTCATCTCAAAGAGCACTGGCCGGCGAGTGACCTTTTCCAGTGCCACTTTACCGGTGCCAGTGTGCACATCGATAGTGTTGCCTTCGACAAAGATCCTCATCGTGTCAGGGGAAAGCATGGCGACATTCTTGAGCGCCGCCGTTTCCCCCAACTCCTTCAGGACCTGGGCAACATAGCCTGCATCCGGTTGACCGGCAGTTTTGAGCGGGGTGACTTCCGCCGTCTTTTTTTCAATAACATAGCTCGGGTTGAAGCCGTGCGAGGTATGATTGACCACCAGCCCGCTGATGGCATAAATGATGGTCAGACCGATACAGAGATAGCCGATGTCCCGATGCAGGACATGATTGAGTCGTCGCCAGCCCATAGCGGTATTACTTGATCTCGGCCCCAAGGCCACGCAGACGGAAAAAGCTTACAGGACCGGTGATTGTTGCCGGATCAAAGGTTCCGCCGGATTCCATGGCCTGATGCCTGGCCATCTCGATGGCCTCTTCCTGGGAGAGTTTCAGCTCCTCAGCGATGCCTTCCACCCGGGCAGTCTTGCCCTTGGCCTCCATCGGGAAAACGATCTCGCCGTCTACCACCTTGACTTGGATCTTGTCGAACGGCACATCACTGGCAATGTCCATCCAGCAGCCTCTGGCAGCGCAGACATTGATGACAAGGCCTTCGATCAAGACCCGTTTGCCGGCATATTTCTCGGGATATTTGTTAATTTCTGAGACTTTGGTTACTTCGGTCAGCGTCAGAGGCTCACCCAGTTTAAGCTCTTCGGTAAGGGCCAGGGTGGGCAGGGCCAGCAGCAACAACATACTCAATAGCAGTTTTTTCATGGTAAAGGCTCCTTCCAGCAATGAGATCAAATTCTTTCGGCAGTCGTACCCTGCCATTCGAGTAGGCAACAATAGCTATTATCAAACAGCTGCGCAAGCCCTCAATCTGTTATATACATTCTGAGGAAGAGAAAATTACACTGGACCTCAGCCGAGCTCCCATTGAGAAAATGACCGGGATCTTTAATCATCAACTGCGGCGGTCGCCCAGCGCTCTGGCGGGAATCCGGAGAGTGGCCAGCAGCAAACCGGCCACAACCAGCAGACAGCCTCCCCACTGTACTGCTGTCAGTCGTTCATCAAGGACAAGGCGAGCTGTTACCAGACCAGCAACTGGTACCAGCAGGGAAAGAGGCGCCACCCGATTTGCCGGATAGCGGGAGAGCAGATAACTCCAAGCCCCGTAGCCGAATATCGTCGCGCCAAAGGCTAGATAGGCAATGGAAAACAGCGAAATCGTACTGAGATTCACGAGCGCCGTGACAACAACAGCAGGTGAATCGATGCAGAGTGAGAGTACGAAAAGGGGAATCGGCGGCACCAGCGCCGACCACACAACCAGGCTCAGGATGTCAAGTTTTTCACCGCGCGATACAGCACAAGCATTGGCCTTTCGCACGACAATATTCGACAGGCCCCAGAACGCCGCGGCGGTGATAGTCAGAAGCAGCGCAATCGGCTTTATCAAACTGGCGGCGCCTGAGAGACCGCCGACAAGAAAGAGACCGGCAGCAGCCAGGCCAAGACCGGCCAACTGCCTTGCCGACACTGTTTCAGCCAGCAGCGCGGCAGCAAACATCAACGTGAAGAAGGCCTGGGCCTGGAGAACAACCGAGGCTATCCCGGCCGGCATGCCGATATGCATTGCGTAGAACAGGCAGCCGAATTGACCAACCCCCACGAAGAGTCCGTAAGGCAGCCAATAGCGCAGACTGACCGCCGGCCGCCGAATGAAAAAAACAGCAGGGAAGGCGGCCAGGAGGTAACGAAGCGAGGCCAGCAGCATCGGCGGCACCCCTTCAAGTCCGAGGCGGATGACCGTGAAGTTCGCCCCCCAGATTGTGACCACGAGCATGGCGATGAGAAGATCCTGGCGGCGCATTGTCAACAGAGTTCCTTTCATATCAAGCGATAGAGAAGAGCCTGAGAGTTCCAGGCAGGCGGCAGACGTCATCCACACTTGGACGGCATTGCCTGCAACGCTGAGTCCGAAAGACCTTATACCACCAGCGATCATGTTTGCCTAGCTACTGACAGTTTCATGGCCTTCCGGGAAATCTGCCGCATCCCGTCTCTCCTTCTGCCACCCGCGCGGCATGAATTGCAGATCTGTCTTTTTGCAGGTTGTCCCATCAGCTATCTTCGGCTACAGTCTCAGGACAAGGGTCGGAATAGCAGACGAAATTCAGCTGCAATCTGCCCAAAAGAAGAAATGCGTCATGAACAGGCAAATCTGCAGACGACTGCCACCGTCAGATACAGAACAGCAATGAGAATAAAACCACCTGCCGTTGAACGACCGGCAAGTCACTGGCGCACCATTCTACACGAAGTGATTTTCGAGGCGGAGACAACCGCCGGCAGGGCCTTTGATATCATCCTGCTGTGGTGTATTCTGCTCAGCGTACTCACCGTCATGCTCGACAGTGTCAGCAGCATCCGTGGGCAGTACGGAACCATTCTGTCCATCATGGAATGGTTTTTCACCATCCTCTTCACCGGCGAATACATCCTCAGGTTGATCAGCGTCAAACGGCCGATACGATACGCCTTGAGCTTTTTCGGCCTCGTCGACCTGCTGGCCGTGCTGCCCACCTACCTCAGCCTTGTTTTGCCGGGTAGCCAATATCTGCTGACAATCAGAGTCCTCCGCCTTGTCCGCGTCTTCAGGATCTTCAAACTTGCCTCCTACGTCAACGACGCAAATATCCTGGTGGCCGCCCTGCAGGCCAGCCGTCGAAAAATCAGTGTGTTTGTCATGACGGTTTTGACCTTGGTGGTCATCCTCGGTTCGAGCATGTATATAATCGAGGGTGAAGAACACGGTTTCACCGATATCCCAACGAGCATCTACTGGGCCATCGTCACCCTGACGACTGTCGGCTATGGCGATCTATCGCCGCATACCCCCCTTGGCAAGGCATTTGCGTCCCTGGTGATGCTGCTCGGTTACGGCATCATCGCCGTGCCGACCGGCATAGTGACCATGGAAATCTCAAACTCGGCCAAGAAAATTGTCTCGACCAACAGCTGCCCGGAATGCAGCGCCGAAGGCCATGATTACGATGCAACGCACTGTAAATACTGCGGCGCTAAGCTCTGAGCCCCCACTCCTTTTCTGAGTGCAAAGATCCGCTTTGTTTTAGCAGGCAGGTTTGATAAAATAGAGAGCAACAGGATGCTTTCAATATACGCTAGCCAAATCAGAAATCCTGGCCCATCGGCCTCGCAATTGTTTTTCACTCCTTGACGTGTTGTTCATCCCCCAAAAATTCAGTTCCACTGCATATATCGAGCAATACAGATAATTTTTTATGAATAAGACTGGACCATTCATAGGCCCGCAGGATTTCCTCCGGCTAATTTTATCTTTAACCCATGACTGCAGAGAGGCCTCCAGCCTGGAGGTCTTCAATGCCCTCCTGCAGGAAAATATCTTTAATAGACTCGGCCACGTCTCGGTCCAACTCTATATCCAGACAGAAAAAGAAAGCGATTTTCTGCCGCTCGCGGCATCTCGGCAAACACGCCGCCTTTGCGGCAGCACTGTTCCTTCAAAAATCCCCATCAACGACCCGCGACTTGCAGATATCCTCATGGGTGTTGAAAGAACTGAAATTACCGCAGACGACCCTCGCCTGCCCTCTGATCTTGCCGCAACTGGCAATCTCAGTCACCTGCTCCTGCCTGTTCACCAGAGTGGTGATGCCGCGGCCATTCTCTACATTGG
>JAIFKM010000164.1 GCA_020049575.1 Desulfobulbaceae bacterium
GTAGTAGTCCGAGAATCTAAGACAACTGAACAGTTGTGCCCAGCACCAGCGCAAACAAACTGCTTTTTCAGACGAGGCAGAACCAAAATACGCAATTGTATTTTTGTATTCATTTTTGTAGTATTCGCCGCGTGACATCGATTGTCGTCATTACAGGCCTGACGCCCTGTCGGTGCATCCCTGCCGGATTCCATTCAGATTGCGGAATCGTACAAGCTATTCGAATAATTCTGCACTTGTGAAAGCGTGATGCATTTCTGCTTTTTTGCCCATCAGTGTTTGTAGCCAGGTTGACATGCAGACAGTGTCAACCTGAGATAGATAGAGGGAGTTATAATTCTTCTTAACCACAACACGAGGACAGTGCGCATGAGATTTTCAAAAAGCAACGATGTGCTGGGAACCATGAACCGCGGCGATGCCGCCGAGTCAAGCCTCTGCACCCTGTGCCGGGCAGATTGCAAGGGAAAATGTGAAACTTGGCTTTCCAGCATGGTGGGGCGCAAGCTGCTCTATCCGCGCAGTTTCGGCCTTGTCACCGCCGGTGCCAATAATACGACGCATGTCGGTGTGTCGTACAACTCCCTCAGGATTCAAGGATATGCCTACGGTGCCCAGGGCATGGCTCCAGGTCTGACCAATAGTCAGGATGACTGTATCTTCCCCAATGTCAGCCTCGAGACCGAATTCGGCAAGAAGATAAAGACCAAGGTCCGTATGCCGCTGATGACCGGGGCACTGGGCTCGACATTCATTGCCGAAAAATACTGGGATGCCTTTGCCATAGGTGGAGCCCTTGTCGGGATTCCGGTGGTCATCGGTGAAAATGTGGTCGGTATCGATCGCAAGTCGGAAATCGTCTTTGCCGGTGGCGGCAAGAGAGGGAAAATCGTCTCGGCCCCGGAACTCGATCGCCGGATTGAAACCTATATGCGTTATCATGACGGCTACGGCGCCATCATCGTCCAGCTCAACGTCGAGGACACCCGCAACGGCGTGGCCGAGTATGTAGCCGATAAGTATGGAGATAAATGTATAATCGAGTTGAAGTGGGGACAGGGGGCAAAGAATATAGGTGGTGAGATTCAGGTGCGAAGCCTTGATTATGCCATGTTCCTCAAAGAGCGGGGCTATGTGGTCGATCCGGATCCTTCCATCCCGGAGGTCCAGAAGGGCTTTGAGCAGGGCGCTATAAAATCGTTTGCCCGGCATAGCCGTCTGGGAGCGACTCAGTTCAACTCGGTAGAGAAGGTTCGGGAAGATTTCATGAACAGTGTCGATTATCTGCGTGATATCGGCTTTGGCCGGGTGACGCTGAAGACCGGGTCCTACGGAATGGAAGAACTGGCCATGGCCATCAAGTTTTCGACCGATGCCGAACTCGATCTGCTGACCATCGACGGTTCCGGCGGCGGCACCGGCATGAGCCCCTGGAACATGATGCAGAGCTGGGGCGTGCCGTCGATCAATCTCCACTCCAAGGCCTACGAGTATGCCCATATGATAGCGGCAAAAGGCAAGAAGGTGGTGGATATGTCCTTTGCCGGCGGCTTTGCCCTGGAGGACCATATCTTCAAGGCCCTGGCCCTGGGCGCGCCCTATGCCAAAATGGTCTGCATGGGTCGGGCCATCATGATTCCCGGTTTTCTCGGCGCCAATATCGAAGGCTCGATTTATCCCGAGCGACGGGAACATGTCAACGGCAATTGGAACGAGTTGCCCAAGACGGTCCTTGAGGTCGGTAAGACGGCGGACGAGATCTTTGCCGCCTATCACGACGTCGAGAAAAAACTCGGCAGGGACGAGATGAAAAAGATTCCCTACGGAGCTATCGGTTTCTACACTCTGGCCGACAAGCTGGCCTGCGGCGTGCAGCAGCTGATGGCCGGGGCCAGGAAATTCTCCCTCAGCCAAATCACCCGCAACGATATCTTTTCCGGAAACCGCGAGACGGCGCGTGAAACAGGCATCCCCCATGTTTCCGATGTCAATGATGAATCAGCCAGAAAGATTCTGAATTCCTGATATCCGCCGTAAGCTGAATCACAACGAGCACAATGCTCAGCTTCAATCACGGCCGATCCTTGTTTCTGAGAGACAGGGATCGGCCGTGATCTTTCATTCAGCCCTGTTCCGGGTTGCTTTCAATGCGCCGCACGCCAGCCTGCAAAAGAAGTTGCGCGGGCCGGGGCAATGCTCTAGGATACTTCATTTATTGAAAGGAATTCTGCGTAAATGCGTTTTGTCACTCCCGCCTGCGCGGGTCTGACGGTATTAATCAAGGTTCCCTGAAGAAAAGGCTGGTTTTCGCCTTTTTCAGCCCGTGACCTAATCCTGCCTACTCCCCAGGGAGGTTCCTTCCGTGCAAAGAATCACTGATCGTACACGCCTGCTCTCATCTTCGCAAACACCTGCCTTGTCTGCCGTGGTGTGTCTTGCCGCAGTTCTTTTCCTCTTCTGTCTGCCTGTCGGGGCTCTCAGCGCCCAGAACACAGCAGGAAAAACCGGCAAAGCCCTGCAGATTCTGCGAATCACCCCGGCAGGCGCGGAGGTGCCGATGGGGCGGCAGGTTGTCCTCGAGTTCGATCGACCTGTCGTGCCTCTTGGCCGGATGGAGCGTGATGCAGCCGAACTGCCGATCTCGATTGAGCCGCGATTGAACTGCCAATGGCGCTGGCTGGGTACCTCTACCCTGGCCTGCAACCTCGATGAGCAGGACGCCTTTCGACCAGCGACCGAATACCGGTTGACGATTTCAGCCGGCATCATGACCGAAGACAAGAGCACCCTGGCCAAGACTGTGCGCCATACCTTCACCACCGAGCGGCCGAAGATTACTGATTCCTGGTTCAAGACCTGGCTCTCACCGCGGATGCCGCTGACCTCGGTGCGTTGTAATCTGGCCATGGTTCAAGGATCACTTGCGTCTCATCTCTTCTATCGCGTAGCAGGCGGCAGGCGCATCGGCGCAAAGGTCGAGGAAGATCCCGACTATGAACGATCTCCCGCGCAGAAGGATAATCGCATGTGGCTGGTAAGCCCGCTGGCCGAGCTCCCCGCTGATACACCTGTCGAGCTGGTTGTCGAACCGGGGCTTGTTTCGTCGCAGGGGCCGGCAAAGGGTGTGGAAAACCGGGTTATCGACACCCTTCAGGCCATCCCCGAGTTCAGGTTTCTTGGCTTGTCCTGTACCGACCGGGCCAATCAGCCTTTCAGGATCACACCGGGGAAACCGCTGGCAGAGCAGCCGTCCTGTCTGCCTTCAGGCGGTGTCTCGCTGCTTTTTTCCGCGCCTATCCTGGCCGAGGAACTCAAGAAAGGTCTGCAGCTCAGCCCGGCTCTGCATCAAAAATCGCCGGACACCGATCCCTGGGAGCAGATCTATTCCTACTCCCAGCTTGGTGAATCCTACACCAGCGGCAAAGAGTATTCCATCTACCTCCCGGAATCACTGCTCAAGGCCCACACCGCCTATCATCTGGAGTTCCCCCCCTCATCGCTCAGGGACGAGTTCGGCCGCCCTCTGACCGACCCTGTTGATATGCGTTTTGCCACCGACCATCGCGCTCCCGACTATGCCCTGTTGAAGAACATGCCGGTGCTGGAAAAGGGGCTCGATACCGATGCCCACCTGTGGTCGGTGAATCTCGACCAGATCAATCTCGACTATCAGCGTGTCGCGGCGGATGGAACCAGGACTGCCGGCTCGGATCGTATCCTTCCTGCCGGACCCGGGGATGTCTCGATTCCGGTGCCGCTCGGCATCCGCAAACTGGTGGGCAGACCTTCCGGGCTGGTGCAGGGGCATTTCACCACCCAGCCGGAAGTGCCCGGCAAATCGGCTGGAGAATCATGGTTTTTTGCCCAGGTAACGCCTTTCCAGGTGCATCTGAAGCTGGGACATCATAACAGCATGGTCTGGATTACCGATCTCAGTACCGGGAAACCGGTTTCCGGGGTGACGGTAGAGGTTGTGAAAAACACCTTCAAGAATTTTGGCGATGCCGCCGGAGCACTCGCCACAGCCACGACCGGCGAGGATGGCGTGGCGGAGATGGCCGGAACGGCCGTTTTTGATCCTGAGCTCAAGCATGTCTGGGCCGACGGCGGTGATGAACCGGGGCTCTTCCTGCGCTGCCGGAAGGATGCAGACTTGGCGGTACTGCCAGTGCGCTATGAGTATCAGGTTGCCTCGGAAGGGGCAAACCGCGAATATATCCCGGATTGGCTGCGCCCTCTCTACGGTCATATCCATGTCTGGGGGGCCACTGCCCAGGGGATCTATAAGGCTGGCGATACGATGCAGTATAAAATCTACGTGCGGGATCAGAATAATCTGCGTTTCACCCGACCTCCTGGTGTTGGCCGAGAGGTGAGCGGCAAGGCCACTGCTGTGGCCGACACGAAGTCTCTGGATACTCCTGAGGTGCTTGAGACGGGGAGCGGGAAAACCGCTTCTGGAAAATCCGCGAAACCAAAGTATCGCCTTAAGGTGGAGAATCCGCTGGGCAAAATTATATATGATCAGGATGGCCTTTCCCTTTCTGGCTTTGGTGCCCTGCACGGTGAAGTGACTGTCCCGAAAAATGGAGCCGTGGGCTGGTACAGATTTATTCTGTCGGCTGATTTCAGTAAAGACGAGTGGGAGCCGATGCGGGTGCTGGTCAGTGATTTCACCCCTTCTCCCTTCAGGGTGAGCACCGATCTGAACGGCAAGAGCTTTGCCACCGGCGACACGGTGGAGATTGTCAGCGAGGCCAAGCTCCATGCCGGCGGACCCTACACCGAGGCAGCTACCAGTATCACGGCCTCTCTCGCGGTGCAGCCCTTTGTGCCGGATAATCCGCAGACCAAGGGCTTTGAGTTCGCGGTGGCTGAGCCTGCCGATGGCGGCACGCCGGAGGTTCAGACGCTGTATGAGACCCAGGGCAACCTCGATGACAAGGGGGTAATGACCAGTTCTTTCAGTATTGCCGAGACCTCGGTCTGGTACGGAAAGTTGACCGTCGAAAGTTCAGTGCAGGATGATCGCGGCAAGTCCATCGCCAACAGGACCTCTGCTCCCTGTTTCGGCAGGGACCACTTTGTCGGAATCCTGCAGCAGGACTGGACCCTGCAACAGGACAAGGAGGCTGAAGTGCAACTGGTGGTGGTCGACAGGGAGGGCAGGATCATTCCCGGCGTGCCGATTACGGTGAAAACCGAGTATGAAAAAACCATGGGCGCACGGGTTAAGGGGGCGGGCGATGAGTACCTGACTGAGTATGAGCATACCTGGGAGATCGAGCAGGAACTGAATGGAGTCTCGGGCGATGGACCCCTGAAACTGGCATTTACGCCGGCGCATGCCGGTAGCTTGAGGCTGACGGCGGTCATTGAAGACTCACAGGGCCGCATGCACAGCACTGCCATCGACCGCTGGGTGACAGGCCGGGGCGTTGTGCTCTGGGAGTCCATCCCTGGCAATCTGCTCAACGTTTATCCCGAGAAGAACAGCTACACTGTCGGAGAGGTCGCCCGCTTTCTCGTGCAGAATCCCTTCCCGGGCGCACACGCCCTGATCACGGTCGAGCGTTTCGGCGTCATCCAGCGCTGGTCGAAGGTCTTTCAAAATAGCTCGGAAATTGTCGAGATCCCGGTGCTGCCGGACTACCTGCCTGGTTTTTATGTCTCGGTGATGGTCACCTCGCCAAGGGTCGAGAAACCTCCCGGACCGCAGGGCGAGGACCTTGGCAAACCTGCCTACCGCATGGGCTATGTCAAGATACCGGTGAAGGATCCCTACAAAGAGCTGGTGGTCGATATCACCCCGGAAAAAGAAGTCTACAAGCCGCGTGACACGGTACGGCTCGATCTGCGGGTTAAACCAAGAAATCCCGCTGCCGGGGAGGCCTCGCAACCCATTGAGCTGGCGGTGGCGGTTCTTGATGAAGCGGTGTTCGACCTCCTGCTGAAAGGCAGAAAGGCTTATGACCCCTACGAGGGGTTTTACTCCCTCGATGAGCTCGATCTGAGCAATTACAATCTGCTCATGCAGCTGGTGGGCCGCGAAAAGCTGGCCATCAAGGGCGCCAATGCCGGCGGCAGCGGTGGCCCCGATCTCAGCATGCGCTCACTCTTTAAATTTGTTTCCTACTGGAATCCTTCCCTGTTGCCGGATGCCGACGGGAAGGCGAGCATAGAATTCGAGGTACCCGACAACCTGACAGGCTGGCGGGTGCTGGCCATGGCCGTCACCCCCGAGGATCGCATGGGGCTTGGCGAAGCCGTCTTCAAGGTCAACCAGTCGACGGAAATCCGGCCGGCCCTGCCGAATCAGGTACTGGAAAACGATCGATTTGATGCCGGCTTCACGTTGATGAACCGCACGGAAAAGCCCCGCACCCTTGAGGTGGCGCTGACGATCGAAGGCCCGGTCAAAGAGGTAGAAGACCAGTCGACAGATGGCAAATCCTCCGGCATGACCAGGAAAATCACCATAGAGCCCTTCAAACGTGAGACCCTGCGCTTCCCGCTGCAGGCCAGCGGTTCCGGTGAGATTGTCCTGACGCTGACCGCCGGGGACGGGATCGACCGTGATGGATTCAGGCAGACCCTGCCGGTCAGCAAGCGGCAGGTCGAGGAGGTAGCGGCGACCTATGGCATGACTGCGGCTGGTACCGCTTCTGAAAACATCCAATTCCCAGAGAATATGCGGGTAGACACCGGTTCGCTCGGTCTTGAACTGTCGCCGACAGTGGTCGGCGGTCTGGAAGGGGCCTTTGCCTACCTGCGGGATTACCGTTTCAGCTGCTGGGAGCAGAAGCTTACCCGGGGCCTGATGGCGGCGATGTA
>JAIFKM010000224.1 GCA_020049575.1 Desulfobulbaceae bacterium
AAGATGTTAAGAAAAATGTTTCTAGTGGTAGTGCTTGGTGTGTTTGCCGCGAGTTCGGCTTTTGCCGTGGGTGGCTCAAAATTTGAACAGGAACTGGAGAAGGAGCAGGGTGCTGTCAAACTCGTGCGTGAGATTATGAAAGGCGGCTATGATGTCATTACAACCGCCGAACTCGATGCCTTGATGAAATCCGGCGAAGAAATTCTCATTATTGATACCATGCCGTATGAAGAGAGCTACAAGAAGGAACACGTGCCCGGCGCACAACAGTTTCTCTTCCCGATTCCCGATATGGATACCTGGGACAGCAAAGAAACCGCCGGTAAGAGCGAGGAAGACTACAAGGCCCTGCTCGGTTCAGATTTGAACAAGAAAATTGTTGTTTACTGCGGATTTGTAAAGTGTACCCGTAGCCATAACGGGGCAATGTGGGCCAAAAAAATGGGCTACAAGAATGTCATGCGGTATACCGGCGGCATTTTTGCCTGGAAGGGAGCTGGTTTCACGGCAGCTTCCGTGAAGTAATCCTGGCCATCCCTCCCCCCCCGTTCATTGCTTTGCCGTTGGGCCAAAGTAATGAACGGGGCACCTGAACTTCCTGGAAGCGGAGAGAACACATCCTCCGGTATATCCATCTTTCATAGCGCGCAGATGGAACTAGCGGGAAGGCAATTATTTAAAAATCCCTGCTGATTACCTGCTCCCGCCACAGGCCTCCCCCTCTTATCAATCTTCTTTAAATTGCACAGCCTTGCGGGCTTCCTGACGCAGCACCATATCAACCAGCACCAGCGCGGCCATGGACTCGACGATAGGTACGGCCCGTGGTACAACGCAAGGATCATGCCTCCCCTTGGCCGTCAGTGTCACTGGTTTTCCAGAAAAATCGATAGTTTCCTGAGGAAGTGAAATAGTTGCAGGCGGTTTGAAGGCGACTCGGAAGTATATCGTCTCGCCGTTGCTTATTCCGCCCTGAACCCCACCGGAATTATTGGTGAGTGTGCCGATCCTGCCGTTTTTGATGGTAAAAAGATCGTTGTGCTGCGAGCCTCGCTGGCGTGCACCCGCGAAGCCCGAGCCGATTTCAAAGCCCTTGGTTGCCGGGATGGCAAGCATGGCCTGGGCCAGTTTCGCCTCGAGTTTTTCATAAGTTGGTTCGCCGATTCCCGTCGGCACATTGCGGATTACGCAGGACACAATGCCACCGACCGAATCCCCCTCATCTTTCAGCGCTGCGACAAGCTGCCGCATCTGCTGGGCTGCCTTGTCATCCGGACAGCGAATCTCGTTTGTATCGACCTCTTTGCTGGTTAATGTTTCCTGGTCTATGCCAGCAGCATCTATATCGCCGACGCTGCTCACCCAGGCCACGATCTCCACACCAAATTTCTCCCGCAGTATTTTCATGGCGACAGCGCCCGCCGCCACAGTGCCGATGGTCTCACGAGCGCTTGAACGACCGCCGCCGGAAGAGGCCCGGATGCCGTATTTCAGCTGATAGGTGAAATCGGCGTGCGAGGGGCGGGGGATATCCTGCATACTGCCGTAGTCAGCAGGCCTCTGGTCTCTGTTGGCGACTTGCAGCAGAATCGGCGTGCCGAGCGTTCTGCCGTTTTCCGTGCCGGAGATAATATTGACGAGGTCGGCCTCAGACCGGTCGGTGGTCAGACTGCTCTGGCCGGGGCGTCTGCGATCCAGCTGCGGCTGGATGTCCTGCTCGTTGAGGCGCATCCCCGGCGGGCAGCCGTCTATGACCACGCCTACCCCTTTGCAGTGCGATTCGCCGAATGTGCTGATACGAAAAAGTGTACCGAAGTTACTGGACATGAAAGGGCTCCTTGGGAAAAATCAGTCTGTAGTCTGTAGTCTGTAGTCTGGAAAGTCTGCTGAGTATCAGCTTTCTTAGTGTAGTGCCGTGCAGGCCATCTGTTTTCTCAACGTCTTTTGTCAGCCCGTTCCATTAAAATCCTGTTGACGTTGTGCAACTCGGGGTTGTCGCGGGCCAGGCTCTCCGATTTGAGACAGAACTGCACGGTCTGCTCAAACTCGCCCTTGTCATATTTGACCTGTGCCAGGGTGTGCCAGTACAGGGCATTGCGCGGTTCGATCCGTAAGGCTCTTTCCATGAGCATTTCGGCCTGCTCAAGCTGGCCTGATGCCATGGCGGCCTCGGCTTGATTATAGAGCCTGTGAGCGGGGCCGGGTAGCATGGCTGCTGGCCTCCGGGGTAATTCCGGTGTTTGCTCAGCAGCCTTCTGCACTGGCTCGAAGGCACCAGAACGCTTGGGGGCATCGGCTGGAACTGTTGGTTGTGATTGCTCCGGTTTCTGGGCCTGGGGGTACCAAACCGGGGCCTTGAGGGAACAACCCGTCAGGGTGATCAGGATCAGCAGCGTCAGGGGCAGCGCCGGTAGCCATCGCCAGGGTAAAGGTCTTTTCAGCATTGCAGGTAAGTCTCCTTGGGCGGCAGTCGTCATTCAAACCAGCCGCGGACAGTGTTCAGAACGCCCTTTGCTTTCTTCTCGATTTTTTCGGTGTCAAGAGACGGCAGGATTGTTTCACGGTCTGGACCGGTGCCTGCGAGAAACGGCAGCAAGGTGCTGTCCGCCCCGAAGAGGCCAGGCGCTGCCAGAGTCTGCTTGTCAATTTTCGCCCATTCGATACCGGGTGGCTGCTGCAGCGCCAGTGTTTGCGGATGCAGGGCCCGCATTATCTCTCCCCAGACCGGCAGGGCACCGGAGGAGCCTGTCACCCCAGCCGGCGTATTGTCGTCGCGGCCAACCCAGACTACGGCCAGCCGATCTCCGGTGAATCCGGCAAACCAGCTGTCCCTGAGATTGTCTGTAGTGCCGGTTTTACCAGCGACCGCCGTGGCTGCCGGTAGGTAGCGAGAAAGGCTGTGGGCTGTGCCTTCGCTGATCGCCCGCTGCAGGGCGGTGTTCAGCAGAAAGATGGTCTCGGCCGGAAAACGCTGCTCAACCGACAGGCCGAATCGTTTGAGCAGAGTATTGTCGGCAGCCAGGACACTGGTTATGGCCCGCTGGGGGATGAAGAAGCCGTCCGAGGCAAGTGTCTGGTACATCTGGCTGACCTCGAGCGGCGACATCTCGGCGGTCCCCAGCAGAAATGAGGGGTAGGGTTCGGGTTTTCCTGGCATGCCGAGGGCGGCAGCGGTGGCAATCACCTTGTCCACCCCGATTTTGAGTCCGAGATTGATCGTTGCCAGATTGTAGGAATTTGCCAGGGCAAGATAGAGCGGCACCCGACCATGCTCCTTTTTGTCGTAATTCTCCGGCCGCCAGGTCTTTGCTCCCTTTTCCTGCAAGACGACGGCGCGGTCCTCAAGGGGGCTGGCGAGGGTATATCCCTGTCCAAGGGCAGTTAGATAGACAGCCGGTTTTATCAGAGATCCGATGGGTCTTTTGGCCTCAATGGCGCGGTTGAAGCCACCGGCAGTTGCCTGACGGCCTCCCGCCAGGGCCAGGATCTCGCCATTCTCCCGGTTGGTCACTACTGCCGCTCCTTCAAGCTGGCTCCGTCCGGCCTGCTTCTCCAGATCCGTAAGGGTCCGGGCGAGATGTCGTTCAACCTGCCATTGTACCTGAGGATCGAGGGTGGTGAGGATCTTCAGCCCTTCGCTTTGCAGATCTTCTTCCCTGTACTCCTGTCGCAGCTGGCGTTTGATCAGGTCGAGAAAGGCCGGGAAGCGGTTGAAACCGCTCATGATCTGGCCGTCCCTGATGAGCGGTGCGGCCGTTGCCTGGCGGTACTCAGCCTCGTTGATGATGTCGTGGCTGTGCATGATCCCCAGCACCAGATCCCTGCGCTTATGGCAATCTTCCGGTTTTTTACGGGGATCGAAGAAGGTCGGTCCCTTGATGATGCCGACCAGCAGGGCAACCTGTTCTGCCGAGAGATCGGCGAGATCGCGGCGGAAATAGAACTGGCTGGCCAGGCCGAAACCGTGCACCGCCCGGCCGCCGTCCTGGCCGAGAAAGATCTCGTTGGCATAGGCGGTGAGGATCTCGTCCTTGCTGTAATGCAATTCCAGCAGGAGGGCCATGATCGCCTCGTTTATCTTGCGCAGCAGGGTACGTTCATTGCTGAGATAGAAGTTCTTCACCAGCTGCTGGCTCAGGGTGCTGCCGCCCTGCACCGTCGAACCGGCCCGCAGGTTGGCGAGCAGGGCGCGCATGATGGAACTGGGGGCAACGCCGCGATGTTCGAAGAAATGCTGGTCCTCGACGGCCAGCAGGGTCTTGATCAGCAGATCCGGCAGTTCAGCGCGCTGCAGCAGCAGCCTGTCCTCATGTTCGATGGGATGAAAGCTGCCGATGCGGGCCGGATCGATGCGGACCAGATCAAGTGGCACGGCTGTGCCTGTCTGCTCGATTGCCTGCACCCGGTCGGCGGTAAATCGCACCGTTATCCGCTCGGATTTTTCCGGACCGGAGGGATACTGGAAATCCCGGCTGACGATATGGATCGTATCACCCTGCCGTCTGAAGCCGCCCGGTCGGGAATCGTCGCTGTCATTGCGGTAGCCGGCGAGCTGCAGCTCGTCTTCAAGCATCTTCGGGCTGAAAGCCAGGCCGGCATAGAGTTCGAGGGGCCGGGCATAGACCACGGCGGGCAGCGACCAGCGCTTACCGTCGAATTTCTCGCGGATCACTCCGTCGAGGCGCAGCACATAGAGGCCGGATGCCAGGCTCGAGATCAGCAGAATCGCGGCAGCGAGCGTGATGAGAGGGCGCCGCACAGTCATTTTTGTCATATTCTCAGTCGTGTTCTTCAAGTATTTGCTGCCTTGGGCAAAGCAGGAAAGATCTCCAGGCGATTGGGCCTGTTCTGCTGCGGTGGCCTCTGCTCTACCGACAGGAACAGGAATGTACCATACCTGTGGACTTTTGGCCATTGACTCGTTAACCGGCAGCGGTGGCGGCTGAACAGGTATTTCAGGTCGTAAAAGTTGTCAGGAGATGAGGTGCGTGTTAGGATATTTCATTTTGGGGCAACCCTGCGAGACTCGATGATGGTTTCCGGGGTGCCGGTCGAACCAGCAGAAATGATCCTGCCGTAAAAGCTATACTGTCGGGGGACGTATGTCGGACCGGTTGAAATATGAACGCTATCTCTGGTTTCATGGTCAGATCAAGGCTGGAAAATATCCCAATGCACCGATCCTGGCGACCGCCTTCGAGATATCCGCGCGAACCGCTCAGCGCGATATCGACTTCATGCGGGATTGCCTGGCTGCCCCGATCAAATATGATCACGTCCGGCGCGGCTACCACTATACAGATCCTTCCTTCGAACTGCCCGGCCACTGGCTCAGCGAAAGCAATGTCCTGGCCCTTGCCTTCGCTTCCAGGCTCGCCTCGACTATTCCTGATCCCGCCCTCAAAGATGAACTCTGCCGTCTGGTCAACCGGGTTGTGCGCATCTCGGCGTCAAGCGGCGAATCCTGTCTGGACAGGCTGGGAGAGAAGATCTCGGTCAAGAATATCGAGTATGCCCGAGTCGATACCGCGATATTCCGGCAAACGGCGGCGTCCTTGTTCAATGACCAGGCCCTGCGCATAACCTACCATTCGCCCCATACCGCCAGAACTACCGAGCGGACCATTCTCCCCCTGCACCTGATGCACTACATGGGAAGCTGGCACCTGCTGGCCTGGTGCAGCGCCAAACAGCAGATCCGCGATTTTTCCCTGTCGCGCATACGGGCCTGCGGGCCATCCTCCGTCCCTGTCAATCTTCCGGCCGAGCTGCCCTCCATCAAGGAATACAGCCGCAGACATTTCGGCATCATGCAGGGCGACGAGAGCCTGGCAGTTGCTCTGCGCTTTTCCGCCAGGATTGCCCCCTGGCTCTCCGAGCAGATCTGGCACCCGCGGCAGCAGGTCAGTATCGAGCCGGATGGCAGCCTGCTGCTCGAATTCCCGGCCGCCGACTGCCGCGAACTGGTCAGGATCGTCCTCAGCCATGGCTCCGATGTCCAAGTCGTCGAGCCACTGGAACTGCGGCTGCTCGTCCAACAGGAAATCGACCGGATGACGAAAATATATTTGCCGGTATGACACTGGTTGACAGTGGGAGGGTGGTATGGTGGGGGGAAACAGGGAATTTGCGCCATGCTATTTTACTCTTCTTATCCAGGCGGGATGAACAAAATGAGGAGGTAAACAGCAAGATCCGATTATGGGATAAAGGGCCTGTCATCCCCGAATGCTTTTGTCGGGGATCCAGTTATTCACGGTTTCGAATTGAAAACCTGCCTGGAACCAGCCGATATGACGACAGGAAAGAGACGTGCTATAGAATTGCAAGGTGAGTTCAATAATGCAGAATAAACACGGTGAGTTATCGATGGATATTGCAGATGACAGCAGGATTTCGATTGAGGCCATAATCAACCGCTACGCCAAGGCCTGGACACTCCTCCTGCAATACGATGAAGACAGGCTTGAGCGGCCGCAGAAGCCGCAGCCACCGCAAAAGGCCCTGGGGTATGATCAGGTTAAAAAAGCTGTTGTCGCCTTCAAGGCAGCGCTGCTCAACCGTGGCGAGGCAGGGGATTTATTCGGACAGGAACGGGAGCATCATCTTCAGGGTATCCTGGGCAATATCGACCAAACCTTTGACGGCCAGGAACTCTATCCGGGGATCGAAGAAAAGGCCGCCCACCTCCTGTACTTCGTGATCAAGGATCATCCCTTTTCAGACGGCAACAAACGGATCGGCTCGCTACTCTTTCTGCTGTTCCTAAACCAGAACGGGCTCCTTGGAAAATCCGATATTAACAACA
>JAIFKM010000136.1:0-6776 GCA_020049575.1 Desulfobulbaceae bacterium
AGCCACCGGACTGGCTGATCGAGTCTGTGGCGCCCTTGCTGCAGTTGGCTATTCCCCAGCATATGAAGTTTCTGCAGACCTATCTGCTCTATGCTCAGCAGAAGGATTTCGCCGTTGGTCTCCGGGTTGCGGCCGGGACTCTGATTGTCCACCATCTGCCGGAAATTCCCGAGGAGCAGCGAGGAGAGGCTTGGGTGGCGAAGACCATCCTGGCAACCTCAGAGATGCAGGTTGAGGAGACGCGTTCGCTTCTTGAGAGAATTATAGAAGAAAAACGAATGGTTATCGTGCATAAATGGCCGACTTCATGCCGCCGGTCGGCGGAAGAAGCCTTGAAAAAACTCAAACGCAAGCCGCTGTAATGCGGCCGCTTTTTCGCAGATCACCCTGAGATGGATAAAAAAGTAAACGATATCATAATCCTGCTCTGCAAGGGCATCTCCAACAGGAGGTTGTATTTTTCCAACCACCCGAAGGTCATATCCTACGCCCAAAACTTCCTCAAAGAGTTGACTGCTTTCTTCGAGATGAGCGAGAAGGAGGAGTTTTTTGTCGGGATTATCGATGGTCATTTTATTTTCAACGGTAAGCGGCTTTTTGGTCCGACCATCGTCGGCCGGCAACTCATCCAGTTCATGCAGATGCTGCAGTGCGGCGGGGTGTCGTTTAAGAAGGGATTGACCGTCGAAGATCTGAGTGCCTTCATGGATCTGACCGATGGCCTGAAAAACCCGCTGAACAGCCTCCAAGAGGCCAGGGAGTTGTTCAAGAAGCAGGGCATTCTGTTGATCACTCTCGCTGGCTATTACAGCGATCAGCCCGGCATGGGCGCGCCGGACAGCAAGCGACCCTGGGAAGGTCAGGAAGCCGGCGGCTTTCTGCAGTCGCCGACCCTTATCTATCAGGCCCTCTTTGATGTGGTGACCAGGGCTCATGGCGATGCTGCCTTTAGCCGGGAACTCGATATCGACAGCGCCCGGTCCGTCAGCGAATTCATGCTGCGATTCACCCAATCGAATTTTGCCGACGTCATGCAGTACATCCATTATCCGGATTACGACAGCTACACCATCGGTCATTCGGTGCGGGTTTCGTCGATTGCCGTCTTTCTGGGGATGAAGATGAACTGGCCCGAGGAGAATATCCTGGCCATCGGCACCGCCGGCATCCTGCACGATATCGGAAAAAGCAGAATCGCCTCGGAAATCCTCTATAAAGCCAGTAAACTGACAGCGGACGAGTTCCGCCTCATCCAGGATCACCCGCGAGTCGGGGCGGAACTGCTCCTAGCCCAGCGTGACGTCTCGCCACTCGATATCGCTGCCGCCTGGGGACATCACCTGCGTTATGACGGTAAGGGTTATCCGGAAAAACCGTCCTGGGCAGTGCGTAACCCGGTGATCGCTCTATTGCAGATCTGCGATGTTTTCGAGGCTCTGACGGCGGTCCGCCCCTATAAACAGGCGATGGATCCGTCGCACGCCTTTTCGGTGATGACGACCGACAAGGGGGCCTTTCATCCCGGCCTGTTGAGCGCCTTTATCGCCTTCATCGGCATTTATCCTCCCGGAACCTATGTGGAACTTACCGATGGCAGGATCGGCATGGTGACCGGGGCCGGGATTATCATCGACCGGCCGCAGCTGAAGATCATCCAGCACCGTGACGGCACCCGCCTGAAGAAGGAGGATCAGTATGCTGTCGATCTTGGAGCCATGGACCGCGGCAGTCTCGGGGTGTCGCAACTGCTCCTCAATTATCTCGATACTGAAAATTGATATACCGCGATTAAACTGATTCCCTTGCTGTCAGATTGCCGTCGGATAGATTCCCTTCGAGTTCCTTTTTCATCCCTGTTCTGGAATACGGTATTGACAGTGATGGCCTCTTCTTCTATACACAAAAGACGCTAACGCGTATTTTGCAGGGGTGGCGAAAGGCCTGAGATCATACCCATTGAACCTGATCTGGATCATTCCAGCGTAGGGAATTGCAGAAATATCGTCTTCGGTATCCTGTCCTGGTTTCTTCTCTTCTTCCTTGTCCGCCTGTTCCATTTTCATTTTTGATTCCCCCCGGGGACGAGGCGACAATGTCCGATCTGGCTGGTAAGACCGCAGATAATCTGCGAAAAATCCGAGAAAACACACCGCTGATCCATAATATTACCAATTTCGTGGTGATGAACATCACCGCCAATGTCCTGCTGGCCTGCGGCGCTTCACCGGTCATGGCCCATGCAGTGAATGAAGTTGAGGAGATGGTCACCTTTGCCGGAGCTCTGGTTCTCAATATCGGCACATTGACCGACGAATGGGTTGACGCCATGCTGCTTGCGGGCAGAAGGGCCACGGAACTTGGGCGGCCCATTGTTCTTGATCCCGTGGGTGCCGGCGCGACCAGACTGCGTACCGGAGCAGCAAAAAGAATCCTGGCCGAAACCAGAGTCAGTGTGGTCCGGGGTAACGCCTCCGAGATCCTCTCGCTCTCTGACGGAATATCCGGTGGGAAGGGGGTTGACGCCAGTCATTCGGTGAACGAGGCGGCGAAGGTGGCAAGCGATCTTGCCCGCAGTCTGAGAACTACTCTGGCGATAACCGGTGAAGTCGATTTGGTGACCGATGGCGAGAGGGTGATCAGGATTTATGGCGGTCACAGTCTTATGCCCCTGGTTACCGGCACCGGCTGTTCGGCCACGGCCCTGGTCGGGGCCTTTCTCGCTGTTGATCCCGACCCGGTTTCAGCTGCCGCAACAGCGCTGGCCTTTTTCGCCGCAGCCGGCAAATTGGCGGGGGAAAAGGCGGCTGGCCCTGGCACTTTCATGATGCTTCTGCTCGATGCCCTCTACAACCTCGCTCCGCAAGAGGTCGAAGACGGGTGTCACTTCGAGACCAACTAAAGGGGGCGGGCAGAATGGATTATTCACTCTATCTTGTCACAGACAGGTCTCTCTCTCGCGGGCGGCCAAACCGGGATATCGTCAGGGAGGCTATCGCAGGCGGGGTCACCTGTGTGCAACTGCGGGAGAAGGATTGCGATACCAGGCAGTTCATCGCCGAGGCCCGTGAACTCATGACCTTGTTGCAGCCAGCAGGTATTCCCCTGATCATCAACGACCGGCTCGATGTGGCCCTGGCGGTCGGGGCTCAGGGCGTCCATCTTGGCCAGAAAGATATGGCTATCGCTGACGCCCGTCGTCTTGTCGGACCACAATTCATCATCGGCATTTCGGCGGAATCACTGGCGGATGCCGTGCACGCCGAGGCCGAGGGGGCTGACTATATCGGTATCAGCCCGGTCTTTGCCACTGCAACAAAAAAGGATACGGCAGCGCCGCTTGGCCTCGAGGGGATTCGCAGAATCAGGGCGGCGGTCGATCTGCCCCTAGTCGGTATCGGTGGGATTGATGAGGAAAACGCGGCAGCAGTGATCTCGGCCGGGGCGGACGGGGTGGCGGTTGTCTCAGCGATCGTCGCTGCTGACTGTCCTCGGACTGCGGCCGCAACCTTGAAACAGCGCATAGAGAAATACGGAGAGAAAATCGCATGACCCAGGAGAACACCTATCGCCGGGTGCTGACCATCGCCGGCTCGGACAGCGGCGGCGGTGCGGGCATCCAGGCCGACCTGAAGACCATCGCGGCCAACGGCTGTTACGGCATGTCGGTCATCACTGCCCTTACGGCCCAGAACACCGTCGGGGTTTCGGCTATCCACGCTGTGCCGATTGAATTCGTCGAAGCCCAGATGGATGCCGTCCTCACTGATATCGGCTGCGATGCGGTGAAGATCGGCATGCTTTTTTCGCCTGAGCTGATCAGGACTGTGGCGGAGGGACTACGGCGGCACGGAGTGAAACAGATTGTCCTCGATCCGGTTATGGTAGCCCAGAGCGGTGATCCTCTGCTGCAGGATGAGGCCGTTGAGGCTCTCAAACAATATCTGATCCCGCTGGCCGACATCATCACCCCGAATCTACCCGAGGCCTCTGTGTTGCTGGGGAGGCAGATCCTGGCATTGGAGGAGATCGAAGATGCGGCAGTCGAATTGGCGGGACTGGGCTGCCGGAGTGTGCTGGTCAAAGGCGGTCACCTTGATTCGGCTGATTGCCATGATTGTCTCTATCTTGCCGATGAGAAACGGCTGGTCGTTCTGCCGGGAAAACGCATCGCAACCCGTAACAACCACGGCACCGGCTGTACGCTGTCCTCGGCGATCGCCTCCTTTATGGCCCGGGGGCAACAACTCGAGCAGGCGGTATGGCAGGCGAAAGACTATATCACCGGCGCTATTCGGGCAGGGGCGGATTACCGTCTTGGCCGCGGCCATGGACCGGTACACCATCTCTATCGTCTCTGGTGAGGTGCTGACAGTTTCCTCGGGGTGAAAACCTTCTGGCAACTTGCTATTCGATTCCCCGCTTCTTATGTTCTCACGAGTATATCGACAGGAAGTGCTGATTGCGGACAAATTCTTCGTGGCTTCCTGTACTTTCGATACCTCCTGCAGGCAAACAATACACACGAGAAGGAAGAACACTATGAACGCAGCTGAGAGCAGACTTTTCACCCCCTTTACGATAAAGAATTTCACGTTGAAAAACCGCATCGGCGTTGCCCCAATGACCAGAACTTCCGGTAACACCGACAGCATCCCTCGCCAGGATGTGCTCGATTTTCTGGTGCGCCGGGCCAGAAACGGGGCGGGCATGGTCTACACAGAGGCCCTCGTCACCGATTACGAGAGCGCCCAGGGCTATCCCCGCCAGGCCCGCATCACTACCCAGAAACAGATCGATGCCTGGGGAAAGGTAACGGATGCCATCCGGCAGGAGGGGGCGATGTCTGTGCTGCAGATGTTCCACTGCGGCCGCATGGCCTATGAGGGCGTCAACCCCGCCAATCGGAGCATCGCTCCGAGCGCCATCGCCCCGCAGCAGGACAATCCTTTGACCGGCGCTCCCTATCCGCTGCCGGAGGCCATGAGTCAATTCGATATCGAGCATGTCATCAACGGCTTTGTCGAGACGGCGCGCGGCGCGGTGGCCGCCGGATTTGACGCGATCGAGATCCATGGGGCACACGGCTATCTGATCAGCCAGTTCCTCTCGGCCTATACCAATAGCAGGAACGACGGCTACGGCGGCAGCACCGAGGGCCGCTACCGCTTTGCCCATGAGGTGATCCAGGCGGTCAGGAAGGTGGTGCCGGCGGACAGACTGCTGTTTTTTAGGATCTCCAACTGGGGAATCGCTGATATGGCCGTTTCGCTCTTCGCCGATGCTGCCGAATGGCAGAAAGTTATACGTCTGCTCTCGGCCGAACCGATTGATGCCCTGTCGGTATCGACCTACAACTTTCAGGAAAAGGCCTTTGGCACGGACCAGACAATGAGCGAGCTGACCCGTGAAATTACTGATATGCCACTGTTTATCTGCGGCAAAATCTATGATCGCAAGACCGCTGAAGAGTCCTTGGCAAGCGCCGATATCGCCCTCTTCGCCAAATCAATACTTCTCAACCCCGATCTTGTCGAGGATCTGCGCACGGGTAAGGAGCTGCCCTGCTATAAATCGGAGGAGGCAAATATCGCCTATACCGACACACCGCTTCCATAGCGAAGGATCGCCGAGGGAAGGTATGGCTTATACTGTCATAAGCTGAATTACTGGAGAAAATACCAGCCCTCGATACGGCGGACGGCCGATCCCCCGAAGAGCACCCGGACAGGGTTGTCCTTTTCCTGCCGTGTCATCAGTTTGACGATATTGGCCCGATCCCGGTCGCTGTTCTGCTCGATTGACAGAGTCCTGCCATCCCAGAAGCCATTGTGCAGCAGATAGTGGCCGAGGGCGGCGTTGCCCGAACCGGTGGCAGGATCTTCGAGGTAGCCAAACCGCGGGGCGAAAACCCGACTGCGCCATCCTGTGTCCGGCTGGGCCGTGTCATCAGTGAAAAGTGTTACGATGTCGATACCATGTGCCTCGCAGAAATATTTGAGCTGCTGTTCGTCCGGCCAGACTGCAAGGATACCTGCCAAAGTGGTGATCGGTACCAGCAGGGTTTCGAGTCCGGCATTTATCCGGGCGGTCGGTCGATCCGGGGAGATGGCCGAAGGATTGATGCGCAGCGCCAGGGCAATGTCAGCGGTGACGATATTCATAGTGGAAAAGACCGGCGCCGGACTGCTGATGAAGACGGCGTGCTCTTCTCTGACCCGGTTTTCGACGACAAGGCTGCCGGCGGCTGTGTCGATATGGATCAGCGGCAGATTACCGAGATCGCTGTCGCTGGTCAGCAGGTCATAGAGGATGGCGATTGTTGCGTGGCCGCAGAACAGGACTTCTTTCTCGGCCGAATAATAACGCAGGGTAAGACGGTTCAAGGCGGTCCGGCAGACAAAGCCGACCTCGTTGACAAAGCCACGCAGTTCGCGGGCGATCTGCTGCATTTCGCTGGTAGTGATTTCAGAAAACGATTCCAGGGTGACCATCCCGGCGGGGTTGCCTGTCGATATCTGCGTGGCGAAGGCGTCGAGTTTTTTAAAACGTACCGATTTCATGTATCTACCTCCCGAATTGAAGAAATGATGCTCCGTTAAAAGGGTCTACTCTAACAGAGAAGAGATGTTTGTGGCAGGTACAGTTTCTTTGAAAACAGAAAGGTACAGCCAGTTATCCGCATGAGTTCCCAGCCTTCTTCGGATATCTCGGAGATTGAAAAGATGATGAAATACGGGTAAAATCAATCGTGTATTCTTTTTGGTGGGAATTTTACG
>JAIFKM010000136.1:6797-12271 GCA_020049575.1 Desulfobulbaceae bacterium
TCGATGAACATGGCGAGAAGAGAGAAACCTTCAGGGCTGAAAGGATCTATCAGACCCTGATCGACATCTCGAGCGCCGTCAATACCACCTTCGACCTCAGGGAACTTTTCCAGACCATCCATCGAGCCTTAGGGCGCATTCTTGATGTAACCAATTTTTTCATCGGCATTGTCGACCGGCAAAACAGCACTATTTATTTCCCCTTTTCCAAGGATGAAAAGGATGACAGATATGATCCGATCTATCAATTCAAGGAAAACAACTCGCTGAGCGGCGAAATCGTGCAGACGTGCAAGCCTTTGCTGCTGCGTGCCGCCGATCTGGAACAAAGAGTAAAGGAAGAGCGGGTGGTTGGCTCGCTGCCGAAGATCTGGCTGGGAGTCCCATTGATCATCAGAAACGAGGTGCAGGGCGTGATGGCGGTGCAGAGCTACACCAATCCGGATCAGTTTGATGAAAGCGATCTGGAAATCATGACCTCGGTATCCCATCAAATCGCCCTCGCCATCGACCGGAAACGAGCAGCCGACGTCTTGCGGGCCAACGAAGAAAGATTTCGCGGTTTTGTCGAAGGAACAGATGAGCTGGTCGTTCAGATGGACAAGGAGGGTAAAATCTCCTATGCCAACCACACGGCTGAAAAGATCTTCGGTGCTGCTGCCGACA
Source organism: Desulfobulbaceae bacterium (assembly GCA_020049575.1). Lineage (GTDB taxonomy): Bacteria > Desulfobacterota > Desulfobulbia > Desulfobulbales > Desulfocapsaceae > Desulfoprunum. The sequence continues at coordinate 7,464 of JAIFKM010000136.1, forward strand.
AATGTCTCGGCCTTTCCATCTTTGATTTCGTCCATATCGGCGATATCGATGTCTTCCTTGAACAATACATGCAATTGCTCAGCCGTCAGCGGACCAGCCTTTCTCTGGAAAACCGGCTGGTGAATCCGCGGAACGGCTGTGAAATACCTCTGCATTGGACTATAAACGCCCAGTATGATGTCCAGGGACAATCGATTGTAGTTAACGGTATTGCCCGGGATCTGACAGACCAGCGACGGACCGAGGAGGAAAGGCTGAAGATACAGAAACTCGAGTCCATCGGGGTCCTTTCCGGGGGGATCGCCCATGATTTTAATAATCTGCTGTCTGTGATCATGGGCAATCTGGATCTTGCCCAGGCCATTGGCCAGGTCCAGGATCCAGGGAAAAGCTTTCTCCTTGAAGCGAAACAGGCCTGCAACAGGGCCAAAGAACTCACTCGCCGGCTCATCACATTCTCAAAAGGCGGCGCCGCCGTCAAACTTGCAGGCGCGCTCGATACCCTCATTGGTGATTGTGTGCGCAGGGCCAAGGAGGGATTTGTCGGTCAGATTCATCTCGATCTGGCAGAAGATCTGTGGCCGGTTTCCTTCGACGCAGTTCAGATGGGCCAGGCTATTGATAACCTGCTGGCCAATGCGATTGAAGCAGTTGCCGAAGACGGCCAGATCATTGTTCGGGCAGCCAACTGTATGCATGATTCAAACTGGGCTGCGGCGGACAAGAGTTGGCCGGCTCTCTCGAGGAAATGCGTTGATCTGGCAATCCTGGATACCGGTAAAGGTATCCCGGCAATATATCATTCCAAGATCTTTGATCCCTATTTCTCCACCAAAAACCGGGGGACCCAGAAAGGAATGGGACTGGGTCTGGCTACGACGTATGCGATTATCCATCGGCATCACGGGGAAATCAGGATCTGGTCGGAACCGGACAAGGGGACGGCAGTTCATGTGTATCTGCCTGCTTTGGAGGTCGAAGAGGCGACAGATCTGGAGATAGGCAGGACTTTTGAGCCAGTACGTCCCGGGAAGGCTGTGGGAAATAGAATTATGGTTATGGATGACGAACCGCTGGTTATCAGCCTGGCCAGCCAGATGCTCGAACGCATGGGATTTGCGGTGACAGCCGTGGCGGATGGGGAAGCGGCGGTAGAGAGTTACCGGCAGGCCCTGATAAGCGGAAAATTCTATGATACGGTTATACTCGATCTTACGATTGAAAATGGTCTGGGCGGTATTGATACCCTGGAGCGAATCAAGACACTTGATGGCGATGTAAAGGCCATTGTTTCAAGTGGCTATTCAGATGATCCGGTGGTCACCGATCCAGGGCGCTACGGTTTTGTCGAGGCTCTTCCCAAACCTTACACCCTCAGCGAGCTGGCCGATGTCCTGAGGAAGGTGCTGGCGGGTGCCGAAGTCCTCAATTCTCCCTTTTTCGCCTCGCTCTGCCAAGCAACCGATGTTCAGTCGGAGAGAAAGGCTGGTTGACGAACCATAGAGACATGCTAGGCGATCTTCTGTAACACTGCCCGTTCCACTCTTGGTTGGATCTGGGTTAGAAGAGCATCGCTGCGCAGATAAGGGCAGGGAAGATCATAGGGGAATAACCGGCACTGAGCAGGCCTGGCCAGATGCACTGAACAGCGTTTGCACATCCGTTCGTTGCTCAGGAGGATACATGAGCCGTCTTCTCTCGTTTTAAAGGTGTTTTTGCCTTCAATATAGCGATTGCGTACTTCGCCGTCAGTGATATTGAAATGCCGGGCCAGACGGTTGATGTCGGTGGCGTCCAGCAGCAGCGTCGAGCCCTTGAGCCTGTAGCAGCAGTAGCCTGGGCAGAAATTGCAGTAGACGCTTTCGAGTGTCGATGGGAGAGAAGGGAGTATCTGCTGGGCGGGCATGGCTGTTGGTGTCCTTGGGGAGAGGTTCAGTGGCGCCGCCAGAGAAAGTGGCTATGTTCGCCAAGTCCTGAAAAGGGTTCCTGGCGAGAGTAAAGACGTTCCTGGCTCAACCATTGATCAGGGGTGAGGTCAGGAGTGATTTCCCGGAAAAAGCCGTTGAATATTCGGATTCCGGATTGCAGCAGAAGACTGCCCTCGTGTGTATCTAAAAGCTCTCTAGTAGTTCGAGGCGAAAGTCCGTTTGGTGGGGTCAGGTGGCCGTGAGGTTTGTTTTTTTGATGCCCGGCGGAATGCAACATGCCGTTGATGCCCTGCTTGAGCAGCAGTTTATCCCTGTTGAAGACCAGCAGAGACAGTATACCGCCTGGCCGCACCAGAGAGCAGGCGTGGTGGATAGCCGATTCCGGGTCGGCCATCCATTCGACCACCCCGTGTAGAGCCACCAGATCATAAGGACCGTGTCCGTTCAGGTCCGGTTCGTGGAGGCCGAGATGCAGTAGAGTTATCTGTTTCTGCAGGCCCGCCTTATCATTTTCCCTGGCCGCGAGGGCAAGCATTTCACCAGAGATGTCGCAGAGAACAGTGAGGTGGCCACGGTGGGCACACAGCCTGGAAAAGTGTCCGGCACCGCCGCCGGCATCAAGGACCTTCAGCCGTTTTGTGCTAAACTCCGGGACGAAATCGAGGAGATCTTCTTCCAGTAGCGTCAGGCGGATTCGTCCCTTGTCCTGGGCATAGACGTTTTCCTGAAGGCGAAGGAAGCGGCTGTCAAAATTTGTATCGCGCATGGGAAAACAGCCTTTTGAAGAAGGAGGGCAGCGGTATTCAGCTTGATCACTATGCTGTTTTCAGCAGCGGCTGTAAAGGAAAAAGGGACGAGAATTGTCTTGCCCTCCTCCTGTCAATCCGATAGTTTGCAGTTCTCTCTCGATGCACGGCGAGGTGCTCGATAATTGGATATTATATATTGATATCATTCATATTAGATAGAATTTCTGAGGTGTTATGAAAAATCAGCAATGGAGTGGAGTGCTGGCGGCAATCATAGTATGTGCAACTATCGTATTCGCTCTAGGCAAGCTGCAGCAGACCGGAATCAGTATCGAGGATAACAGGAAAACAGCAGCAGTCGAGAGTACGATACAACCGCCAAGCCCACAGGAGAAGAGCATCACAGTGAGTGGCGAGGGAAAGATTATGGTGGTTCCGGATTATGTACGGATCTTTGCCGGGGTCTCGGAACTGGCCGGGACGACAAAACAGGCCCAGGACCTGGCCAACCAGAAACTTGCCAAAGTGATCGAGATATTGAAGAAGAACGCAATTTCCGAACGCAATTACCAAACCTCGAACCTTACCTTCAGACCGGAATATGACTGGAGTGACGGTGAGCGCAAATTGATCGGCCAGCGGGTCGAGCAGACGCTTGATATCTCAATTCCCGAGATTGATAGCCAACCGGAACGAGTGTCACGGATTATTGATGCGTTGGGGGCGATTAACCGGCTGGAAATGCATTCGGTCAGTTTTGATGTGAAAAATAAGAAGGAGTTGTTCAACCGTGCCCGTATTCTGGCCTTTGAAGAGGCCAGAAGCAAGGCGGAGGCCCTTGCGGGCCTGGCGGGATTGGCCTTGGAGAAACCACTGATGATCAGTGAAAACGGTGAAAATGCGGTTCCCACTCCCTACTTTCGCACCACGCCCCAGATGGCAATGGCCGCTGGGGCTGCAGCCCCCGTCCTGCCGGCCGGGGAATTGGATGTGATCGTCTCTGTCAAGGTGGTATTTGCTGCCAAATGAATCAGATGATGACAGAAAAAGAGGAAATCGAGGCTATGAATGCAGGTAAGGCCTGTGAACAGAAAAAAACTGTCTGTCCCCTGGACTGTCCTGATAGTTGCGGGATGATTGCAACGCTTGAAGAAGGCAGAATCATTTCCCTGCAGGGGGATCGGCAGCATCCATATACTAATGGCTTCATCTGTCGGAAAATGCGGCACTATCACGAGAAGGTCTACGCGCCGGATCGTCTGCTCTATCCCCAGATACGCACAGGTAAAAAGGGGGAGGGAAAATTTTCCAGGGTCTCCTGGGACGAGGCGTGGGAAATCCTGGTGGAGAGGTTACACGGAATAGTTGAGCAATATGGCGGCGAGGCAGTTCTGCCGTATTCCTATGCCGGTAACATGGGAACGATCAGCCGGTTCGCCGGCCATCCTTTCTTCCATCGCCTCGGAGCCCTGCGCCTTGATGAGACGATCTGTTTTGCCGCAGCAGGTGCGGCTTGGGGATGGCATTGCGGTAAGACACCGGGAAGCCCGCCGGAATTGGCGGCCGAAGCTGAGCTCATAGTGGCCTGGGGCATCAATATCAAAGTCAGTAACGTTCATTTCTGGCAGTATGTGGCCGCTGCCCGCCAGAGAGGCGGAAAATTGCTGGTGATCGATCCCTACATGAACAGCACCGGCAACTCTGCCGATTACTACCTGTCGGTACGGCCGGGTGGCGATGCAGCGTTGGCGCTTGGTGTCATCAAGTCGCTGGTGGAGCAGAATCTGTGCGATCGGGCCATGCTTGCACAACACACAGAGGGGTTTGAACGGCTCGAAGCGTATCTTATGAAGACTCCCTGGTCTGCCTTTGCCGAGCAGAGTGGTCTGAGCCCGGAGGCGATAGGCAATCTCGCTCGGCTACTGCATGATCATCCGCAGACTTTTTGCCGCATCGGTGTCGGGCTGACCCGGAACAGCCGAGGCGGAATGGCGGTCCGAGCCATTCTTTCGCTGGCTGCTGTCCTTGGTTTGTTCGAAGGAGGTCCAGGTCGGGGCGTCCTGCTGTCGGCCGGGGCCTTCCGCGGCAACCGGGATACGATCAGATTTCCGGAGCTGTCCGCCAAGGCAGC
>JAIFKM010000109.1 GCA_020049575.1 Desulfobulbaceae bacterium
GACCGTCTACCCTGCCGAAGGTTAGCGTCCATTGGTCCAGAAAGGTGACAACCCCGTAAGTACCAGGATGCTGGCTGAGATAGAGGACGTCGCAGAATGTCAGAAGAGGCACGAGGATCAGATAAGGCTTGCGGAACGGTTCCCTGATGAATGGCAGGATGAGAGCCCCAATGATCAGAATCAGGGCCGGATGAAGGAAACTACCTGTCATAGTAATCCTCCCTTGTCTGGATACCGCTCCTGCCGAGCCAGCCAGCCACAAAGATCAGGACTATAGTAGAAAGAAAGGCGAAGATTGCCCAGAATCCAGGGACATGCTGTTCTACCCAGGTGTGGGCATGATGGGTATCGACCAGGATCATGCTGCCAATGATAATGACTGCGATTCCACCGTAGCAGAATCTCCTGATGGTTGCAGGCCTTGCCTTGAGATAATCGATGAGATTAACAATCATCCTGTCACCGCCTTGACAAATTGCATCATGAATTGAGGGAAGATACCGATGATCACCGAGATGGCGCAGGCTATCAGAATCGGTATGAGCATGGCTAACGGGGCTTCCTTGATGCCTTGAAAGGTTTCGCCCGCAGGACGTGCACTGAAAAAAGCCCGGTAGGTTACCGGGGCGAAGTAGGCCGCATTGAGCAGGGTGCTGGCGATAAGAATAAGGAGTATGCCGATTTGGTGCGCCTCTATCGAGCCGATCAGGAGATTCCATTTAGTGATGAACCCGGCAACCGGTGGTGCCCCTATCATCGACAGGGAGGCAATGCCGAAGGCCCCGAAGGTGTAGGGCATGGTTTTGCCGAGGCCTTCCATCTCCGAGATATTTTTTTTGTGGGTTGCGACATAGATGGCGCCGGCACAGAAGAACAGGGTGATCTTGGAAAAGGCATGGTTGACAATATGGATCAGCCCCCCTTCGATACCAGAGGGAGTGAGCAGGGCAACGCCCATAATAATATAGGAGAGTTGACTGACCGTTGAATACGCCAGCCTGGCCTTCAGATTGTCTTTCGAGAGTGCCAGCACGGAGGCCATGATGACGGTGAAACCGACGAAATAGGCAGTGGGGATACCGAGATTGAGGGCATCCATGGTGTCGACACCGAAGACATACAGCATTACCCGGGTAGTGCAGAAGACCCCTACCTTAACAACGGCAACGGCATGCAGCAGGGCCGAGACCGGAGTGGGAGCGACCATGGCACCAGGCAGCCAGTGATGAAAGGGCATGACGCCGTTCTTAGCAAAACCGAACAGGCAGAATATATAAAGCATGACCACCAGTGCCTTGTTGACATCCGCCGGAAAAATGCCGGTCGAGATATCCATGGCGAAATCAAGGGTCCCCGTCAGGACATAGATGAGGATCATAGCCGGTAACAGGAAGGCCTTGGCCGTCGCTGTCAGGTAGACGATATACTTTCGGGCGCCGCTGTAGCCCTCCTCGTCCTGATGATGAGCGACGAGCGGATACGTACAGATCGAAACGATCTCATAGAAGAGATACATGGTCAGGAGGTTATCGGAGAAAGCAACTCCAATCGCGCCGAAGATTGCCAGCGCGAAGCAGGCATTGAAACGAGTCTGAGCATGTTCGTTGAGGCCGCGCATGTAGCCCATCGAATAGAAGACCGCAATTGTCCATAATGATGATGCGACGAGAGCGAAAATCATCGACATGGCGTCGGCCCTGAGGGTTATTGTCAGCCCCGGCAGGATGGTAAACAGATGGAACACCAGAACCTTGCCTTTCAGTACTGCAGGAATAAGTGAGCAAACGACGCCGAGCAGGAGAATCGAGGATACCGAAGAAATGCCTTCCCTGACATTTTCATCTTTTCCCCTGAACATCACACCCAGTGTGCCGATCAGGGGAATGAGCAGGGCAACGAGTAATGATGAGGAACTGACCGTATTCATTTCCATGGCAGAATGTTCCTTTCCTAACCTTTGAGTTGTACTGCGTCGTCCGTATCAATCGATTTGTAGTGACGGTAAAAAGCAACGATGATACTCAGCCCTATAGCGGCTTCTGCGGCGGCAATGGCCATAATGAAGAGAGTGAAGATCTGACCGAATGCCGGGTCAGGTGCTGTGAATCGGTTGAATGCCATGAAATTGATCGACGCTCCGGCCAGCAGGAGTTCAGCCGCAATGAGCATGCCGATAAGAGTGCGTCGAGTCACCATACCGTACACCCCCATGCCAAAGAGCAGGGCGCCAACGACCAGATAGGTGACCAGAGAATTGTGCAGTGTGAGCAGAGGCATCAGTGTTCCCTCCCGCCTCGGGCTATAACCAGAGCCCCGAGAATGGCAATGAGCAGGACAATGGAGATCAGTTCGAAAACCATTGAGTGGTTGGTAAGGAGTTGTATTCCGATGATTTTTACAGAGCCGTTATTGACTTTGGGCATAATCGGCCAAGTGGTTTTCAGAGCGATGGTAATGAGGCCGCTGGTAAGCAGGGCTGCGCTTATCAGACCAAGAGGTCCGGTCAGAGGGTTTGTCGGGCTGAATTTTTTCTTTTCTTCCGGGGCCGCAAGCATAATGGCAAAAGAAATAGCAACCGCCACAGCGCCAACATAGATGAGGACCTGCATCATGGCTATAAAGGGGGAATTAAGAAAATAATAGAGGCCGGCCACGCCGACAAAGCTAATTACCAAGCCGATAACTGCCCGGACGAGGCGTTCTGACGCAGAGGCGACAAGACCTCCGATAAGCGTCACGACAACCATGAAGAGAAAAATAATACCGACGAGTCCATCGGGAGTGGTTAGGGTCTGAATCATGAATGTCTGTCCTCCAGTCGCTTGAGGAGATCAAAATGATAGTCCTCTTTCCGGGTGCTGGCCAGATTGTATTCTTTGGAATATTCAACTGCTCCGAAATTACATGAATCAACACAAGAACCGCAGAGCGAGCATTTGGTGAAATCAAGTTTATAGGAGGTCAACACTTTTTTCTTGCTTCCTTCAGGTTTCTCGCCTTCCAGAGTGATGCAACCGGAAGGGCAGGCTTTCTCGCACATGCCGCAGACCACGCAGCGCGGTTTTCCCTCCTCATCGGCGATGAGTTCGATATGTCCGCGGTATCTGGCGGGCATTTTCACAGTCTGATGCGGGTAATGCAGGGTTATATTCGGTTTGAAGAATTCCACCAGGGTGATCCTCATCCCGACTATAAGGCTCCAGAGTCCTGAAAATATCTCACTGAAATATCTATACATATCAAAACACCTTCAAAAGGCCAGCTGTAAGCAGCAGGTTGAAGAGGGAGATGGGGATCAGGACCTTCCATGAGAGGTTGAGCAGGCTATAAATCGTGGTGCGTGGAAAGGTCCAGCGAATCCAGATAAAGGTGAAGATGAGAAAATAAATTTTCAGAAGGAACCACCAGACTCCCGGAAACAGCCCAAAGGGACAATCCCAGCCACCGAGAAACAGTATAGTGGTCAGACAAGCACCGATCACGATGTTGGCATATTCCCCCATAAAGAACAGGCCAAATCCCATACTCGAATATTCGGTGTGGTAACCTGCCACCAACTCGCTTTCGGCCTCACCCAAGTCGAAGGGGGCGCGGTTGGTTTCTGCCAGGGAACAGATAAAGAATATGAGGAAGGAGAACGGCATGAGGACATTGAAAAGACCATTCTGCAGAGGCCAGATATTCCAGTGCCAGAATCCGCCGCCCTGTTTATGGACAATTTCCATGAGGTCCATGGAACCTGCGATCATGACCACCGTGATTGTGGTGACAAGCATCGGGATTTCATAGGCGACGGCTTGGGAAACAGCACGGACCGAGGAGATCATGGCAAATTTGTTGCGCGAACTCCAACCTGCCATGAGCAGGGCCATGGCACTCATCGAGCCGAAGACAAAGATCATCAACAGACCGATATTCATGTTGTGCGCCACAATCTGGTCACTGAAAGGGATGGTGACAAAACTGATGATCGTCGGGAACATGGCAAGCACCGGGGCGATGATGAAAACGATCTTATCAACCCCGCCGGGAATCATCAGTTGCTTGGTCATCAGTTTTATGCCGTCAACCGGAGGCTGCAGAAGACCCCACAGACCATTTTCGGTGGGACCCGGTCGGCGCTGGATGAATCCCGCGCCTTTGCGTTCACACCATACCAGGTATGCCGCATTGGCTGCGACGAAAGCGATGGCGATGACGACGGCGATAAAGATGTTGAGGAATGTGAGAGTCATAAATGTTTCCCTTATCTGTCCATCTCGGGGATTACCAGATCCAGACTGCCCATAAAGGCAAGGGCATCGGCGATCAGCATACCACGGCAGGCTTCATCGAAAAGATGCATGTTCGAAAAGGTAGGGGTACGGAGCTTGAGCCGATAGGGATTCTTGTCGCCATCGCTGACGATGCGAATTCCAAAGCTGCCTCGTCCGGCCTCCACCGTTGAATAATAATCACCGGGGGGAAGCTTGATGGCCTTTGGTTTTTTTTCTGGGTTAACCGGACCATCCGGCAGTTTGTCGAGGCCCTGTTCAATAATTCTGAGGGACTGTTCCATCTCCTCCATCCTGACGTTGTACCGGGCATATGCATCGCACTCGGTGAATACCGGGACGTCGAAGTCGAAATCGGAATAGACGGAATACGGCTCGTTTTTGCGTACATCATAATTGATGCCTGAACCGCGGGCTACAGGCCCGGTTGCGCCGTAGCGCTGGCACATATCAACAGAAACCGGGGCGATACCCTTGAGCCGTTTTATCAGGATAATATTTGTTGTGACCAGCTTGCGGTACATTTTCAAAGCTTTGCGCATGCGCTTGATGAACTGCCGCGTTCCCTGGATGAAATCCTCATCGATATCATTATAGATGCCGCCAAAGCGAAAATAACAGTAGGTCAGCCGCGAACCGGTGATTCCTTCAAGGAGGTCGAGAATTTGTTCGCGATCGTCAAAGGCGTACATCAAAGGGGAAAATCCTCCGAGATCGAGGACAAAGGCGCCAAACCAGACGAGATGCGAGGAAATTCGGTTCAACTCGACGGTGATGGCCCTGATATATTCGGCCCGTTCCGGGACTTCGATGGCAGCTGCCTTTTCGACAGCGAGGACGTAGCCATGGCTGTAGGCCATGGCCGAGAGATAGTCAAGGCGGCTCAAATTTGGCAGATATTGGCTGTATGTCCTGTTCTCAGCCATTTTCTCATGCATGCGATGGATATAGCCGATGACCGTCTCGGCATTATATATATATTCACCGTCCATCGTCATTTTGACACGGAGCACTCCGTGTGTGGCAGGATGCTGAGGTCCGACGTTCAGTACAAAGGTCTCATCCGGTTGCAGGACAATTGGTTCAGTCATGCCTTGAAATCCTTTAAGAGAGGGTGAAAATCAGCGTCTTCGGGGAGGAGCAGCGGGATGAGATGGGGATGGCCTTGGAACTTGATACCAAAGAAATCGTGAGTCTCTCGCTCATGCCAGCTTGCGCCGCTATATATTCCGGTGATAGTAGGTATGGCAGGATTTTCCCTTGGCACCCGTGTTCGCACGACAACCCGGCAGAGGTCGAAATCATAGCGGCTGAAATCATAGACGGCTTCAAGCTGCTTTTCCTTGATCCAGTCAACTCCGGTTATGGTTTCCAGGAAGAAACCATTTTTAAAGAGGAGGGCTGTGGCGGCAAGGAGCTGCCCGGTTGAGAGCTGGAGGTCGAGATGATAGCCGCAAGCGTCGTAGCTGCAGTTTTTGAGGCCATTTTGCCGGGTAACCAGCTGCTCCTTCTTACCTTTTTTGGCTTCGGGGCTTGGCTGTTCTTCAAGAGCAACTATTTCCACGACGTGCTCAGTTGCCTGGGCGTATTCAGGGAAAAGTTCAAGCAGCTGTGACGTAACGGTTTCGATAATCATAAAAGTATCCTGAAAAGAGGAGGTGTCGAGATCTTCCTGCAGGATGAAGTTATTCGGCTGTGACTTTCGGCCATCTTCGCCATCCGGTAATCTTGTATTCGAGTTCGATAATCCCTTCTATGAGAGCCTCGGGGCGAGGCGGACAGCCAGGTATATAGATATCAACCGGCAGGAATTGGTCTGCGCCTTCGATAATGCCGTACTGACCTTCGAAGACGAAAGGTCCGCCGGAGATAGCGCAGTTGCCCATGGCAATGACCCATTTGGGCTCGGGCATCTGATCGTACAGGGTCTTGATGCCAGGGGCCATTTTTTTGGAGATGGTACCGGCAACGATCATGACATCGCTCTGACGTGGGGAGGGGCGAAAGACTTCGGCGCCGAAACGGGCGAGATCAAAACGGGCACAGCCCGCGGCCATCATTTCAATGGCACAGCAGGCGATACCAAAGGTCAGCGGCCAAAGGGAATTGGCCCGGCCCAGATTGATGAGCTTGTCAGCAGAAGCGAACTGAACTAGGGCCGAAGGTATGTTTTCCGTTCCCACTCGAATACTCCCTTGATCCATGCATAGATTACGGCAAGTGCCAGAATTCCAACGAAAAGAACTATCTCCACCAGATCCCGGTAGACAAACATTGCATCGTTGTAGGCCAGGGCGACGGGGAAGAGAAAGAGGACATCGACATCGAAGGCAAGGAATATGAGGGCGTAGAGATAGAAAACTACGCCGTAGCGAATCCAGCTGTCACCGATCGGATCCATACCGCATTCGATGGCCTGGCTGGCTTTGTTGTGAATCTGCCTGGTCTTGCGCGGCATGAATAAATAGACTATGGCGATTGG
>JAIFKM010000214.1 GCA_020049575.1 Desulfobulbaceae bacterium
TGGCAGGACTCTGCACCCGCTATGATGGCAGAATCCAAGAGAACAGAAAATGCCTCGAACGTCTGGAAGCAACCCACTGGATCCCTGGTCTGTCCAAAACAGCTTGGCGGGCTCTCGACGCCGCGAGCCCCCGCCTGTCTAACAGGAGGAGAGGCGCGGTTCCTATTTAATCCTCATCACCATGAGAATGATAATGCCGGCTTCGTAGAGAAGATACAACGGCCCCCCCATAAGCAGCATGTTGACAATATCAGGCGTCGGCGTCAAAAGAGCGGCCAGAACCGCTATAATGAGCATCGCAACCCGACGGTGCTTTGCAAAAAACTGGCGCGAACACACCCCCACCTTGGCAAGAAAGACCATAAAGATAGGCAGCTCGAAAACAACCCCGAAGGCCAGAATAAAGATTGTGGTAAAGTTGACAAACTTACTCACAGATATCACTGGGCGCAGTTGCTCTGAACCAAATCCCAACAGAAATTTTACGCCAAACGGCAGGGTTATGAAATAGCAGAAAAGTGTTCCGGCGTAAAACAACAAGCATGTGAAAAGAACAAAGAAAAACACTTCAAGGCCTTTAACCTTGAACGGTTTTGCCATAGCCCGCCAGAACACCGTCATGATCCAGGGTATCAGCCCGTATACAGCGCCGAACAGGGCCAGCTTGACATGCGCCAGAAACGGTTCCGCAACAGCAAAGAAATACAGCTTGTCTGACAGATGTGCCTGAACAACCTGCAGAAGTCGAGGAGTCAGAAAGAAGATCACCAGCGTTGCAAGGCATACTGTAAAAGCAAGCGCCCTCACGGTTTTCCTGAGTTCTGTCAAAACGACAATGAGGGGAGTTTGTGCTGTCATGACGGCTATTGAATTTAAAAACTATTGAGCACTACAGCGTGAAAAATAAAAGCTGCGAGGAGTTCACAGCGGCCTTTAAAATAGCAGAAGAATGATGAAAAAGCAATTTGATAGAGGTTGCGTTCACCCATCAGCCGTGCTAAACAGTGGGGGATATTGACGATACTGGATTTTTCCCGATTACTCCCCTTTGGAAAACACTGCTATGCTCGAACTGAGATTCATACGTGAAAATAAAGAATTGGTAAAAGAAAAAACCGCCCGCCGCGGGCAGGGCTCTGGCAAGCTGGATGACTTTGCCCAGATCGACCAGCAGCGCCTGTCGATTCTGACAGAGGTGGAAGGCCTCAAGAACAGAAGAAACATTGTATCCAAGGAGGTGTCTCTGCTCAAACAGGGATCAGACCAGGATTCTGTCCGGGCCGATGCCCTCATCATCGAGATGCGCGATACAAATCAACGCATCAAAGAACTCGACGCTGAACTCGCCTCGACAGAAGAGCAGCTTAAAGCAATCGTACTGTCTATCCCTAACCTCTGTGATGACAGCGTTCCCGTTGGCCAGAACGACACGGACAACCTGGAAATCCGTGTCTGGGGTGATAAACCTGTCTTCCCATTTTCTCCCAAACCACATTGGGAGATCGGCGAACAGTTGGGTATTCTTGATTTTGATCGGGCCACCAAGCTCGCCGGAGCCCGCTTCGCCCTGCTCAAAGGCTTTGCTTCGAGACTGGAACGGGCCCTGATAAATTTCATGCTCGATCTACATACTCAAAAACACGGGTACACCGAGATTCTTCCGCCATTTCTGGCCAATACAGCATCATTGACCGCGACCGGCCAACTGCCCAAGTTCGCAGAGGATCTTTTTAAAATTAGCGATTGGGATCTTTACCTGATCCCCACCGCCGAAGTGCCGGTCACCAATATTCACCGCGAAGAAACCCTGGATGAACGGGACCTGCCTCTCTCGTATACAGCCTATACTCCTTGTTTCCGATCCGAAGCTGGTTCCTACGGTCGGGACACCCGGGGCCTGATCCGCCAGCACCAGTTCGACAAGGTTGAGTTGGTGAAATTCACCACGCCTGAGACCTCCATGGCCGAATTGGAAAAACTGCTGATGGACGCGGAAGAGGTTCTCCAACTCCTGAGGCTACCATACAGGGTGGTTACACTCTGCACCGGGGATCTGGGGTTTTCCTCAACGAAAACCTATGATATCGAGGTCTGGTTGCCCGGCCAGAACACCTACCGTGAAATCTCTTCATGTTCGAATTTCCTCGACTTTCAAGCACGTCGAGGATCCATCCGCTATCGACCGGAGGGGCAGAAGAAAAGTAGACTTGTGCATACGCTGAACGGTTCGGGCCTGGCGGTTGGCCGGACCCTCCTTGCCATTCTTGAAAACTACCAGCAGGAAGATGGCTCCGTTGCGCTTCCGGAGATACTCAAACCATATTTCGAGGTTCGATTCCCAAAAAAATCTTGAATGATTGCCTTTCCGTCACACCCACCCAGGCGGGAGTGACGGAATTATTGAAGCTTTCCCAAAGAAATGAATGCCGCGTAAATCTCAGGAAATTACTCGATATTCGTAAGTTTTTTCTTTGTCCGTATATGCAGTTCAATCTCTTCGACCTGTTCTGTACATTTCAGAGTGTGGACAAAACCCTCAACTGTTCCGGCCAGCATCTCCTGCACAAACCTTTTTAAAGGTACTTTTCTACCGTTTACCAACAAGACAGCCCTGTCGTTGCCAATTGATGTATCGAGCAGAAACTTCTTTTCAATAAATTTGGCGATTTCTTTACTCTCGTCCAAGCGAAAGATGTGATCGCCTGGCACATCTTCGAGATCCGTCGCGACGGCAATAACCCCGTTCACCTGATTCCTCAGCATCTGGTCAGGACTGCGAAGCACTTCAATTTTAGCAACATGCCGAGCGGTTTTAAAACCCTCGCCGATAATGATATCGGCATCGGGGAAATAGCGGAGAGCCAGAGTGGTCAAGGAGAGATTCCTGTTCTGCGTCTGCAGCACCAACTGGTCCGGCCCCAGGAACATCACGCTGTCAGCGCCGGCCAACTTATGTTTTGCCGTATCGGTGCCAGGCGTATCGAACACAACACCTGATTCATTGCTTGATTTTATGACGGCGACACGATAACCGAGAAGATTCAGTTCGCTGACAACCTGGCTGGCCAAAGTGGTTTTGCCGCTGTCATGCCAGCCGATGAATGTTACTATTGATGGCATAAACCCCTCTCATATGAAAAGGCGGAGTTCCGCAAACGGAACACGCCGTCTTATTCTGGATTGCCAAGCCCCCCACAGGCAGGACAACTACCACAGCAACCCCCTCTTGGAAATCGATATTTAAACCTGCAGCGCAGAATATCGACCTTTTTCCGACAATGGCACCCAGTCTCCATGTGTCTCTGAAAAACTGCGATGGCAAATAGGCTTTATATTGAAATCGCTCGTAAGCGAAAAAGCAAGATCGAGTGGAAAAGAAGCTGCAGCAGAGTAAGATGCAGGCATTTATATTGCCCTTGGAGAATAGTGGCAAAAAAAAAAGGAAACCGCCCCCTGGCAGACGGGTGAGGACGGCTTCCTATGCTACAAAAATATTATAGGTAAAAAAAATGCAGAAAGGAATCAGCCGAATGCCGTTTTTTCTGTAAGGAAAAAGGCTAAAAATCAGTGGGGAATTTACCTACATCCTCAGCTGAACTGTCGCCAAAGCACTCCTTTTCCGTCCAGATGACAGCCCGTCGTGTCAATTCCACAGCACTTTTCAGACAAAGTTTCTGCTTGATGCGATCCCGGTAGGTTCCTATTGTTTTAATGCTCAGGTTCATCCTGGCCGATATCTCCCGGGTTGACAGCCCTCTGCCTATCAACCTGAACACCTCAAGCTCCCGGTCCGTCAAAATTTCTGTCGTAGGGGCTCCCTGGCAATCTGGATTAACCTGAAATTTATCGAGGAGATAGGACATCATCGTCGAACTGACATGGATTTTTCCGTTCAGGATATTGCGGATGGCGAAAATGATGGTTTCCGAAGCCTCTTTTTTCATGACATAGCCACGGGCGCCCGAACGGATCGCCCGTTCCGCCCAGACGGATTCATCATGCATCGAAAGAACGAGAACAGGGATAGGAGTCTTCCCGCCAGCAATTTCTTTCACCAGATCGAGACCGTTATCCTGGGCAAGGGAGATATCGACGATGGCCATATCTGGATACATATCCTTCAACGCCTTTCGGGCGGAACTGATATCCTCCGCCACCGCACAGACGGAAAAATCCTCCTCCTGATTGAGCAACTCTTCCATCCCCATCCTGAATATGGGATGGTCGTCCACAATAAGTATTCTTGGCATTATTCCTGTACCTCGCCTGCGAGAGAAACAACCGTTCCGACCCGCGCTCCCGGTTGAATAGACAAAGAGGCCCCTATAGCCTTGGCCCGATATTTCATGGTGTGCAGGCCCATGCCCGTCTGATGAGAGGCATCGGCAATCCCCCGCCCGTCATCTTCGATGGTCACGACAAGATAACGATGATCTTTTTCTATTGTAATAGCTATGTGCTTGGCCATACCATGCCTTGCGGCATTAAATACCGCCTCCCTGATGATGTAGTAGACATGGGTCGCCGCATTATTCTCAAGCGCTTCTCCCTTACTGCTGTAGACAAGACTGCATTCCACGTAGTAGAGGCTCTCCACCTCGACGATCAACTCTTCGATTGAGGCCTCCAGTCCCTGTTCGATGATATGTACCGGATACAGTCCATGAGCCAGTCTGCGGGTCTTTTCAATGGCATCGCGGATCAGATTGCGTATACGGCCGAGTTGCAGCGCCTTGTCCGGAGCATCGGCCTCCAGTTTTTTCTGAAGAACTTTACTGAGCATCTCAACACCACTGAGGTGAGAACCAAGGCCATCATGCAGATCACGGCCGATTTTGCTTCTCTCCTCAAGGCTTACAGCGATGATCTGCCGCTCAAGTCGGGCCATTTCGATCTCTGAACACGTCTTCAGCACATGCAGCCACATGCCTTCGAGGAGCATGGCCATCTGCCTGACATCGTAATTGTCATACTCCATGTTGTTATTGCAGACTCCTGCCACGACAACTATTTTACCGCTGTTATAGATGGGCACATCGAGATACCTGCGGACCTCTGTGCTGTATGGGTAGATGTTGCGGGACTGGCCGTCAGCAAAACTGTTGCAGATTACGGCCTTCTTCTGCAATACAGCCATGCCGGGCAGGCCTCCTTCTTCAATTCGCCGCGACTCATTTTCTTCATCCTTTTCTCCTTTGGCGGCATCTTCTTTTCTGGGGAATAAGGAGCAGAGCGAGATATGCGTCTGCGCGGTGTTGACCAGGGCA
Source organism: Desulfobulbaceae bacterium (assembly GCA_020049575.1). Lineage (GTDB taxonomy): Bacteria > Desulfobacterota > Desulfobulbia > Desulfobulbales > Desulfocapsaceae > Desulfoprunum. The sequence continues at coordinate 5,268 of JAIFKM010000214.1, forward strand.
AGGTATCCCTCTTCACTCCTGGTTATCTGGACGATCCTCTGGAGAATAAAATCGTACTTCTCCTGGAGTGAATATTTCTCCATCATGCCAAGACGCAGCAAGGTATCAAGGCGCAATTCATCACGGTGCAGGAGAAGCTCCTTGTGAATTCTGTCGTCTATCATGCGGTTGGCAAGATTACCAAGATCCTCGAACTCGGCAAAGGCCAGGTCGGCATTTTCGATCTTAACCTTGGCATCGGCCGCGTTCCTGAAAAAATTAGTAAAGAGGCTGATGCCGTGCTTGATCTTCAGTGAATAGAAATAGGCGATGAGCAACAACAGCGAAACCGCCACGATAAACAGCAAAACGAACAGGAAGGCATTTTTGAAGGCAATGCGGATATAGGTCCGGGTTTCGTCGGCAATGGCTTTTTCCATCTCTTCCATGTTCATGCTGGTGACGAAGACCCACCCCCAATCATTGAACGACTTTACATAACTTAGTTTCTGATAGATCTTTTCAGGGGCAGCCTTCTGCACCGAATAACTGACATACCCTTCATGGTCCTTATTCTGGCCTGCCTCCAGCATCATTTCGCCAAAATGGATGCCGTCCTTGCCGACAAGGTCAGTCACCGATCTGCCAATCAATCGTTCATCGCGGTTACAAATGATGGTACCGTCAAATCGAAAACCGAACACCTCGCCATCCAGGCCGAAATGCATCTTCTGCACTTGGGTGAGAACATCCTCCTGAATGATTTTTTCCATATCATCGATGTAGACTCCTGCTCCGATAAACCAATCGAATGGTTTGAAATACTTGACGAAAGATATTTTCTGGTAGCTGCTTTCGACATATTCCGGCTTTGACCAGTTATAGCGATATATCCCTGCCCCTTTTTCCTTGATTATCTTAATGATATCCCCGACGACATCAACATCGGTCTCCTGGGCGATGGCCTGCAGGTCCTTTCCTTCAAAAAAAGGATCATCGGCGAAGAGGTCTATGACTCTTTCCTCAACCCTGCCGGCAAAGTAGTACCCGCGATCGTTATTCCAACGAATTGGCCGGAGAATCTCGACGACCATTGTCCGAAGTTCTTCTGTGGTCTTTTCCTCCTTATACTGGCTGTACAGGTGGGAGGCGATTGTATACGCGGTCTGGACCTTCTGGCGGATCTCATTTTCAATCAGCATGTCCGTTTGCGAACGTTTGAATTGAATGAAATCGTTCACATTTTCCATCTCTTCTATCAGTCGGGCCTGGTATTGTTTCTGATAATTGTCCCGAATGTTCGAGATGCTCTCTTCATATGCCTCATATTCGTTAAAGGCCCAGAATGTGCCGGTAAACAGTCCGAGTGACAGAACGACCACGAGAGAAGCGTAGAAAGGGGCTGAAGAGAGTGATATTCTTTGTGATTTTATAGCGCCTTTCATTCCTGCACCTTTTTCACAGCCGGACTGATCTCCGTCAGATAGATCGTCTCCATTCCCTGATGATCTCCCGGCCCAAATTGCAGGACCACTCCACCCAGATCAAAGATCCCCACCTGTTCCATGGTTGCGATAAATTTTTCCCGCCCCAGTTCACCAGGGACTGCCGAGGCGATCTGGTAAAACAATTTCCCGGCGATATAACCTTCCAAAGAGATGAAACTGACCGGCGCGTCATGCTGATATTTCCGCATGGCTTCGGTATATTCATGGATGAGTTCGATCGAGATGTCTCTCGGGTATGGCACAACCTGTGAAACAATGACATTGCTGCCGTATCGACCAAGGGATGTCCGCAGACTCTCCGTGCCGACAAATGAGATGTTGCAGTAGAGCAGATCTTTTGCCGTCCTGGCCTTGCTCAGCTTGATGAATTCGGCGCAGGCCGAGTAGGCGCCAACCAGAATCACGGCCTCCGGATTGGCTTTCTGAATATCAGTGAGGCCACGAAGGACGGCTACGGTATTACGCTCATAGCTGCCGCGGGAGACCAGGTCAAGTCCTCTTTTTTTCAGCGCCCTTTCAATTCCCTCAAGGCCGGCAAGACCGTAACTGTCATCCTGAAAGAAACAGGCGATCCTCCTGATTTTTTTGACATCGATAAGATACGAGGCAAGTTTCTCCATTTCCTGGAAATAGCTGGCGCGTACATTGATGACATATTTCCGAAACGGTACCCGTAGGAACTCGGCCCCGGTAAAAGGGGCAAAAAAAGGAATCTTGTTTTCTTCGACCAGAGGAATCACGGCATTGGACGTCGGGGTACCCACTTCACCTATGAGCATGAACACCTTCTCTTTATGGATAAAATCCCTGGTATTCTTCACCGCCCTGTCAGGCTCATAGCCATCATCCCGGCTGATCAGGACAATATCACGGCCCCTCACACCGCCGTCATCATTGATCTTCGAGAAGGCCGCCAATAAACCGGCACGCATCTCCAATCCGAGATTCTTCGCAGGCCCGGTAAGGGCGCAGGACTGTCCCAGAACAATGGGAGAGGTATCGGCACTCGCTTCGGTTGAGAAAGACAGGGATGGAAAGACGGGGATACTCACGAGACCTATCAGGGCAAAAACTGTTGTCCTGACCCTTGCGGAAATACGCTTCTGCATTAAATAAACTCCAGCTTGCTTTAAACCGTTCGGAAATTGACGCGCACATTCCTTGTAAAACCCGAGCATCCAGCCCAAGTGAACTATCAGTAGATATATTTCTCTTCTACCGTACCATAATTCCAACCGAAAATGGAACTGATTGAAAAGAAAACAGGCCGACGCCTGCCGAAATCCTTGAAATAGACAACCAGTGCCTATAGGATGTACCCTCACTTTTCCTTCGAGGGAGGATGACGTCCCCTCGGCGTCCATATCGCACTACAGGAACCCATACGACCATGCATCCCCAAGTCACCCTCACCCATATAACTACAGTTGTAACCCCGCAAGGTAGCCGGCAGCAGGAAGAAAAACTGGCGATCGAAACACCGTATACAGTCGCTCTCAACGACGAGACAATTGGCGCCTCGATGGTGCTGCCCGTAGGTCTCGCTGAATTCGGCGTCGGTTTTCTCTTTGGCCAGGGATACATTAAAAAACCGGAGGAGGTTCGTGAGGTTATCGTCTGCCCGGAAGGCAGGATATCTGTCTATGCAGATGTGCCGCAAAGCAAACCCAAAGAGGTAATCATAACCTCGGGTTGCGGCGGGACAGGGAAAATACCCCGGGAAATGCTCGAAGGGGCTTTTGACCCCCTGCAGGAATACACCCTCTCGTTCGATGAGGTTCGCCGTTTCATTCTCCAGGTACTACATACCTCACAGCTTGGTCACGAGACGCACTGCATACATGGCTGCGGCCTATGGGCCGATGGCGAGGTCAAGGCTTTTTTTGAAGACGTCGGCCGGCATAACGCGGTCGACAAGGTGCTGGGTGCCATTCTTCTTGGCAAGGCCCCCGTCAAATGTGCTGTCTATACAACCGGCCGGCTGACCTCAGATATGGTGTTGAAATGCGCCCGGATGGGAATCCCCATCGTCATGTCGCGCACAGCTCCCTCATCGCTCGGCCTGGCAATTGCCCGACAGGCCGGCTTAACCCTTGCGGCCTATGCTCGGCCGGACCGGCTCAACATCTTCAATGCCCCCGAACGCATACGTTTGTAAGCGCCCGGAGGTCCCTTAATGCACCGGCATTTTAGCCCTGAGCTTTCCGGTCCTCAAAGGCCAGGGCTATCAACCGATCGAGAAATTGCGGAAAACTCAGACCATATTGGGCGGCGGCCTGGGGTAGTAGACTGGTAGATGTCATGCCGGGAATGGTATTGCTCTCGAGAAGAAAGAAATTGCCGGCTGCATCCACAATCATGTCGGTTCGCGAATACCCGCGAAGTCTCAGGGCAGAATGGGCCTCCAGGGCTAACTTCTGGGCAGTTGCCGTCTGCTCCGGGCTCAACGGTGCAGGGCAGATCTCCTTGGATGCCCCCGCCTGATATTTAGCGGTATAGTCAAAGAACTCGAATCCTTCGCCGGGAATGATCTCAATGAGAGGCAAAGCCGTCAGTTCGTCGTTGCCGAGTACCGCCGCAGTGATCTCCCGCCCCTTGATATATTGTTCAATCATCACCAGACGGTCATGTTTTTTGGCTGAATCGATACCGGCCTGCAGTTCGGCCGGAGTCCGGGCAATGGTGAGTCCGAGGCTTGAACCCTCACGCACCGGTTTCACAACGAGGGGAAGGCCAAGTCGGTCAGCGATCTCGTCAGGCGAGAATGGTTCACTCGGTCTGATGACGATCGAATCGGCAACCGGCAGGCCATACTGCCGAAAGAGGACTTTGGAGAGATCCTTATCCATGGCAATAGCGCTGCCAAGGACCCCCGATCCCTGATAGGGTATGCCAAGAAGTTCGAGCAATCCCTGAACAGTGCCGTCCTCGCCCTGCAGACCATGAAGCAGGATGAAGGCGAAATCTATCTCCTTGGCATCATTGACCAACCTTGCCAGATCGGTGGCAGGGTCATACCTACGAACCTGGAAGCGTTCCGGATCAAGCGACCTCTCCACCTCCGCAGCGCCATTCAGCGAAACTTCCCTCTCGCCGGAGGTACCACCAGCGAGCAGAGCCACACGCATCTTTTGTTGTTGCATTCCGGATATTCCTTATGTTATTCGAGATTCATTCTTAATTGAGTTTAAAATCGGGTTCTTTCTCTGTTCTTT
>JAIFKM010000078.1 GCA_020049575.1 Desulfobulbaceae bacterium
TGGGTGTATCTGGGTGCCGCACTTGCCGGCAGTTTTGTTCTCGCTCCCCTTCCCCTGGGTGTGACCATGGCCCAGACCCTGGCGCCGAAGGGCCGCTCCATGGTGGCAAGCCTGATGATGGGCTTCGCCTACGGTCTCGGAGGCGCCATCACGCCAATCGTCGGCAAAATGGCCGACATCTATTCCATCCGCCCCGTGCTGATGGTGATCGCCTTTGTTCCCCTGCTGACCATCCCGATTATCATGCTTTTGCCAAAAACACGCAGCAACGGCTGATGGATTTTCATGTCGTGTGATTAGCTGACTGCCCTGCTCAGGTCAGTCAGGATTCTCGCCGGTTGAGCGCGCGTGAAAAGTTCTGTTCGATATATCTGTAGGAAAGGTACCCCGTAAAGATACAGATCAAAATTGTGCAGCCGGCGAGAAGATCATTCGGCACCGCAGCGGGAATAATCCCTCTCTTTACCAGGGTACTGACGCAGAGCACGATAAAGATATGGGATAGATATAGCGAATACGAACTGTCGCCAATCCTGGTCATCAGGCTGGAGAACCGGGTTAATCCGTTCTTCTCCAGAAAGACCATGCCGGCCATCAGTGCAGATGCAGGCATCCCCCAGAGGATAAACCGCGTTTGACTGTCAACCTTGACGCCGCTCACCAGATAGAGCGCCAGCAAAGCCCCGGCAATCAGCAGAAGACACATCCCCGGTGAAATCTTCCGGCGGTTCACCAGAGAGGCAAGCTGGCAACCAACGGCAAACTCCAGCAGCAGCGGGCTTGTCACAACCTTGAGAATCGGATCCTCTATCGGCACCCACAACCCGACAGCAGCGGATAAACAAAAAAGGGCGGTGATGACTGGCAGCAGAAATCTTTTTTCAAGATAGAGAAGCAGCGAAAATATCAGATAAAAATACATCTCATAGGACAAGGTCCAGCCAGGTGCCAGAAGCGGTACGTCAAGACCGCTGGCAGGATTGAAAGCAGGAATAAACAGGAAGGATTTGAGGGTATATATGCCCGAAAAAACCTGTCCCCTGAGAGTGAACGGCAGGAGCACGAGCACCAGCATCATTAGGCTATACAGCCAATATAACGGAACTATTCGAACAAGCCTCCTACGGAAAAAAACTTTTGAGGCCCCAGGCTGAGCAAACATGCCTCGGGTCGACTGCACCATGACGAAACCACTGATGATGAAAAAAAGATCGACCCCGGCGGCACCCGTGTACCACAGGGAAGAAAACCGGCTGAACAGTCCATGGCCATCGGTGTACTGGATCAGCATTTCAGAGACATGAAAAAATACTACCGCCAGGGCGGCAATGCCCCGGAGAATCTGAACCGAGGAATAATATCTCTTATCTGATGGTTCCTCACAGGAGACCTCCATTGATTTTTCAAGACTCAAGACACCCACCTCGACGACCGCTGAAATAGATTGCCTTCATTGACTATTTTTTCAAACATGACAAATTTTAAGAAGCAGCGTCAGGGAGAAAAGGAGCGGGAGAGGAACAGTGCCATGTTACTGCGGAAAAATCGGTCTTAACTATGGCTACGGTTATATCGTCAAGTTGGGGGTGACCGTCTTGAAAAAGGGAAATTGCAGCGATGATTTCCTGCAGTAATCTTTGAGCGTCACAATCATGGTAGCGGGTCAGAAGTTCTCTGATGCGCTGTTTGCCAAAGCGTTCGCCACGACTGTTCTCTGCCTCCCAAATTCCGTCGCTGCCAAGAAGTATAATTTGTTTTTCCGTTGCCAGATCGAATGTATAATCAGTGTATTGCCAATCTCTGTCAACACCAAGAACCAAACCTTCACCTCGCAGTTCTGTAAATTCATCCACTCCGGGAGTGTACACCAAGGCAGGCTCGTGTCCGCATCTGACCCAGTTGACACTTCGGGTTTCCAGATCCAGGGTGAGAAAGAAAAGGGTGACAAAGTTACCCGACCGAGTTGTGTCCAGACACAGCAACCTGTTGACGTCGCTGATCATCTGGGCGGAAGTACCGGGCTGGCAGACACGGCTTCGCAACAGCCCCCTGACAGTGGCCATCAGCAACGCCGCCCCAATCCCGTGCCCGGCGACATCACCGACCACTATCGTCATCTTTCCCTCAGTCCCCGGAGGGACAAACAGATCGAAATAATCACCGCCGGTTTCATCACAATAGACGCAGATTCCAGCAGAATCAATGCCTTCAAGGGAGATTCCTGCCGACGGCAGAAAATTTTGCTGTATTTCTTTAGCTACATGCATCGCCTCCCGCAGTTGCAGTCTTTCCTGTAATTGCTCAGCCATGATATTGAAATTGTGCGTCAGTTCACCAACCTCGTCACGGCTGTGCACAACCAAGGGGAGGACAGACGTACCCTCGGCAAGTTCGCTTGCCGCCCTGGAAACCCTCCTGATGGCCGTTGTAGTTCTGGAAATGACCGTACGCAAATAGAGCAGGGCCAACACAATGCCGATGCCTAAAGAGAGGAAATAGTAATTTTTGAAGTTGATTATTGGCTGCAGGACCATATCGCCAGGAGCAATGAGCACTATTGTCCAGGGGGCTTCTGTGAGTCGACAGAACCCACTGATATTCTCAGGCGGCTTCCCGGGCCCGAAGACCGTGCCGGAATCGTTGGTCTGCAATGCCTTCAGGGTTAATTTTTCCAGCGGGTCTGTTGCCCCAAACTTCAGTTTTCGGACATCGTTTGGATTGGCGGTTTCCGACAAGGTTGTGCTGGCAAGGATATTGCCGTCTCGCTCTACCAGGAAGGCTTTATTGCTCTTCCACCAAGGCGATCTGACTATCTGGTTGATCAGATTTTCAAAGGAAATCACCACTTCGATAGAGTTATATTCCTTGCCCGCACTATCAGTGAAGGCTGAGACAAGAGAAACAGTTTCGCTCTTCAGGTTTTGATCATATTTTGGGGCTTTAATCTCAAGTTTCTGCCGCTGGCGGAGTGACGCACCTCGCCTGAGAAGAACATCAGTTTCAAGGTTGCCTTGTTTGGCCAACAGCGTTTGAGATCCGATTGAATTAACTTGAACGACTCCATCGAGCCTACGCAGTTGATTTATAATACTTCTTGTATCAAGATCCGGCTCATTCTGGTGTAATTGGAGCAGTTCTTTTGGTCGCAGCAAGCGCATATCGACCTGATGAGCTGTCTGCTGTAATTTGGCAACAGCCGTTTCCTGCCATTGCTCGAGGAGCACATTGCGAACAAGTCGCATGCCGAGATAACCGATGGAGGTCAGGATCAGGAAAATAGGAAGAAGAATGAACAGGACAGTTTTCTGCTGGAGGCTGGATGGCCGTATGATAAAATCTGAAATTCTGATCATTTTTTTTCCGCAGTCGAAGGCGAATACTTAATTTTCGGCAAAGATGGCAACGAATGAAAACATTCGTACTCCAGCTACCCCTTGGGTATGACTTCACCCTCCTTGCTTTCCACTATACAATATATTGTACTTCAAAAAATAAAAATATACCATTTGACCTCGGTGTACTTCTTAAGTATGCTTGCCCATATATAAGGTGTCATACAGACAAAAGAGGGAATTCCGTGAAAATCGGGAACGGGCCCGCCGCTGTAACCGGGGACAAAATCCTGCAGATGCCACTGAAAGTGATCGGGAAGGCGCAGGGAAGAGGATGATCCGGAAGTCAGAATACCTGCCTTATACTTACAACTGGCCTCCGAGGATAAGAGGCTTGATGTTGCATCTGTGGAGAAATCAGGGCCCCCAGATCAATTTATTGGTCTGGGGGCTTTTTGTTTAAAAATCTCAGACCTTCACACTTCAAAAATTGGAGGTTACTGATGGCAAAAAATGAACTTGCATTTGCAAAACAGGCGTTACTGGCAACAAAGGACTGGGATACATATCAGGCAATATTAAGAAAATGCCTCTCCAGCCGTTCGGTTAAGAAAGAAAAATAGAAGAAACCGTTGAACAGTTGCGTTTCTGTCACTCCCGCCCGCGCGGGAGTGACCTTTCAAAGCAGGCCAAGCAGACCTGACATCCACCTGAGATGAGTCTATTACTTCCCAGGACGCGTGCAGTTTCTCAAATCCTTTCACCGCATTTTACACAATCACATTTTGCTCCCCTTACTCGATTCGCAGGCAAAGGTAAATTGCTGTTGCCTTTGCCAAGAGCCTTTTTTGCCGTAGCATCAAGCCATATGGGTATCAGGCAGTGGAGATCAAATGTAGTAGCCGTCGCCGCATCCGTTTCCAAGGAGCGATCTTGAGGTAAAAGGTTGCGGCATGCCGTCGAAGATCATTGGGGGTGTAAATCAATATTCACCACCTCAGCTCGATCCTTTTCGGATTCTTGTTGGCCCGGCTTCTCTCTCTTAGATATCTGCTGGGGTCAGGTTCAGGAAACACCTAAGTTTTTGTGTTTGAGAAAAATGTTGATATTGCCAACTGGCACCTTCCCCGCCGATTTTCCATTCTTTGGGGGATTCAGCTGGCTGGTCTGAATATTACTCTCCTTTTGTTGATGAACAGCCTTGGAACCATGGAAATTCAGTGTGAAGCAATGGTGGATCGAGAAAGTGGAGCCCCTGGCTTTGGGATTATAGAGAAGGAAGAAAATCTTGTGAGATCTGCCTGAAAAGGATAATCTGGTGTCTGTAAATGCAACGGCTTCGAGTAGGGATCTGCTTTTGGCTTTTGGGGGCTTTCTAAAAAGCACTGACGTATCGCCTCACCTTTTAGACTCAGATGCTGGAATGTTGCGCAAAGTTAAAGGAGCGGAGATCACATACGCCGGATTAATGCGAGATGATTTGCTGTAAGTACAGACACTTCGTTGTGCCGGAAAATGGCTGAATACGTTTCAAAACCTCGAAGAAATGGCCCAGTGGCGGGAACAATTTAAAAAACAATGCGAAGGAGATAAAACATGGCAAAAGAAAGATACCAGATCAAATCGGAATGCCCTGAATGCGGATGTGGTCTTATCAACAATATGACCCCTGATGAATTCCGGGAAAAATATGGCGACACCAAGGATAAAGTGCCCGTTAATTGTAGTGACTGTGGCAAAGAGCACGATGGCTGTGTAACTGAGCATAACACCGCGGCCCAAAAAACGACAGAATCCTAGGGAAAATCAGGCACTTTCTGCTGTCCAGGCAAAGGTGTATACTCAGGAAATAAGCTCAACCTCAAGGTGCTTTTCCGCCTAGGATTGCCAATGTAAATCTTCTGGGGTTGAAGTCATTTTTGAAGCATTTTTTACTTCTATTTTCTCCTCTTCTTTGAGGTTTTTTGGTAACGGATTTTCCACCTAAAGGCCCGTTTAATTTTATGGAGCCACTTCTCGTTTCTTGCGCATGGACTTCCCTCCGTTCATGATGGTTTATCACAAACAAGCTAAAAGTCCATTTCTCGCTGAACCAAAACATCGCCAGTTTCACAGTTTCGACGAAGTATTCAGCAGATCGGTGATCTAATTTTCCTTTTTTTCCACTAAGGTGCTATTTTTAGGTTGACGCGCAAATAGTCGGATGCTATGTCATATCTTAAATTGGATCTGATTTAAGATCCAATCTGGCGCATCTGTGGTGAGATTAAGAAGATACACCGTGGATTTTCATTTTTTCTAGACACTTCATTTGAGCGGCCTGCTTGAAAAAGATCAGTCTTGCTGGATGGATCCTGATTGGGTTGGTTGCTGGAGCCGCAACCGGGTTTCTCGTCGGACCAGGAATCGAAATCATCAAACCGATAGGTACACTGTTTCTGAGATTGTTAAAAATGACTATCTACCCCTTGATCTTCTTTTCAATTGCCGGAGGTATCGCCGGGATTGCCGATTTGAAACGGCTGCGTAAAGTGGGTACGACCTTTATCGGCTACTGGGCCGTGGCGTCAGTTCTGGCCGCATCCGTAGGCTTAATGTTCGCCAAGCTGATCAAACCGGATCAGAGGGGATCATCTTGCCAACGCTTCAGAAGCAGGAAGTCAATATCGATCTGCTCGACAACCCCATCAACTGGGTGCCAAACAACGTGGCGCAAGCCTTTGCTGAAGGCAACATCCTCCCAATAATAGTGCTCTCATTATTTCTGGATGTCTGCATATCCCTCATGGGTAACTCGAAACCCGGTCAGATGATTGCCGACTTCATGCAGGCTGGTGCCGATGTCATGTCGGCCATGGTCAAGAATCAACCACGAGGATGCAGATCTCAATGCAGATAACACCAAGTACCTCCCCAAAAGGCCATATAGGAATATTTGGTCATGCAGGAGTCGGTCATGTGCACAGTCATCTCGGCTTTGTTCAGGACGATTCCGCAGGGCTAGCCGTCGTGGCTTCTCTCCTGAAGGCAGCCTATCCGGTAAACACCTTAATTGAAAACGTCTTTGTCGACCATTCTGAAGGCACGATTACTGTTTACACCAAAGATGGCGGCAGTGGCACGGCTATGGCCAGGCGCGGCTTTACGCCTTTTGAAGCTGAGCTTTCACAGCGCGCGGTGGGTCTGGACACCCAGTTCAGTCAGGCGGTTGCTTTCAGGACATTCGGGAGAATATATGGACAGGGAGTGATGGAGACGGCTGTGGCTCTGCAGGCTGCGTGTGCACTCGCTTTGCTTGATACCTTCGAAGTACGTTACCCCGGAGAGGTAATTGC
>JAIFKM010000197.1 GCA_020049575.1 Desulfobulbaceae bacterium
GCTTATCCGCCCGACAGGCCTGCTTGATCCGCGTATCGAGGTGCGGCCGGCCGGCAACCAGGTCGATGATCTGCTCGAGGAGATCCGGCTGCGCACTGAACGCAACGAGGCGGTGCTGGTCACCACCCTGACCAAGCGGATGGCCGAAGATCTGACCGATTATTACCATAAGCTCGGAGTAAAGGTGCGCTATTTGCACTCCGACATCAAGACCCTGGAGCGTATCGAGGTGATCCGCGACCTGCGCCAGGGTGAGTTCAACGTGCTGGTGGGGATCAACCTGCTGCGCGAGGGGCTCGATATCCCCGAGGTTTCGCTGGCCTGCGCTCGGAACGTTCGCTGATCCAGACCTGCGGCAGGGCGGCTCGTAATGTCAGCGGCATGGTGATTATGTACGCCGATGTGATCACCGGCTCGATGCGGGTCACCATCGACGAGACCGAACGGCGGCGGAAATTGCAGCAGGAATATAACCGACAGCATGGAATCGTGCCGGAAACAATCATCTCGGCGGTGAAGGATACCATGCAGCAGCATCTTAAGGCCTCGGGCTATAAAATTGCCGATGACCATCTGGGTGAACTGCTGCAGGCCGCCGAAGATTTGCCGAGCTACGGCAGCATCAAAGAACTGGAGAAAGAGATCAAGAAACTGGAAAAGAGGATGCTGGAGGCGGCCAAGGAACTGGCCTTTGAGGAGGCGGCCCTGCTGCGCGACCGGATAAAGAAACTTCGCATGCTGGAGATCGAGATAGGATGAAGGAAGGAGGCATGCTGTACAGGCTGTCGTTGCAGGTTGTGCCATGGCTTGTCGCCTGGCTGATCCGCATCTGGTTTTCGACCTGCCGGGTCACCGTGCATGGCGCCGAACACCGGCTGGATACCCTTGATGCCGGCAGGCCCATCGTTGCCAGTTTCTGGCATTATACGATGTTCTTCGTGTTCTACCAGCTGCGCCGGGAATCCGCGGTGATCATGGTCAGCGCCAGCCGTGATGGCGAGTATATCGCCCGCTTGGCGCAAGAACTCGGCTTTTCCACAGCCCGCGGCAGCCGCAATAACAGGGGCATGCAGGCCTTGAAGGATCTGCTGAAGGCGGCGGCGACCGGCAGGAATACAGCGATTGTGGCGGACGGTTCACAGGGACCGCCACGTGTCGCCCAGCCGGGCGCCATCCTGCTTGCCTCCCGTACCGGCGTGCCTGTGCTGCCGATGATGTGGTCGGCTTCAAGGTATCTGGCTATCCCCTCCTGGGATAGGACGGCTATCCCTAAACCCTTCGCCCGGGTTGATTACCTCTATGGAGAACCGCTCAGCGTGCCACCAGGCCTGAAAGCCGAAGGGATTGAGGAATATCGTCTTGAACTGGAAAACCGACTGAATGAACTGTACCGAAGGGCTTGGCGGATCCACGGCCGTGAGGAACATTGAAAACATGAAAGAAAAAATGGAAACATTGGCTGTGGGACCCAGGGGATTGGTGGTGGCAGGTCTTGCCGGCGGCTCCGGCAAGAGTGTCGTGTCGGTCGGACTGACGGCAGCTTTCGCCCGGCAGGGGCAGCAGGTGGTACCCTTCAAGAAGGGGCCGGACTATATCGATGCGGGCTGGCTGCAGTTGGCAGCCGGCAGGCGCTGCTATAACCTCGATCCCTTCCTGATGAGCGGCGAGGCCATCCATCTGTCCATGCAGCGCCATGCCAGGGAGGCCGATGTGGTTATCCTCGAGGGTAACCGAGGCCTGTATGACGGAGTGACGGCCGATGGCGGCTATTCCACTGCAGATCTGGCCATTTCACTGGGATTGCCGGTCCTCTTGGTGGTCAACTGCACGAAGACCACCCGCACGGTGGCGGCGATGATTCTCGGCTGTCTCAAATTTGATGAGCGCCTCGATATCCGCGGGGTGGTGCTTAACCAGATTGCCACCGAGCGCCAGCGCCTGCTGATTACCGAGGCGGTCGAGCGCTATACCGGCGTGCCGGTCCTCGGGGCGATTCCCAGGATGAAACGCGATATTTTCCCGATGCGTCATCTCGGCATGATCCCGCACCAGGAGTATAACGGCAGCGATGATGCCCTCCGTTTTCTGGTGGAGACGGTCTCGGCCGGCCTCGATCTGAGACGCATCGAAGAGTTGATGGCGCCCTTGCGTGCCGATCTGCAGTGCACTGAAACGGTGGAAGAACGGCCTGAACCCTCTGTCAGAATCGGTATTCTCCAGGATGCCGCCTTCCAGTTCTACTATTCCGAAAATCTCGAGGCCCTAGAGAATGCCGGGGCACAGCTGGTCTATCTGAACGCTTTGCAGGACAGGGCACTGCCGGAACTGAACGGTCTCTATATCGGCGGCGGTTTTCCTGAGACAAGCGCCGGAGAACTGGCGGCCAACACCAGTTTCCGTGAATCTATCAGGGTCGGGGCGGAAAGGGGCCTGCCGATCTATGCCGAATGCGGCGGTCTGATTTACCTTGGCGATTCGATTGTCCTCGATGGCCGGGAACATGCCCTTGCCGGCGTCTTTCCGATTCGTTTCGGTATGTCGACAAAACCCCAGGCCCATGGCTATTCAGCCTTTACAGTCGAAGGAGATAACCCTTTCTATGCTGTGGGAGAAAAGGTCAAAGGGCATGAATTCAGGTACTCAACCATCCTCGAGTGGCGGGGGGAGAATGAAGACCTAGTCTTGAAGATGACGCGGGGTAAGGGATTCATGGCCGGCCGCGACGGCCTGCGGAAAAATAATGTGCTGGCCCTCTATACTCATGTCCACGCGGATGGCACGACGCAATGGGCGCCAGCCCTGGTTGAGCGCTGCCGCAGATGGAAGAGGGAGAGGGGGGATGCGCCATCGGTCGGATGATGGCGCATCAGATATGTCAGTGGGTCGGCGTGCTGCCTAAAACTTTACGGTAGATGACGTCCTGCTCTTCGTCGCTCGGGGCGGGTTCAACCCAGTGAATGAAGGATTCGGTGACGCGCATGAAAGCACCGTTATCTTCTTTGCATGTATCGCAGATACTCTCGGCTGCATCTCGATACATGATGATCTTGGAAGCGGGTTCACCGTCTTTGCCTATAGCCGCCATCTTCCGGCAGCCGCAGTCGAGGCGGACAACCACCACGCCGATGCCGTCGGGGCTGCCTTCCAGAATACCTTCGATCATCGCCTGCTCCCGTTTTTCTGCTTTCAGGTTTTTCTTTCTCTGTTCAGGTGCTTTCTTTTTCATGGAAGAATATCGTTCAATTCAATGGTGAGAGGCGGCAGTCTTAAATAAAGTCGCGATCGGCTGCCAGCCTCGACGTGCCCGTTGGTGCGGGCGCTGTCTCTTTAATTATTATACTGCCGATCATTGGCAGAGCCCGTTTGCCGGCAGCAGGTTTTTCCGGGACCCGGTTGATGATTTTCTCGGGCCCAGGGACCGCCCGTACCATATATAAAAAGGCTGCCGTGGGTCAACCATAAACTCCCCTTGGTCTTCGGGTGAAACCTGATGGACGAGGAAATTTATGATTGAAAACAGGGCGGCAGGTCTTTTATCTATATCGTGGAAGGCGTTTATTTTGCGTAATTTTTTCCGGGAGATTTTTTCTTGACAAAAAACTGGCCGTGAATTAATGGATGAATACACGAAACAATCGATTCGTGAAGGTGTTTGGACTGCTGCCTAAGTATGACAAATACTTATTTTAATTCCCACTTTATGGAGGTGTATCATGTTTGAAGTTGTCGTTGATAAAGATAAATGTGTTGGTGATGAAGAATGTGTTGCAGCATGTCCCGCTCAGGTTTTCGAGATGGTAGACGGCAAGGCTGAGCCGGTAGAAATGGACGAGTGCCTCGGATGCGAGACCTGTGTTGAAGTATGTCCTGAGGACGCTATCACTGTAACAGAAATGTAATCACTGAGCGTAACAGGTTGTATTCAAGCCCATCTCCCCGGAGGGAGATGGGCTTGTCTTTTTTCCTCAGAGGTGTTTTGCTGGTGACGGGAAATCTGAAACGATTCAAGCCGGGTGTGGATAAACGGGTGCATCTGCTGCTCTCGGGTTTTCTCTGGACGGCAGTCGGCTTATTTCTGCTTTTTCGCGGCGGACGATGGCTGGTCGAGGCCGAAGAGATCTGGCTCATCCTGCCGGCCCTGTTTCTCGGGAGCGGCAAATCACTTCTGATCCTTGATAATGTGGCGAAAAATGGTGTTCGCCGCATCCTCCAGTTTGGCGACAATACCTGTCTCGGGGCGGTCTATTCTTTCAGGACATGGCTGCTCGTGCTGGCGATGATGGGCTCGGGATTTTTTCTCAGGCAGACTTCTCTGCCCAGGACCTTGCTTGGATGTGTCTATGCGGCGATCGGCTGGTCCCTCTTTCTTTCCAGTCGATTGGCCTGGCGGGCGTGGCTGAAAGGTAATGTCGGGAAAGTAACAGGTACGTGACATATGACGGTATGTTCCAGAAATAGAATCAGCATCAGTCGCAATCGACTCCAGCACAATTTTGCCTGCATCAGGAAACAGGCGGGACCGGGTGTGGAGGTAATGGCCATGGTCAAAGGCGATGGCTATGGGCACGGCATGGTTGACTCGGCCAACGCCTTCGCGGCGGTTGGTTGCCGTGTCTTCGGGGTGGCGGAACTGGCTGAAGCGGTGACCCTCCGTCAGGCAGGTGTTACCGGCGCAATCTTTGTCATGCTTGGCTTCGAGCCGGCAGAGGCAGTAAGTTTTTTCGATTATGATCTTACCCCGGTAGTTTCCCAGCAGCAGGATATCCTGGCTCTGTCGCAGGCAGCGCGGCGGCTTGGCCGGGAGATTGGAGTACATCTCAAGGTTGATTGCGGCATGGGCCGTCTCGGCCTCCTGCCGGCCGACGTTTCAGAATTTGTTGAGAGCATAGAGGCTTTGCCAGGAATAAAGCTCGCCGGGATTATGGCGCACTTCCCTGAAGCCGACAACCGGTCGGCGGCCAGCAATCAAACCATATTTGCCACCTATGAGCGTGTCTGTCGTGACCTCGGTGATCGCTTTAAGGGTATCCGTCATATTGCCAATTCCGGTGCTACCCTGAACTTTCCGGAGATGACTTGCGACATGGTTCGGGCTGGAATCGCGCTCTACGGCTATTATCCCGATGGGACGACCGGTCCGGATGATGGAAAGGACGACGAAAAGTTGCTGCCCGTCATGTCTTTTACTACTCGCGTTATCCAGATCAGGGATCTGCCGGCCGGCAGTGGCATCAGTTACGGGCATACTTACACAACCGATCGCCCAAGCCGCATCGCCGTGTTGCCGACTGGCTACGAGGACGGCTATCTGCGGGATCTTTCCAACCGCGCCGAAGTGCTCATCCGTGGGCAACGAGCACCCATCCGCGGCCGGGTCTGCATGAATCTGTGCATGGTTGATGTCACTGATATCGCCGGCGTTGAAACCGGGGACGAGGTTGTGCTCCTCGGCCAGCAGGGTGGAGAAAGAATCACTGCCGACGAGATCGCCGGCTGGATGCAGACTATCAGTTACGAGGTCCTTTGCCTCTTTGGGAACACTAACAGCAGAGTACATACAGAGTAGAAAATATGATCCGTTCACAACTGAAGAAAGTCCTTGATGCCTGTTTCGACAAGGGCGTCATCCAAGGTGCCTGGTCCGCCGCCGGCTCCGGCAGATTTACCGTGGAATTGCCCAAACATGAAGGGCAAGGTGATTTTTCCACCAACATGGCCATGGTCCTGGCAGGCCTCGAAAAGACCAATCCCCGTCAGATTGCGGCCAGAATCGTCGAACTGCTGCAGCAGGAGAGCCAGTTGATTGATCGCCTGGAGATAGCCGGACCCGGTTTTGTCAATATTTTCATCAAACCTCAGGTCTGGCGGCAGGTTATTCCGGCCATCATGGAAAAAGGTGAGACCTTCGGCCGCAGCGACATTGGCGGTAACAGAAAGGTCATGGTGGAATTTGTCAGTGCCAATCCCACAGGTCCGCTCAGTATCGGCCATGGCAGACAGGCCATCCTCGGTGACTCCATTGCCCGTCTTCTCGAGATGACTGGCCACGACGTTTTCCGGGAGTATTATTATAATGACGCGGGTCGTCAAATGCGCGTCCTGGGAGAATCAACCCGGGCCAGGTATCTGGAACTGCTCGGTCTTGAAAACACTTTCCCTGAGGATGGCTACCAGGGCGATTATATCCTCGAGATCGCTCGCTCGCTGATCGACGAGGTTGGTGATTCGCTGAAGGATCATGCCGACGTCACCCCCTTCAAGGAGAAGGCGGAAAAGCATATCTTCAAGGATATCTCGGCGACCCTCGATCGCATGGGGATCAAATTCGACAACTATTTCAACGAACGGTCACTTTACGAAGACGGCCTGATCGATGAGGTAGTCGCAGAATTGCGGGCCAAGGGCCTTGTCTACGAGAAGGATGGCGCGGTCTGGTTCAAGACTACCGATTTCGGCCAGTCGCAGGATCGGGTCATCATCAAGAATACCGGGGAGCCGACCTATCGCCTGCCCGACATCGCCTATCACCGGGAGAAATTCCGGCGCAACTTCGATTGGCTGATCGATATCTTCGGGTCCGATCATATAGCCACGGTGCCCGATGTCCTCTCCGGGGTGCGGGCCTTGGGCTACGATGACTCGAAGGTGACGGTGGTGCTGCACCAGTTCGTCACCCTGACCCGGGAAGGCAAACAGGTCAAGATGTCGACCCGGAAGGCGACCTTTGTCACGGTCGACGAGCTTATCGACGAGGTTGGGGTGGATGTCGTGCGCTTTTTCTTCATGATGCGCAAGGCAGACAGCCAGCTCGAATTCGACCTCGATCTGGCGACCAAAGAGAGTCAGGAGAATCCGGTCTATTACGTTCAGTACGCCCATGCCCGGCTCTCTTCGATCCTTGCCCAGGCAGGTGAAAAGGGGGTCGAGAAGGTCGCCTTCGCTGCCATTGACCCCACTCTGCTGGTTCAGCCGGAGGAATTGCAGCTGTTGAAGACCATGTCGGGATTTCCGGCGATGATAGAGGCTGCGGCCCTGGAACTGGCTCCGCACAAGGTGATTTTTTATCTGATGGATCTTGCGGGGCAGTTCCATAGTTACTATAACAAGCATAAAGTTATTACCGAGGATAAATCACTGAGTCAGGCTCGACTCTGTTTGATAGAGGCCCTGCTGTTGGTCTTTAGAAACGGTTTGAGCAGTGTTGGGCTTTCCGCTCCTGATAAGATGTAGGAAAATCAGCTTGATATGGCTGTAAAAGGAAAAAAGCAGGCCGGAAAAGTCAAGTTTGAACTGACCTGGGGCGGGATTGCCGGAATTACTGTAATCTGCTTCTGCATTTTTCTGTGGATGTTCCTGATGGGGGTCTGGATCGGACAGTCCCTGCTGCAACCTGTATCTTTTGCCAAAAAAACTGCCTCTGACGAGGCGTCAGCAATTATCGCACCCTTTGTACAGGCGGAGCGCAATCGCAATACAGAAACTGAGAAATAAGCGAAGGCAGAGCAGCATACGCCGTTTCCAGCAAGACTCTGTTGAATTGTTTTGCCGCTTAGGGGAGAGAAGGTTATTCAGATGATTCGTACTGCACGAATGGAGGATGTGAAGAACATCCACACGCTTATAAACAGTTTTGCGGGAGACGGTCTGCTGCTCAATCGCTCGATCAGCTCTCTCTATGACAAGCTCCGGGATTTTCGCGTTTATACCGACGATGACAACAACCTGTTGGGTGTCTGTGCCCTGCAGATAACCTGGGACAATCTTGCGGAAGTTCGCTCGCTGGCCGTCAAAAAGGAGTTCCAGGGCAAAGGGATCGGGGCGGAATTGGTGCGAAACTGTCTTGAGGAGGCCGAGAAATTCGGCATCGAGCGGATCTTCACGCTTACCTATCAGCCTGGATTTTTTCAGAGGCTCGGTTTCAAGCAGATTGACAAAAAAGAATTGCCGCACAAGATCTGGAGCGATTGCATCCACTGCCACAAATTCCCGGACTGCGATGAAGATGCCTTGATGTACGTAAAAAGGAAAGACGGCTGACGGGCACCTGGCATGAGCATCCGCCTGTGGCAGCAGCCCGTACGATGATACCGAGAGAACACTTCCCCGAGAAGCTGGATAATTCACCCCCTACTCCCCGAATACTATGATTGGAACACTCCTTACCAAGGTTTTTGGCAGCAAGAACGATAGAGTCCTGAAGCAGATTCGACCAATTGTAAGTCGAATCAATGCATTGGAAGAGTCAGTCTTGTCTCTGGATGACGCAGCTCTGGCCGCCAGGACCGTAGAGTTCCGGGAGCGTCTGGCCAAGGGTGAACCCCTTGACGATCTCCTCCCCGAGGCCTTTGCGGTGATGCGAGAGGCGGCCAAGAGGGTGCTCGGCGAGCGTCATTATGATGTGCAGCTTGTCGGCGGCATCATCCTGCACCAAGGTAAGATTGCTGAGATGAAGACCGGTGAGGGCAAGACCCTGACTTCGACCTTGCCGGTGTATCTCAACGGCCTGACCGGCAAAGGTGTGCACGTGGTAACGGTCAACGACTATCTCGCTTCACGTGATGCCGAATGGATGGGCAAGGTCTACAGCTTCCTTGGGATGAGTGTTGGCAGGATAGTCCATGCCATGGATGACGATGCCAGAAGGATCGCCTATGCCGCCGATGTCACCTACGGCACCAACAACGAATTCGGCTTCGATTACCTGCGCGACAACATGAAATTCGAACTGAGCGATTTCTGTCAGCGGGGCTTTAATTACGCCATCGTCGACGAGGTTGACTCGATTCTCATCGATGAGGCCCGCACGCCGCTTATCATCTCAGGTGCCGCCGACATTTCGACCGAACTCTACAAGAACGTTGACCGGATTATTCCCCAGTTCAAAAAAGACGAACACTACACCGTCGATGAAAAATCCCGTCAGGTTGCCCTGACCGAAGAAGGTGTGGCCTTGGGCGAGGAACTGCTCGAGGTGGAAAACCTCTATGATCCCGGCAGTATCGAGAAGCTGCATCATCTCAACCAGGCCCTCAAAGCCCACGTCTTGTTCCAGCGGGATGTCGATTATATCGTCAGCAATGGCGAGGTGGTGATTGTCGATGAGTTCACCGGCCGAACGATGGAAGGTCGGCGCTACAGCGATGGTCTTCACCAGGCCCTCGAGGCCAAGGAGAAGGTCAAGATTGAGAAGGAAAACCAGACGCTTGCCTCGATCACCTTCCAGAATTATTTCAGGATGTACGAAAAACTCGCTGGCATGACCGGTACGGCCGATACCGAGGCGCCCGAGTTCAAGAAGATCTACAATCTCGATGTCGTCGTTATGCCGACCAATCAGCCGATGGTCCGCGACGACTATGCCGATGTGATCTACAAGAACGAGGCTGCCAAGTACCGGGCGGTGATCCGCGAGATCAAGCAGATGCACGAGGCCGGTCGGCCCGTGCTGGTCGGCACGATCTCCATCGACGTTTCCGAGAAGATCTCGGCGATGCTGAAAAAGGAGAAGATCGAACATGAGGTCCTGAACGCCAAGCACCATGCCCGTGAGGCCGAGATCATCGCCCTGGCTGGTCAGTACGGTCGGGTGACCATTGCCACCAACATGGCCGGCCGCGGCACCGATATCAAGCTCGGTGAGGGGGTGGTTGAGGTTGGCGGACTGCATATCCTCGGTACCTCCCGACATGAATCGCGGCGCATCGACAACCAGCTGCGCGGTCGTTCCGGCCGGCAGGGCGATCCCGGCTCCTCCCGTTTCTTCCTCTCGCTGGAAGATGATCTGCTGCGTATTTTCGGTTCCGGTCGTATTACCGGCATTATGGAAAAACTCGGCATGGAGGAAGACGAACCGATCGAGCACAGCATGATCTCCCGGGCCATCGAGAACGCCCAGCGCAAAGTGGAAGGCCATAACTTCGACATCAGAAAGCATCTGCTTGAGTACGACGATGTCATGAACAAACAACGCGAGATCATCTATCGGCAGCGGCGCGAAGTTCTCGAGGACGAAAATGTCGCTGGGGTCATCCAGGATATGATCGCCGAACTGGTTGAAGAATTAGTAGCCGAGATTGCCCAGGAACGGACTGATTCGGAAGCCTGGGACTGGAAACTCTTTGACGACCGCCTGATTGATCTCTTCAACATCTCTTCCGGCTGGTCCGAGGAGGAGCACAAGGGCCTGAAAGCCGATACCCTGCTCGAAAAAACCCTGTCATTGGTGCAGCAGGCATATCTCCTGCAAGATGAGCGGAATGGTGCGGAAACCCAGCGTCAGCTTGAAAAGCTTCTCCTGCTGCAGATGGTTGACAGCCACTGGAAAGAGCATCTGCTGTCAATGGATCATCTGAAAGAAGGCATCGGCCTGCGCGGCTACGGCCAGAAAAACCCGCTGAACGAGTACAAGCGTGAAGGTTTTCAACTCTTCAACACAGTAATTCACACTGTCAAGGTGCAGACGATTTCCAACCTGATGCGGGTGCGGGTAATGAATCCTGAAGAGGTCGAGCGACTGGAAGAGGAACGACGTCGACGGCAGGAGCAGGAAATGCTCCTTAACAAGATACCGTCGGAGGTTGAGGCACGGCAAAAGCAGCCTGTGCGGCGCGAAAGTGACAAAATTGGCAGGAACGCTGATTGTCCCTGCGGTTCAGGAAAAAAATACAAGAAATGTCACGGGAGATTCCAGTAATCCCGGACCTGCGGTGAGTGCAATGAAAAGGGCCGTTGTCAAGATATGACAACGGCCCTTTTTTATTTGCACCGGTCGGAGCGGATCAGCCGCGTAGTTCCTTGGGCTGCATCAGGTTCATCTCCATGTGGCGGATTTCGTCAATCCCGGAAATAATGACCTCAGGATCAGGCTGGAGTTCCTCCTCCGGCAGTTTATTGGCATAGTCCATATTGCTCAGCAGGAATTTCATGCAGTTCAGTCGAGCCTGTTTCTTGTTGTCTGAGCGGACAATGGTCCAGGGGGCGATGGTCCGGTTGGTCTCAGACAGCATCTGGAACTTGCGGATGGAATACTGGTCCCAGTATTTTTGGGCCAGGTTGTCAATCGGAGAGAGTTTGAACTGCTTGAGGAGATCAGTCTTACGGCTTTCAAACCGCTCTTTCTGGACCTCTTTCGACACCGAGAAATAGAACTTGAAGATCTTGATGCCGTTCTTGGCCAGCATCTCTTCAAACATCGGCACATCCTTGAGAAAGCGTTTGTTCTGCTCATCGGTGCAGAATCCCATGACAGGCTCAACCATGGCCCGATTGTACCAGCTTCGATCGAACAGGACGATCTCGCCGGCCGAGGGCAGATGGACGATATACCGCTGAAAATACCATTGGGTCATCTCAGTCTCGTTAGGCTTTGCCAGGGCGACTACTCGAGCGTTCCGGGGGTTGAGATGCTCGGTAATGCGTTTGATGGTTCCACCCTTGCCGGCGGCGTCACGTCCTTCGAAGATGACCAGTATCCTCTCGCCCCTCTCTTTCATCGAAAGCTGCAGCTTCATCAGCTCAATCTGTAGCTTTTTCAGCTCCTTCTCATACTTTATCTGACTTTTGCTGACCCAGACTTGAACCTTGTCCTCACCTTTTTTGTTATTCAGGTTGCTGGAGGCGGTTCCTTCGGCCAGTCTGATATTCTCGGGCTGTTCCTTCTCATCTGCCTTCTTAGCTTTTTTGACCATATCTACACTATCCTTACGGTTGAGATGTCGGGGAGGAGGCGATGTATTGTGGGCTGATCGCCATTCTTATGATTTCTCGCAGCGTATCAAAAATACCGACACAATAGCAAATATTCAGTTGAGTTTTCTGCCCTCCCTGAACATGCGGGCATAGATTTCCGGGAGACCGGCATCGGCTAGGGCCTGTGCTACGGCTTCAACGTCATAGGCAAAGCGGAAATGTTCGACCTTTATGGAACCTGCCGTCAGTTCAACGACAGCACAGCTGCCACGGGGATCTCCGTCAAACATCCGGCCTGTCGAGCCCGGATTGATGAAATGGGTGCCGGCGATGTGCTTGTGATACGGGGTATGGGAATGGCCGGTGACGATGATCTGGCAATCGCAATGAGCGAGCAGTTCGCGGAAACGCTCGTCTGGAGTGTCGTCGAAGAGAAATTCGTGTGGTTCTTCCGGGCTACCGTGGAAAATACCGATGGTGCTGACCTCATCGCCGTTTTCTGTTCCGGCGAGTGAGACACGCAAGGTGGCGCTGATCGGCAGAGAGAGCAGATACTTCGCGGTTCCTGTCTCCAGTTGATCGGCTGTCGAGGTGTACATCACCCGCTTTTCCTCTTTGCCGGGTTTGCGCATGGGTTTTCCCTGCAGCAGACGGATGACCTTTTTGTCGGTATTGCCGAGGATGGAGAGAGCCTGATGTTCCTGGAGCCAGCGCATGGTCTCATTGGCGAAGGGGGCATAGACCAGAGAGTCGCCGCAATTGATGATATACGCAAAGGATTCATCGGCAAAAAGATCGGAGAGCGCTGCAAGCGCCGGATAGTTTCCATGGATATCGGCGAGCAGGAGAATTTTCATTGTCCGGTGAGACTGTGCGTCATGGGGAAAAAGGTGGTAAACACCGTCAGTTGGAATCTTCTCAAAAAGTGCGATAAAATAGTCTCCGAGGGGGAATAATCGTTCATAATCATTGGACAGTAGCAGCTTTGTTTGCGGAAAACAAACGAAATAACCGATGATGTTCGATGAGATTGTCGCGGGGAAAAAATAGTAAGTCGCTGTCTTTTCCCCTTTGTGAAAAAATGCTACTATGCGTTGCCGAGTTGCAGACTGAAGAGTCTGCAACTCCTGAATATGCCGATCTTGAAAAGAAATCGAACGCCTTGGGAGAGCGATTCGCCCAGTCGTTCAGGCGCATAGCGCCTTTCATGGAAGATCTTGAGGTCGAGAAGGCCAATGAGCTCCTGATGGAGGTCATGGGGGAAATGGGGGAGTAGGTTTCCCAAGAGGATTGCGGCTCTGCGTGGATTTCAATACGCAGCGATTGTGGCAGAACTATTTCATACGAGGCACATACCATGTTTACGTTGTCTGATATCAGGGATATAGCCGTGCAGATTGAGCGCAATGGCGAGGAAAGCTACCAGAAGGCCAGCGAGGCGGTTGTCGATTCGCGGGTTGCGGTGATCTTTCGCTGGCTGGCAGAAGAGGAGAGGCGGCACGCCAGATACTTCGCCTCTCTGGTTATGACAAATCCGCTGTCTGCAGAACAATCCGAGATCGAGGTGATGGGGAGGTCTCTGCTGCAGAGCATGGTGCGTGACAAGACATTCTCGCTCGACCAGGAAAGACTCAACTCGGTCGAAAGTCTTGGCGAGATGCTCAACCAGGCACGCATCTTCGAGCAGGATACCGTTCTCTTTTACCGATTTCTTCAGGATATTGTCGATGATCCGGCGGTCAAGCAGCAGCTTGATGTCATCATCGAGGAAGAGAATCGCCATGCGGCGCTCCTTGGCCGGTTGGCAGCCAATGAATATGATGAGGACTTTCCAGATATTTCCGCGATGAAGATCGGTCTCTAGAGCAGCGGCCCGATCAACAGGGCGAGATTTTCCTTGAACCGCTCGAATTGCGAACGAGTCGAAAGCTCGTTGCCGTCAAGCCGCAGCGACTGTTCTTCGTAGGTCTGCTGCAGACCTCGCAGGCGGCTGGCGAAATCCTTGTTGTAGATAAACAATGTTGCCTCGAAATTGAGCCAGAAACTGCGCATGTCGAGATTGACGGAGCCCAGAAGGGCGAAATCCCGATCGACTGTGATGGTCTTGGAATGGAGAAGACCGCCGGCGAAGAAAAGAAGGGTTACCCCGGCTTTGACCAGTTCCTCGAAGCGGGCCCGACTGGCGTAGGATACCAGAAGTGAGTCGTTTCTGGCGGGGATGATGATGCGGACGTCGACTCCTCGTTGGGCGGCGGCCATCAGGGCGGCGAGCAGAGGTTCATCGGGGATGAAGTAGGGAGTGGTCAGGACAAGTTCCCGGCGGGCCGCGTAGATAGTGGTGAGGAGCAGGCTGTGAATGGTGCCCTGGGAAAGTCCCGGGCCGGAGGGAACCAACTGTACGGCGGCGGATCCAGCCCGGGGCGAAGGTCCGATGTCGGCGATACGCCGGACCGTATCGATGTCATCGCGGATCGAACGAGGCCGGAAATGACGGATGTCGGCGTCAAGGAACCAGTCGTTGATAAATGTGCCGGCCAGGCTTTCGACCACCGGGCCCTGGAGGCGTACCATGAGATCGACCCACCTGCCAACTCCCGCATCCTGCTTGAAAATCCCGGGATCAACCATATTCTGACTGCCGGTGTAGGCGACAGTGCCGTCGATAATCACCAGCTTGCGATGATTGCGGATGTCGATTCTGGCGAAAAGGGCGGTGTAGATGCTGGCCGGCAGGGATTCCTGTACCCTGATGTCTGCTCCTCTCATTGCCTTGACTGCCTGGCCAAAACGGCCTTTGAGAAATTCCCTGCTGCCTATGGCATCGACCAGGACACGGCAGCTCACCCCTCTGCCGGCAGCCCGGATCAAGGCGTGGGTGATCTCATCGACCATGCCGCCTGGCTGCCAGATGAAGAATTGCAGATGGCAGGTGGATACGGCTTTGTCGATATCCTCGATGATTCTTTTGAAGATGGCCTCGGGTGTGTCGATAAGCTCGATACTGTTACCGGCCAAGGCCGGGATACCGACCAGGGATTCGGCCTGCTGGTGCAGGGGACGACACTCAGGATTGATGCCCTGCCAGTCAACCGGCGCCCTGTCCCGTAAGGTTTGCAGCCAGTGCTGATAATGGGCCTGGGAACTCTGCACCCGGGCTGCCCTCTTGTCCGAAATGCGGTTTTCCCCGAAAAGCAGATAAAAAAATCCGCCTGCCAGTGGCACCAGTAGAATGACGACAAGCCATGCAAGCGTGATGGGGTAGGGTCGCTTGCGCATAATGACCCGCAGGGAGAGTACGACTCGCAGGCCCAGATCGGCGAGCAGAAAGACGGTCGAGAAAAGCTGGTAGCTCCAGTGAGGCTGGTCGAAAATCATGATGATGAAATGTTTTCAGTAGTAATAAACAGTCGTTGGTCGGACGCGGCACAGGGGTTTTGCGACATGCTCTGCAAAATGATTTCTCTGCCAGGAGTGTCGGCATGTTCCTGAACAACGGCACGTTCTCTGCTGTTTCCCATTTTATACTAGCATAGCCAGGGAAAGAGATGGTAGATTATTGTGATTTTTAGTATTCAGTCAATGGATGTGTATATTTCTCAGACTGAAAAGGGGAGGGAGGCTGGTCGCCAGTCGGGGCCGTAATGCGGTGGGGAGACCGCAGCAGCTGAACACGGAGATGAATTATTTTAATGGTAGGGTATGAGAGTTAAAGGGTTTTCTTCATCGGCAGTGGCTGCCGGTATCAGATATGCGGACAGGCTCGATCTTGGCCTGATAGTCAGTGATACCCCTGCTGTGACGGCAGGCGTCTTTACCACCAATCAGGTCAAGGCCGCCCCGGTGCTCCTTGATCTTGAACGCCTGAAGCAGGGGCGGGCGCAGGCTATTCTGGTCAACAGCGGCTGCGCCAATGCCTGTACTGGCGAGAAAGGCATGGAGAACGCCAGAAAAAGCAGCTTACTGGTGTCCGAGGCCCTGAATATCCCGGATGTGATGGTGCAGCTGTCCTCGACCGGGGTTATCGGTGAGCAGCTCAATCTGCCGGCCTTTGAAAAGAATATGGGAAAACTGGTGGCTGAGCTCAGGCCTGAGAATTTCGAGCAGGTTGCCAGGGCGATCATGACTACCGATACGGTTGCCAAGACAGCCTATCGGACAATTACCCTCGGCGGGAAGGAAGTGCAGTTGGCCGGGATGGCCAAGGGTGCCGGAATGATCATGCCGAACATGGCGACCATGCTGGCCTTTGTCATCACCGACGCGCAGATCAGTTTCACCGAACTGCACCAGTCACTCGTGGAAAGTGTCGAGAGGACCTTCAATCGGATTACTATCGATGGCGATACAAGCACCAACGATATGGTACTGGTCATGGCCAATGGCCGGGCCGGCAATCCCTGGATTGACGAAGATGCTCAAGCCGATCGGCAGTTGTTCCAGGATGCTCTGGAAGGATTGCTGAAAGAACTGGCTCTGAAGATCGTTAGTGACGGCGAGGGCGCTACCAAAACAATCACCATCAGAGTTTGCGGCGCCAAAGAAAATGAGGATGCGGAACAGCTGGCCAGAACAATAGCCAATTCCGCCCTGGTCAAGACCGCCTTTTTCGGCGAAGATGCCAATTGGGGCCGGATTATCGCTGCCATGGGACGCTCGGGCGTACGGTTCAACCCTGAACATGTCGATATCGCTTTCGGAGATGTGGTGATCGTCAGGAATGGCCTGAGTTTGGGAAAAGAGGCGGAGGCGTCAGCCACTAAAATTCTCAAGGAAAAGAGTTTCGCCGTCTGTATTGACCTCAAGGACGGTACAGGTTGCGAGGAGATATATACCTGCGATTTTTCCATGGATTATGTCAAGATAAATGCCAACTACCGTACGTGATACCCTAGAGGTTATGATGCCTCAATCCCCTTCAGCTGCCTTTACCCTTGGCCCGGATTTCAATGTGCACGACCTGCCCTCGCAGATTGGCACCGGCTACTCCATTCTGGAGACGGAAACTGAGCAGCGTGATGAAGAATACCTCGACACGTTTGATTGGCGGCTTTTGGCCTGCGGCAGGGCGCTTGCCAGAAACCAGCGGCGTTACCGGCTGTACTCGACCAACGGCGATATCCTCTGCCAGGACAGGGGGCCAGCGAAATTACGGCCCTTCTGGTGGGATTTTTCTGATGGGCCTTTGCGCGATGAACTGAAATCTACTGCTGATATCCGGGCCTTATGCCCGCAGATGCAGATGCAGCAGCAAAGACAACATTATAACCTGCTCAATGCCGATGAGAAGATAGTCCTTCGGCTAAGGCGCGATACGATGACTGCGGTGTTTCCTGGGAAGGAGCCGGAGCAGTTCTCTTCGCTGCATCTTTATGGGATACGCGGCTACAGTCGACCCTTGCAGGCAGTTTCCCGGATCATCGGACAAAGCGGCGGTCTGCCTGTCGCAGAAGGGGAAATATTTCTCGAGCCTGCCCTTAAGGCGGCCGGAATCTCGCCCGAGAAGATGAGGGCAAAATTTGCAGTGTCACTTCGGCCGGACATAACCGTTTTCGAAGGTCTCAAGGATGTGGGGCAGGCACTGCTGGCAGACATCTCGATGCATCAACCCGGGGTAATCGAAGATATCGATTCGGAGTTTCTCCATGATTTTCGTATTGCCTTGCGCCGGACCCGCTCCCTGCTGTCGCTGTACAGCAGAATCTTGCCGATTTCAGCCTGCGATTATTTCAGAAACGAGTTCAAATGGATAACCCAGGCGACGAATACAGTCCGCGATTGTGATGTATATCTGCTGATGACGGAAGAATATCAAGCCATGCTGCCTGCCCGTCTGCACCCGGGGTTGATTTCTTATTTCGAGGGCCTGCGGATTCTCAGGAAAAAAGAATTCAAGCTCATGCGAAGACGCCTCAATTCGCAGCGTGCAGTCCGACTGTTCAGCGATTGGCAGGCCTTTCTTCAAGAAGAATTGCAGTTGCTGCAGGAGCCCAAAGGAAAAACCTCGTGTCGACTTTTTGCTGCCAAAATGCTGAAGAAGAGATACAAGCGCATTCTGGCAAAGGGTTCGGAGTGTGGGCCTGAGAGCCCCGACACGATGCTGCACGCCTTGCGTATACAGGCCAAGAAACTTCGCTATCTGCTGGAATTTTTCCGCTCGCTTTTTTCTGTCGACGATGTTGACCAGCTTATCAAGCATCTCAAGAAATTGCAGAACAATCTTGGGGAATTCAACGACCTGTCTGTACAGCAGACGATGCTGGGATCATTCCAGAGTCCTGTGAAAACAGACTGTGTCGAAAGAATGCTCCGCGTGGCGGCTGCTCTTGGCGGCTTGATCACCCATCTCGCCGACCGCCAGGCGCTCGTTCGCGGCGAGTTTGAAGAGAATTTCCTGCAGTTTGCCGGCAAAGATGTCCAAGGCCTGGTCAAGACCATCATCGGTGATAGCGAGCATGTTTCGCGGGAAGACGAGGGCCCACCCGCAGCATGAAGACAGTCGCAATCTACAGCAGCAAGGGAGGAGTCGGCAAGACCGCAACGGCAGTGAATATAGCCTATACGGCAGCCTCCTCTGGCAAGCGGGTTTTGTTGTGCGACATGGATTCCCAGGGCGCCGCCTCGTATTATTTCCGAATCAAGGCCAAGAAGAAGTTCAACAGCCAGAAACTGCTGGCCGGTGAGTACGGTAAATATATCCGTGGCACCGATTTCGAGAATCTTGATCTCCTGCCGGCCCATTTTTCCTTCAGGAATCTCGACCTGGCCTTGAACAGCCTGGGGGAAAAGGAGCGTCGGATGACGCTGGCCAAACTCCTGAAGCCGCTCAGTGCGGACTATGAGATCCTGCTCCTCGACTGTCCGCCCAATCTGACGCTGCTGTCTGAAAATATCATCGAGGCCTCCGATGCCGTGGTTTGCCCGGTTATTCCCACGACCCTCTCGCTTATCGCTCTCGAGCAGTTGCTGAAGCTTTTCGGTAAACTTGAGGCCGATAAGAAGAAAATTCTGGCCTTTTTTTCCATGGTCGAGCGACGGAAATCCATGCATGCCTCGGTGATAGAGAAATATCAACGCTATCCGCTGTTCCTCAAGTCAGCAATCCCGTTTCTGGCCGAGATCGAAAAAATGGGACTTTCCCGTCTGCCGGTCGGCGCGGTGACCAGGCATTCACCAGCTGCCATGGAATATACCAGGCTGTGGAATGAAATATGGAAAAAAATAACGAAGCAGCAATGAGAAGGCTCTATCTCATACGTCATGCCAAATCCAGTTGGTCAGAACCGGGACTCAGGGATTTTGACAGACCACTCAGCAGCAGGGGAAAGGTGGATGCCCCGTTCATGGGGAAAAGACTTGCCCGGCATGGCGTGCGCCCTGATCTCATTTTTGCAAGCCCTGCGAAGAGAACCAGAAAAACTGCCCAGTATATTGCCGAGGCTGTAGGCTATCCGACAAAGGATATTGTCTTTTTCGAGGCCATTTATGAGGCTGGGGTGGATGATCTGCTGCGGACCATAGCCCAGGCTATGGATGAGGCGGAAAACCTGTTCCTTGTTGGTCACAACTATTCCATAACCGATCTGGCGGAAAGCCTGACTGGGCAAAGTCTTGGCAACGTCCCCACCGGCGGCATCGTCGGTATCGAGTTTTCCGCGGAGAAGTGGTCCGAGATACTGTCGGGTACAGGGAAGCTGCTGTTTTTCGATTATCCCAAGAAACATCACAGCAGAGATTGAAATGGTTGTCCTCCCGGCAGAATGCCCCGAACGGTCTTTCCCGCCGTTTCAACAGGCGCTTTTTTCTCTTATCTTTCTGGCTGCTATTTTTTTTCTCAACTTCCTTTCTCGCATAATCTTCTCGCCATTACTGCCGCGGATTGAACATGAACTGGGATTTGGGCATGCCGTTTCTGGATCTTTTTTTCTTTTCATATCCTCAGGCTATTTTATTGCGCTGCTTTTTTCCGGGCATGTTTCCTCACGGCTGAACCACAAGTGGACCATCGTCTTGTCGACTGTGGCCACGGGATTTGTCCTGATTGTTCTTGGCAATTGCCAGTCTCTGGACAGTCTGCGTCTTGCGCTTTTGGCCCTTGGCCTTGCTACAGGATTGTATCTGCCTTCGGGGCTGGCGTCCATAACCAGTCTGATTGCTCCTTCCTTCTGGGGCAGAGGCCTTGCTGTTCATGAACTTGGTCCAAATATCGGTTTCGTCCTGGCGCCTCTCATTGCCGGGGCAATGGTGCACCTCGTATCATGGCGGCAGGGGCTGCAGGTGATGGGTGCTTTCATTATTCTGATGGGCATGCTTTTTAGTTATGTGGGTAGAGGTTCTCAGGAAAAGGGTCAGCCGCCTCAAATAAAGGTGCTCAAGAAATTCCTGTTTCAGCCGCGGTTCTGGTTGTTCGTCCTGCTCTTTTCCCTGGCGATCTGTTCGACCATTGGGGTCTATGCCATGCTGCCGCTGCTCCTTGTGGCCGGACAAGGCCTGGAGAGTGAAACGGCAAACCAGTTGCTTTCGGTTTCACGGCTCTGCGCTCTTCTTATGCCTGTACCCGCCGGTTGGCTCGGCGACAAATTCGGCAACACCTCAATGATGGTCGGAATCCTCTTTGGGGCAGGACTATTGACTATCCCGCTGGGGCTGTTCTCCGGCGGCTTCCTGCTTGCGGTCGTTATTCTCCAGCCGATGATCGCCGTCTGTTTTTTTCCCTCAGGGTTTGCTGCACTCAGTGGCATGGGAGAAAAGGGAGACGGTACTGCTGTTATTTCACTCTGCATTCCGTTGGCATTCTTTGTTGGTGGCGGTGTCATGCCGACGATGATTGGTTTCGTTGGTGATGAGATTGGACTCGGGGCTGGCTTCATCCTGGCCGGCTGCGCCATGTTGGCTGCAGCAGTGATATCGGCCCTGATACTGCGAAAAGAACACGTATCATGAGATGACCAGGTCTTTCTGACACATAAAATATTGTCCAAGCGATGCCTGTAGAATTACCCAACTGCCGAAGATGCCGGCACTATTATATAACCTTCGACCCCGGTAAGCCTTTTGGTTGTCGTGCCATGAAGTTCAAGAGCCGGAATAACCCGGCCCAGGTGGTGTACGCCACTTCAGGAATCGCCTGTCAGCTCTTTTTGCTGAAATCAGCGGGTGCTCCAGACGGAAATGAAAAAAAGTGAGTGTGAACGCGAGATGACGCCAACAACACCGAAAGCTGCGGCGCTGCCGGAATTCTTCCGCTCGCTGGCCAGGGAAACAGCGCTGACTAGTTGGGAACTGATCCGGATCATGGTGCCGATAATCATCCTCACCAAAATACTCGAAGAACTGGGGCTGATAACCTCGCTCAGCGCCCTCATGGAACCGGTGATGAAGATAATAGGTCTTCCGGGATCGCTGGGACTTGTCTGGGCAACCTCTATGCTGACCAGCATCTATGGTGGGATGGCGGTTTTTGCCGCTCTGGCCCCGGGGCTGACGCTGACTGAAGCTGAGGTCACTGTGCTCTGCTCCATCATGCTTATTGCCCATTCCCTTCCCTTGGAACTGAGCATCAGTAAAAAGGCCGGCGCTGGTCTGCTGCCGATTGCCGTCCTGCGGATCGGCGGGGCGATCGTCTTTGGGTGTATCCTGAGTCGTTTGTGCATACTCTTCGATGTCTGGCAGAGTCCGGCCGCATTGCTCTTCC
>JAIFKM010000066.1 GCA_020049575.1 Desulfobulbaceae bacterium
CCTCACTGCCATCACTGCCGGCAGAGACGATATCAACCTTGCGTACGGCGATGCTTTCCAACTTGTTGATATGACCAAGACGTCGCATCTCCTCGAACTGCTCTTGATACTCAGTTGCCAGGGACTCGCCGAGCAGGTGCCGGTAAGAGTCCAGATCACGACGCATCCACCCTGCCTGAACCTGGAAAAAGACATCTGAGGCGACTTCGAGAAAATACTTGGTGTCAAAAGACCGATCCGTTCCTCGAATCTGGGCTATTCCCTCTTCAAGAGCATCCTGAGGTCCGAGCGGAGGCGGCGGAGGCGGTGCCACCGGCGATGTTCCCCTGCCAGCCGCCAGGCCTCTGTGACTGGCTGAACTTTTTATAGAGGAAATATCCGGCTACTCCGAGCAGAAGAATCGGCAGAATGCCCATGCCGCTGCCGCCGGCGCCGAACATCGAACCAAACAGCATGCCGCCAAGCGCGCCACCAAGGAGGCCGCCCATCATCCCGCGGCTGAAACTGCCTCTCTGGTTATTGATCCCCGGCTGAGCACTCTGGCTCGGAGCGCTTCGCGGGGCGGAACTGAATGATTTGCCGCCTCCCTTCGATCTGGCGTCGGCATACTCGGCTGTAAGTCCAGCCTCAATGAGAGTAAAGGCCAGCAGTATCAGAAAAAAGGGGACAAATTTCCGCAACATAATCGACATTTTTTACCTTCCATTTTTTGAGATGGATAACTACCGGGGCTGAGAACTCACTCCGGCACACAAATAATCAGACAATGTAACAGAGCGCCCCCCGTTACGTCATGTTAAAACATAATTCAGATCCGCGGTCGGTGAGTTCTGGCGTGCAGGAAACCTTCGGGAGGAATGCGCATGCTGAGTGGGTCAACGTTGAAAATTACAACGATGAGTTAAGAAAATAAGGCAGTGACAGAGCTAAAACAAGCGGCTGGTCTGAAATTAATTCAGAATTGCTCAAAATGCACAAAATCAGCCATTGCTCTTCTTGGCGGCGGGGAAGGCGCATGATCCGGATATCCCAGAGGAATAAGCGAGACAAGTGCATACCCTGAAGGAATTTTCAGATATTCTTCTGCTCTTGCGTGATCAAATGCGCCAACGATGACCGAACCGAGCCCTGCGCTGCAGGCCGCAAGGCAGATATTCTGACTGATAAGGCCGAGGTCATACATCAGCCAGTCTTCGTATCTGGTCACCTGTCTGCCGCTGTACCAGCCGGATTTGTGCACCTGTCCGCAAATCGCCAGGACAACCGGGGCGTTGGCGACAGTACGGGTTGCCGGATTTTTTGGTGACAGGATTTCTGAGAGCTGTCTCTTCATATCCTGGCCATGTACGACAACAATTTCCCAGCACTGGGAATTGCCCCACGAAGGTGCCCAACTCGCCGCCGTAAGAATCTCTTGCAGTTTCTCCGGTTCGATGTCCTGCGCGCTCATCCTCCTGATGCTCCGTCTCTCGCGAATACTCTCGATGCAATCATTTTTCATGGCACATCTCCACGTCTGGTCTTCTTTTCCGTTTATCCCCAAGCCCCTCGGGCATAAAGGAGAATTGTTCAGGCGAAAGTTACGGTTCTCAAGCGCATTCGCGCAATATCTCTCGGGCGATGATCATCCGCTGTATCTCGCTTGTTCCTTCGTAGATCGTAGTTATACGGGCATCCCGGGCGTAGCGCTCGATCGGATAATCCCTGGTATAGCCGTAACCGCCGAAGATCTGCATCGCCTCGTAACAGGCCCGGTTGGCGGTCTCGGTGGCAAATACCTTGGCCATGGATGCCTCTTTGGCAAAAGGCCTGCCCTGCTCTTTTTTAAAGGCGGCGTTCATTAACAGCAGTCGCGCGGCCTCAAGCTCAGTGTACATGTCGGCGATTTTCCATTGAATGGCCTGGAATTCACTGATCTTACGCCCGAATTGCCTCCGCTCGAGGGAATAGCGGGTGGCCTTGTCCATGGCCGCAAGACCGATACCTAGCCCAAGAGAGCCGATGCCGATGCGACCACCGGCAAGCTCAGTAACCGCTACCCGAAAACCGTCGTTGACCTTACCCATCAAGGCTTCCTGCGGCACCCGGCAATCCTGAAAAAGGATCTCGTTGGTCGGCGAGGCATGCTGCCCCATCTTCTCTTCTCTTTTGCCGACAACGAAACCGGGCGTGCCTGCCTCCACCAGAAACATGCTGATGCCTTTGCCCTTGGGAGCCTTCGGATCGGTCACGGCCCAGATCACGAAGACGCCGGCGCAGGAAGCGCTGGTGATGAAGATTTTCGAGCCGTTCAAAACCCACTCGCTGCCATCCTGAACTGCCGTGGTGGTCATACCGGCAGGATCAGAACCCGCCCCTACCTCAGTGAGACCAAAGGCCCCGGCCTGGTATTCACCACTGCAGATTTTCGGGATGTATTTCCGTTTCTGTTCCTCGTTCCCCAGGGCCTGGATAACTTCGTTGACCATGTTGTTGACAGACACGGTCACGGCTGTTGCCGCGCAGGCCTTGGCGATCTCGGTCATAGCTACGCTGAAGGCTATGACTCCGGCCTCGGAACCGCCGTATTCATCCCGAACGTTAAGTCCCATGAAACCGAGTTCTGCAAGTTTTGCCAGATTGTCATAGAAAACCCGACTGTCACCGCCACTGTCGAGATCAGCCGCTACCGGTTCAAGTTCGGCAGCAGTAAAATCCCTGGCAGTTTCCTGAATGAGCTTCTGCTCTTCGTTCAGATCAAGATTCATATTTCCGTATCTCTCTTTCAGCCCTGAAACTTTGGCTGTCGTTTTTCCAGAAATGCCCGCATTCCCTCTTTCTGCTCATCGCTGGAAAAGCAGAGGGCAAAATGATCGGCCTCGTACTGGCAGGCCCGGGCAAGGTCCATCTCCATGCCGCTGTTGACCGCATCTTTGCATAATCGGACGGCCACAGGACCACGAGAGGCTATTTTTTCAGCCATCTCGCGGCAAGCTGGCAGCAGTTGGTCCTGCGGCACGATCCGATTTGCAAGCCCCAGGCGGAAGGCCTCCGCCGCGTCAATCATATTACCGGTGAAAAGCAGTTCGGCCGCCGGTCCCTTGCCGATCAGGCGGGGCAGGCGCTGGGTACCCCCGAAACCGGGGAGAACACCGAGATTGACCTCCGGCTGGCCAAATTTGGCGTTCTCGCTGGCCAGACGGATATCACAAGCCAGAGCCAGCTCGCAGCCGCCCCCGAGGGCAAAACCGTTGACCGCTGCAATCACCGGCTGTGGCAGATTCTCGATGGTACTCAGGGCCTTCTGGCCCAGCAGAGCAAACTTGCGGGCTGTGAGGACATCAAGGTTCTCCATGAAGGATATGTCGGCCCCGGCAACAAAGGCCTTCTCGCCGCTGCCGGTAATAATCACCACCCGGACCAACGAATTCTCAGCCAGACCCTGAAAACAGACAAGCAACTCCTCAAGCGTTTCCTGGTTAAGGGCATTCAAAGCCTTGGGCCGATGTATCGTGACGATGGCCACAGGGCCATCGATTTCGCACAGCAGGTTGTTGAACTGCATAGCAATCTCCCTTTTCGTGAGCAAGATCTCAGGTCAGTGAAAATTTCCAGGCACAGTACCATTCTTCCGGATGAGCATCCGGCGGGCAGCCGATACACTCCGTCGTTATCCGCTTGTCAATCGCTCTGGCAAAATAGCTGTATTCCACCAGTCCAGCAGATTTACAGGGATAGTCCGCCAGACCTTTGCGTTTTCTGGCGACCTGCACCCGGCACTCATCCATTCGGAAGACAAAACTGGTGGCCGTTTCCTCAGAAATCGACTGTTTATTGATGCAGCCGTAAACCCTGAACCCCAGGGCTTTTTTCAGGCCTTCGAGTCCTGAATTTTCGGGCAGAGCCAATATCTGCCGGATGGACGCGGCCTCAAACGGTGAGAAATGAGCCCAGCAGGAATCGTTGCAGCGTTTGGCCTCGTTCATGCCTTCAGCAGCCTCAATTGTTTGAAACCAGACGCCGTCGTTGGCCAGCCAGTTCTTTGCAACCCGATCCCTCAGATCTTTAAGGGTCGCGTCATCCATAGCCAGGAGTGGAGACGGAATGCCGTCGACCATGCTGAAACCAAGGGCCTTGCCGAGATGCTGCATCTGGATATCATAACTCTTGCGCGAGGCAATATGCAGCAGATCCAAGGCCTTATCGGTGCCCATCTGATGCCGGACCTCGGTGAACCACAGAGCGTGATGGATCATGATCCGGTGGAAGAGATCAAGAATGAAGCGGGCCGTCTCCTCGTGGTTCAGGTCATCAGGACGATAAGCGTCAATACTCATTATATTCTCCCTCAATGCAAGGCCCCAGCGGGCAGTATCGTTATGGCGTCAGCGGCCATGGTCAGACGTTCGAGCCCCGTTTCTGTCACCAGATGAGTATTCTCGATGCCCACGACTCCTCGCCCAGGCATGATGACCTTGGGCTCGAGGGCAAGGACCATGCCTTTGGCAAGCGGCAGTTTCTGACCCTTGGCCAGGAACGGGAACTCATCGAGTTCGAGCCCGACCCCATGGCCGGTGAAACGGATGCGCCGGTCGCCCACCCCCATGAAACTGTCTTCATAGCCTTTACCGGCGGCCATTGCCACCATCATGTCGTAGACCTCGCCGGTCGGTACGCCCGGCAAGGCCCGGGTCATTATTTCTTCCTGAATCTCGAGCATGGCCGCATGGGCCTGCATCAGGTCATCCGGCAATGGTCCAAGCGAGAATATCCGGGCATGATCGGAGATATATCCTTGCCAGGCGAAGACATAATCGACCAGAACAGGCTCATTGCGAGCAATTTTTTTAAAGCCCGCCCCCTGGCCGATCAGAGGACTGACCCCGGCACCGCCCGTGGGTGATGCAAGGTAACTGGGGATAGCAGCATCCGATCCCGACAGCAGGTGCCCATAGAACAACTCACTGCCCCAGAGCCGCATCCGCACTATACCCTGATGGCCAAGGCTGCGGGCATAGGCTTCAAGCTGACCGGCAAGTTCCACCTCGGTCATTCCTTCCCGAAGGATCTCAGGTACTTTGGCGGAAACCTTATCGGACAGGGCGGCAGCTTCCCGTAACAGGCCGATCTCATATTCTGATTTGATCGCCCTGATCAGGCGGACCTCTGTCGAGATGTCGACGACCCTGACCCCTTTGAAGATATCAGCGTACTGGAAGTAGAGATTGGCTGGCAGGACATCGAGCTCCATGCCAAGCACTGTTGGCAACCGGCACCCCCTTTCCTGCAGGACATCAGGGATCTTCTTCGGGCTGGCCAGCGAGATTACCGGCAGTGGCGACTCGACCGCTGCCCGCTCGACATCCTTGAAAATCATCAACAGGGCATCGCCCTCGGCGGGGACATAGAGCCAGCCCTGCTGGGCCGTTGCCGCGAAATAGAAAAGATCGGTCTTCTGAATAATCAGACCGCCGTCAATCCCTTTCTTCCGCAGTTCCTCCTGCAGGTTTCCGATCCTGTTATGAATTTCCTCTTTCGGCACAACCGTTGCATTTGCTTCCATGACGGGCTCCTGAGAAAAAGCAGTTAGGCCTTAATCCTGCTAAACTTAATAGGTATAAAACCCCCTGCCCGTTTTACGCCCGAGCCAACCGGCCTCGACATATTTTCGCAAGAGCGGGCAGGGCCGGTATTTCGAATCCTTAAAACCATCATACAGTGTTTCCATGATGGCCAGACAGGTGTCAAGACCTATAAGATCCGCCAAGGCCAACGGGCCCATAGGATGATTCATGCCAAGACGCATCACCGTGTCGATGTCTTCAGCCTTGCCGACACTCTGGTAAAGACAGAAGATGGCCTCGTTGATCATCGGCATGAGGATTCTGTTGGCAATGAATCCTGGAAAATCATTGGCTTCTGCCGGCGTCTTGGCGAATTTGAGGCACAGGGCCCAGGTTGTCTCGAAGGTCTCCTGGGAGGTTGCCAGCCCGCGTATTACCTCAACCAGTTTCATAACCGGCACCGGATTCATGAAATGCATTCCGATAACCTTGTCGGGACGCCCAGTTTGAGCTGCTATCCTGCCGATCGGGATCGAGGAGGTGTTGGTCGAAAGAATCACGTGGGCCGGACAGATGACATCCAGATCCCTGAATATGGCAAACTTCAAATCCTCGCGCTCGACGGCTGCCTCAACGGCGAAATCCACAGAGGCCATATCCTGGAGATCGGTCGTGGTCTGAATCCGTGCAAGAATGGCGTCGCGCTCGGCTGCCTCCAACTTGCCTTTTTCGACACTTCGGCTAAGATTCTTGGCGATGCTTGCCTTGCCTTTCTCGACAAAGGCCTCTTTGATATCACTCATCAGAACCTGCATGCCGCTGGCGGCAGCGACCTGAGCAATGCCGTTACCCATCTGGCCGGCGCCAATCACTCCGAATTTCTTAATTTCCATTGTTTCTCCTTTTTTCAACCTCGGCAAACACACTCTAGAACGGGTTCTATCTTTTGACAATCAGGGCCACAGCCTCTCCGCCGCCGAGACAGAGAGAAGCGAGCCCCGTCCTGGCATCCTGTTTCTGCATCTGATACAAAAGCGTCGTCAACACCCTGGCCCCACTCGCACCGATCGGATGGCCGATGGCCACGCTGCCGCCGTTGACGTTCACTCTGGCGAGATCAAGTCCAAGCACCCGGTTGATCGCCACCGAAGTACCGCTGAAGGCCTCGTTGATTTCAAACAAATCGATGTCTTCCAGAGAAATCCC
>JAIFKM010000052.1 GCA_020049575.1 Desulfobulbaceae bacterium
TATTCAGGAGGGTCTGCTTTTCAAAATACCTAGCAACAAAAATAGATTCTGAGATAAGACCTTATCCATGACCATTTTTGGCCGAAGATATTCTTTGGTAATCTACAGCCTGTTGTTGCTCCATTTCTGAACTATTCCAATGACAAACGATATTCCACCCTCTCAGGAAGAAGGTTAACACTAAGAAGTGTGCTTTCCAATCGAGGCTTGTCAAGAGACATCTCTTCTCACTGAAATCCTGAATAAGTCAAAATACTCTGGTGAGCTTTAACGGCAAGCTTAGCAATCCAGATCTTCTGGCTTCATCAATATCCATTATCTGGGCACGAAATTTATAAATATTGACTACAATCTGTGATACAATTTTCAGAATGAGAGAAATTGATCAGCACCCTGCGCAATTCACCCGTAAGTGCAAGGTTAATGATACCTCATTTTTCGCTGCAGTACCACGCGGCGCTCTCTTTTTCCCTCACTGTCCTGAGGTTCAGCCAGGAATGATTATCCTGATTGACCATTCTCACCATGCGCTGGACAGCATTGCCCTTATTCTTTCACAACCATTGCCGGAGATTTAACGGCAGGAGCCAAGCACTACCATGACCATCAAGAAAAAGACTACCAGAAAGCAGCAAGATCATGCACGACTCAGCGTATCTGAGGATGCCGGGATAACCGAGAATGTGGAGATAGCAGGAAAAACACCTGAGGTACAAGGACCTGCTGAAATACTCGAAACCGGTTTTCCCATCGTTGGTATCGGTGCTTCAGCCGGAGGCCTGGCTGCCTTCGAGGCCTTCTTTTCCGGCATGCCGGCCGAAACAGATCCGGGTATGGCCTTCGTCCTAGTGCAACATCTTGCGCCTGACCATAAGAGTCTTCTCGCCGATCTCATCCGACGTTATACCCGAATGCAGGTCTTTGAGGTTGAAGACGGTATGACGGTGCAGCCTAACTGCGCATATATCATTCCACCAAGCCGTGATATGGCCTTCCTGAACGGCACCCTGCAGCTGCTGGAACCTTCTGCACCTCGTGGACAGCGACTGCCCATCGACTTCTTTTTTCGATCCCTGGCTCAGGACCAACACGAGCTAGCCATCTGTATCATTCTCTCCGGCACCGGCAGCGATGGCACCCTTGGCATTCGCGCCATCAAGGGCGAGGGTGGCATGGTGATGGTCCAGAACCCTGAATCCTCTGAATACGACGGCATGCCGCGCAGCGCCATTGCCACTGGCCTGGTGGATTACGAGCTGCCACCAGCCGAGATGGCCACTCAGCTTATCGCCTATGTTGCTCAGACCTTGGGGAAGCTCGCCCGACCAGTCACGTCTCCCTCTTTGCAATCGGAGAATGCGCTGAGAAAAATCTATGTACTGCTGCGCGCAAAGACCGGGCACGATTTTTCCGGGTATAAAACAAACACCATCCATCGCCGCATCACACGACGCATGACCGTCCACCAGATTGAAACGATAGAAATGTATGTCAAATATCTCCAACAGACTCCACCTGAAGTCGATGCACTCTTTCGTGATCTGTTAATCGGTGTAACGAATTTCTTTCGAGATTCTGAGGCCTTTAAAGCTCTCGAGGAAAAGATCATCCCGCGGATTTTTACCGATAAACCTGCAGGCTCTGTGATCCGCGTCTGGTCGGCTGGTTGCTCGACCGGCGAAGAGGCCTATTCTCTTGCTATCCTTCTCCAAGAGCATCTGGAGATGTTGAAGCTGAGCTACAGAGTGCAGGTATTTGCCACCGACATTGACAGCCAGGCGGTTGCCACAGCTCGCACAGGCATTTATCCGGCCAGCATTGCCAGCGATATCTCACCGGAACGGCTTGCCCGTTTTTTCACAGCTGAACCTGGCGATACCGCCTACCGTATTAATAAAAGTATCCGTGACATGCTGGTCTTCTCCGAGCAGAATGTTGTCAAAGATCCGCCATTTTCAAAACTGGATCTCATCAGTTGTCGAAACCTCCTCATATATATTGACGGAGACTTGCAGAAGAAACTTCTGCCGCTGTTCCACTACGCTCTCAATCCTGGCGGCTTTCTCTTCTTGGGCACATCTGAGACGGTGGGCGACTTTAGCACGCTGTTTTCCACTATGGACCGCAAGTTGAAACTGTATCAACGCCGGGATGATTTTCGCAGTGCCCATGGTACGGGTATGGGCCAATTTCTACCACCCTTGACGGCGACCGATGTGTTACATCCACAATTTCCAGCCAAGAAAGCGAATACTGGGAAACTGTCGATACGCGAACTGACCGAACAAACGCTTTTGCAACAGGTTGCACCAGCCGGCGCGATGGTGAACGGTCACGGCGATATCCTCTATCTTCATGGCCGTACCGGCATGTACCTGGAACCTGCCCCAGGTGAGACAGGAAACTACAACATCCTGAAGATGGCTCGTGAAGGATTACGGCCAGAACTGACCACGGCTCTGCACAAAGCTGATAGGAATAAGGAAACTGTATATCGGCACGGTTTACGGGTAAAAACAAATGGCGACTTCACGTTGGTGGACTTGACAATTCACCCGGTAGTTACCGCCGCTACCACATCTCAAACGCCACTGTATCTGGTAATCCTGGAGGAAGCCATATCTTCGAAACCTGTGAGCAGTGGTCAATCACGAGACACCAGCGAGATCAACGGGATCAATGGAAGCGTCCACATCGCCGCGCTCAGACAGGAACTGCATGCTAAAGAAGAATACCTCCAGACCGCCAACGAGGAACTGGAAACTTCCGTCGAAGAGCTCAAATCGTCAAACGAGGAAATGCAGTCGGTGAATGAGGAATTGCAATCTACCAATGAGGAACTTGAAACTTCAAAGGAGGAAATGCAATCGATCAACGAAGAACTTGCAACAGTCAACGCCGAACTTCATACCAAGGTGATTGATCTGTCGCGGGCCAACAACGACATGAACAACCTGTTGGCAGGTACTGGAATCGCCACCGTCTTCGTTGATCATCAGTTGCGCATCCTGCGCTTTACCCCTGCCGCCACCGGAATCATCAATCTCATTCTGAGCGATCTGGGGAGACCCGTGGGGCACATCGTTTCCAATTTGGTTGGCTATGATCGCCTGGTCACTGATGCGCAAACCGTATTGTCCACCTTGATTCCCAAAGAGATCGAGGTGCAAACAACTGAGAGCAAATGGTATACGATGCGCATCCATCCCTACCGTACCCTCGACAACGTTATCGAGGGTATCGTGATCAGCTTCGTTGACATCACCGAGTTGAAGAATACACGAGAAACACTGCGCAAAACCAATACCCTGAGCCGTCTGGCTATAGTGGTTCACGATACTCAGGATGCAATGACGGTACAGGATCTTGATGGCCGTATTCTAGCCTGGAATCCCGCCGCTGAAAGGATTTACGGCTGGACTGAAACCGAGGCGCTGACAATGAATATCCGCGATCTGATCCCTGAGGGACTCAGAGAGGAATCGCTGGCAACGATCCAAAAACTCAGCCGAGCTGAAGTTCTAAAGCCCTATCGTACCCAGCGGATTGCCAAAGATGGTACAACCGTGGAAGTATCTATGGTCTCCACTGCTTTAATGAATAAGGCCAATAAGATGTATGCAATTGCGACGACGGAACGAGTGAAAGGACTCAATTCCCCGCGAAAGAAGAGGTCGAGCAATGATCAAAAAGGATAATCAATCCGAGAAAGCCTCTGAACTCCGCCGCCGTGCTGAAGAGATCGAGCGGGAGGAAGGAGGCCTGTTACCTGAAGACATAGAGACAATGTCGCCAGAAGACCTCCGACAGACGTTCCATGAACTGCGGGTGCATCAGATCGAACTGGAAATGCAGAATGTGGAGCTGCGAGAAACTCAGGTGAAACTGGACGCCACGCGAGAACGGTATTTCGATCTCTATGATCTGGCACCAATAGGCTATGTCACTTTGAGTGAGCAGGGTTTGCTCGCAGAGGTCAACCTCACAGCTGCCATTCTTTTGGGCGTAGACCGGGGTACGCTCACTGGACAGCCGTTTTTTCGCTTTATCCTCAAAGAAGATCAAGCAATCTACTACCTGCATAGAAAACAGCTCATTGAAACGGGCAGCCTCCAATCACATGAACTGCGGATGGTGAAAAAGGATGAGACGGTATTCTGGGCTCATCTGACCGCTATTGCAGTTCAAGAATCCGATGGCAGCTTTGTCCACCGAATCGTACTGAGAGACATCACCGATCGCAAACGAGCCGAGGAGGAGAATGTCAAACTCGAGGCTCAGCTCCGGCAGGCGCAGAAAATGGAATCGGTGGGTCTTTTGGCGGGCGGGGTGGCCCATGATTTCAATAATAAGCTGGCAATTATTCTCGGTTATGCTGAGATGATCCTCGGGAAGGTGGCGCCAACCGAGCCGCTTTTTGCCGATTTGCAGGAAATTCAAAGGGCGGCCGAGCACTCTGCCGATCTCACTCGGCAGCTCCTGGCCTTTGCCCGCAAACAGGTGGTCATGCCGAGAATCCTTGACCTCAATGATACTATTGAGGGGATGCTGAAGATGTTGCGCAGGCTTATCGGTGAGGACATCGATCTTGTCTGGTGCCCGGCAACCGGGTTGTGGCCGGTAAAGATAGATCCGTCACAGATCGACCAGATCCTCGCCAACCTCTCTATCAATGCCCGGGATGCCATCGGCGGAGTCGGTCGGCTGAACATCGAAACGGCCAACCGCAGCCTTGATGCTGCCTTTTGTGCCCGCCATATCGGCTCTGTGCCCGGCGAGTATGTCCTTCTGACTGTCGCTGATGACGGATGTGGGATGGATCAGGAAACTCTTACCAGGATTTTCGAACCCTTTTTTACCACCAAAGCTTTCGGCGAGGGGACCGGCCTAGGCCTTGCCACGGTGTACGGTGCCGTCAAGCAAAACCACGGCTTAATCGATGTCGACAGTAGGCCGGGCTCGGGCACGACCTTCTATATCTATCTGCCACGGTATACCAGTATGGCTGTGCCGGTGATGAAGGAGGTGGCAGCGGATCCGACCGAGGGTGGTTTGGAGAC
Source organism: Desulfobulbaceae bacterium (assembly GCA_020049575.1). Lineage (GTDB taxonomy): Bacteria > Desulfobacterota > Desulfobulbia > Desulfobulbales > Desulfocapsaceae > Desulfoprunum. Next base: position 5,061 of record JAIFKM010000052.1, read on the forward strand.
CATCCTGCTGGTCGAGGACGAAGGGGCGATCCTGAAAATGACCACGAGGATGCTGCAGGGTCTCGGTTATGCCGTGCTGGCGGCAAACAGCCCGGAGGAGGCCATTCGCCTGGCGAAAGTGCACGCCCCCGCGATCCATCTGCTCATGTCCGACGTGGTCATGCCGGAGATGAACGGCCGGGATTTGGCCGAACACCTGCTGTCCTTTATGCCGCAGCTGAAATGCCTGCTGATGTCGGGCTATACCGCCGATATCATTGCCCGGCAGGGAAAACTCGATCCGGACGTGCATTTCATTGAAAAACCCTTCACTAAAAATGAACTGGCGAAAAAGGTGAATGCGGCTCTTGAGCGTTGAAGCTGCGCCGAAAGCGATTCAATTCCCTGTTTCTCTCTCAAACTGGTCTGCCCTTTACGAGTGCTCCGCCGTGGCCAATTTGTCGCTGGTGGAGATACAAAATTCAATGCCTGCGAGAAGAAAATAGTTGTTATGATTTCAACGCCGAAGCAAATAGCCGTTTCGTTGTCACCAACACCCTGCATCGCCACCATGAGTTGCCAGTGATGAGTTGCCAGTGGAAACCTCCACCAAATAACCTACCCGCCAAAACGAAACATTTCTACTGTTCTTTGGAACTTCTGCTCACCCAGATTCCTAACAACAAAATATGGATTTGGTGAATGAGCTTATCCATGACCATCTTCAGCCGAAGATATTCTTTGGAAATCTACAGTCTGCAATCGCTCCATTTCTAAACTATTCCAGTGACAAACGATATTCCACTCTGTCAGGAATAAGGTCAACCCTGATAGGTGCTCTCTAATCGGGGCTTGCCAGTGCGAATCTAAACTGCTCGAGCGAGGTCCACCAGCACCTCCAAAGAAATGATCGGAAATAGTTGTTGAGCCTGAGCAAGAGGATCCTCGAAGGGGCAACTCCAACATTTCTGCAAACGACCTCTCATTGCAGAAATGTTAGAGTTACCCTTTGCTTCTGTATTCCATACTGAGTTTTTTGCTGAGAAACTCGAATAAGGCGGTTTTGCAGTAATAGTTGTCAGGTTGTTTCTTACGGAACTCAGCAAGGATAACATCCTGCTGTTGCGGTGTATAAAGCTCCCATTTTATCGAGATGTTCTTTTGTTCTCTTGTTTCCATGCCCGTATCTTTCTCGGTTGGTGTTACCATTTTGTGTACAAGCTCTGACATGAGCTTATGTCGGAATAGTTACTCTATCAATAAAAAAAGGGAGAGCCGGGGAATCAGCTCTCCCTCAATGACAGGATGTTGAAACAATCAGATTGTGACACACATGTGCATCACGATTCATATATGTTTCTTCACCCCCCCTCAGAGAATTGGAGGTTGATATGGCAGTATCGGATTCCCATTCTCTTCAGTTCTTTCTGCCACATTCCACAATTTCTATGAAATGTGATGAAATTTCAAG
>JAIFKM010000188.1 GCA_020049575.1 Desulfobulbaceae bacterium
ATGCTGCGCTGGCTCGATCCTCCCCGTTCCGGTCCCTATCAGCAGGCGAGAGACCTGCTTCGGTCCCTTGGGGCAATAAATGCCGCGGGAGCAATCACCAACACCGGCAGGCAGCTGGCCGCGCTGCCGATTCATCCTCGGCTCGGTTACATGCTGTTGATGGCGGGGAAGATGGGTCAGGTCTCGCTGGCCTGCGATATAGCCGCAATCCTGTCGGAGCGTGACATCTTCAGGGGCGATGGCCGCAGCCGCTCGGCTGAAATTCGCATCCGTCTGTCTCTGCTCGAGATGTGGCGTACACAAGGGGCTGAGGCGGTAATCGGCGAGGATGGTGATCCGGCGCTGTGCCGCCGCGTGGATCAAGCCGCCAGCCAGTGGCGCAAACGTATTCCCGGCACAGACCGACCGCGCAATTCCGAGGTGATCGGTGATCTTCTGGTCTACGCCTATCCTGATCGCCTCGCCCGCCGGCGACCCAACGAGAGAGAGCGCTACCTCCTGGCCACCGGCCGCGGTGCTGTCCTACCGCCTGCCGACCCATTGGCTGCCAGCGAGTATCTGGTGGTCCCTCATCTTGATGCGGGGCAGACTGAAGGGAGGATTTTTCTGGCCGAGCCCGTGCAGCTTGCCGATCTGAGAAAACATCACCACGAAGTGTTTGCCCAAACCAGAGAAGTTTTCTGGGATGAGAGCGCCGCCAGGGTTGCCGCGATACACAGCCTGCGCCTGGGGAAAATCGTTGTCGAAGAGAAAAAACTGAGCGATGCCGATCCGGAGGAGATCCGTCAGGCGATGCTGGCCGGAATCCGGCGCATGGGTTTGGCGTGTCTGCCCTGGGATCGTCCGTCGCGGCAACTCCAGGCCCGTGTATGTTGTCTGCGCCTGTGGCAGCCGGAAGCGGCATGGCCGGACCTGCGCGACAGCGAACTGCTGCGTGATTTCAGCTGGCTGGAGCCGTATCTTGGCGGTATCAGCAGGGCGGAACAGCTCAAGCAGTTCAATCTGCAGGAAATACTCCTCTCCATGCTGGGATGGGAGATGCAGCAGAAACTCAGGCAAGATGCCCCGACCAGCATATCCGTACCGAGCGGGTCCAAAATCGCTGTCGAATACGCTGTTGATGAACCGCCACATATGGCAGTGCGCATTCAGGAGATGTTCGGTCAGGCCGAAACGCCAACGATCTGTGGCGGCAGGATTGGCCTGGTTCTCCACCTGCTTTCTCCTGCCCGTCGCCCTGTGCAGGTTACCACCGATCTGGCCGGTTTCTGGCAGCGCAGCTATCCTGAAGTGAAAAAGGAACTCAAAGGCCGTTATCCCAAGCATTTCTGGCCCGATGATCCTCTCGCTGCCGAGGCCACCCGCGGCGTAAAGAGAAAAATTGGGGAATCTTCCAGCAGTTCCGGCAGCGGGAAATAATACTGTCGGCTGGTAATACATCATGTCGTGCCGGCTGTTCTGGCGTATACTGAGGATGTAATTCATCCAACCCGAGGAGTACATATGGAAAATGACATGGAACCCTATCTCCGGCCAACCGCCTTTATTGACAGCCAATGCCAGGAGGTGACAGCTTTTGCCGAGCGGGTGTGCAGCCGTCCCGATGCCAGCCACAAAGAAAAAGCAGTCAGCCTCTATTACGCCGTGCGCGACGAGATCCGCTATGATCCCTATGACCTGCGGTATTCTCCCGAGGCCCTGAAGGCCAGCACCGTGATTAAAAAAGGCTCGGGCTATTGTGTGGCCAAGGCCGTGGTTCTGGCTGCGGTCGGCCGGCAGCAGGGGATTCCGAGCCGGCTCGGCTTTGCCGATGTGCGTAATCATCTCTCGACGGCAAGACTGCGCCAGTTGATGGGCACAGATGTCTTTCTCTATCACGGCTACACCGAGTTTTTTCTGGAGGGAAAATGGGTGAAGGCCACACCGGCCTTCAATCTCTTACTCTGTCAGCGTTTCCATGTCCGGCCGCTTGAGTTCAACGGAGAGGATGACTCGATCTTTCACGAATGCAATATGCTGGGGCAGCAGCATATGCAGTATCTCCGCGATCACGGCAGTTTTGCTGATCTGCCCTTTGAGGAGATCTTTAAGGCCTACCGGCGTACATACCCGTCGATGTTTGAGCAGTTGGCAGGGGGTGATAGCGCTGATTTTCATCAGGAAGCAGAAAAGGAATCAAGATGAAGTGGAATCTGGACAATATTGGCTTTCTTCACCAACCGGATATTTTTACCGGTACATTTGATATCGCCAAGATGCAGGCCCGGCACGAACAGCAGATGTGTGAAAAGCTTGAAGGAATGAAGGCTGACCTGGAACGACAGGCGGATCCTCTTGCGGCAATGAAAACACTCAACGTCAGGGACCAATTTCAATTTTTCCTGAATAACGAGGGGGCCTTCCGGGCTGCAGAGAGATTTGAGGAGGCGGTCCTGGCCCTCTACGGCAGGCTCAATGCCCCTTTTGCCTCGGGAGGCGATCCGGCTGTCTGGAACGGTTTGTTTGCCGCCTGCGACCCTACCCGATTGTGTCGTCTTGGGCTCCCTGTCAGTTTTTCAGCAGTCACCGTCTACCGGGGCTCCCTGTCGGGTTTTCAACGGGGCTTGAGCTGGACCCCGGAGCGGCAGAGGGCGGAGGGGTTTGCCGAGCGCTGGCATGATCCTTCCCAAGGCGGCGGTGAAGTGTTCGAGGTGGATATCAGCCGCGTCAATGTCCTGGTATATCTCCAGCACCGCCACGAGACGGAAGTCATCCTTGCCCCGGAGTTTATTGGATCGGCTGCGATACGGCCTTTCCTGCCGGGTCGGTAAGGTAAGAGGGCCTTAAACCATGGGTCTTCCGAAGCAGAGGGAATGCAATAACTGAAGGAGTCCATCGTGGAACTTACCGTTCTGGTAGACAACAACACCCTGATTGACAGATATCTTCTTGCGGAACCGGGGCTTTCCCTGCTCATTGAAGATGAAGAGATCACCGTCCTTTTTGACGTTGGCTATTCGGCCATCTTTCTAGAAAATGCGGCCAAGCTGGGAAAACAGCTCGACAATCTGGATTATCTGGTGCTGTCGCACTGCCATCTTGATCATACTTGGGGCCTTGGGCCACTCATCAGATACGCCACCGAACTGCACATCGAGCAACGCCCCTTCAAACGTCCAACCTTGGTGGCTCATCCTGAAGTGTTTGCCAGTGTCAGGATCGAGGGGGGCGGGGAAATCGGCTGCCTGCTTTCTGCCGAAAAACTGGCGAAACATTGTACTCTCCAGTTGAGTGCCGCACCTCAGGCGCTGAGCTCGAGATTGATGTTTTTGGGTGAGATTCCGCGGCGTAATGCTTTTGAGGCGCGCTACCCGATCGGCAGACGAGAGGGTGCAGAGGGCGGAGATCAGGTCATCGATGATTCCGCGCTCGTTTATCGTACCAGCAAGGGACTCGTCATTGTTACCGGCTGCTCCCATGCCGGTATCTGCAACATTATCGAATATGCCAAAGAGATCTGCGGCGATAACCGAGTCGTTGATATCGTCGGAGGGCTGCATCTTCTGAGCCCTCCATCTGACCAGTTGCAAGGCACCATCGCCTATCTCGATAAACTCCAACCGCAGGCAGTACACGCCTGCCACTGCACCGATCTGCCGTCAAAGATTGCCCTGTCGCGCGTAGTTCCTCTTCACGAGGTCGGTGTCGGCCTGACAATCAGCTATGTTGTTTAACGTGCTGAAAATCAGCTGAAAAAGCTGCTAATCTGGATCCCGAAAATGTGGAATACCTGTCCGTGGCTATTTTTCAGGCAGGGAGTTCAGCACCCGCTCGAATTCACCGATGTTGTAGGGTTTGGCAATGGCCCCACTAAAACCAAATTCCTTGAAATTGGCCATGACCGGGTCGTTCGAGTAGCCACTCGAGACGATCAGCTGTGCCTCTGGAAAACTTGTGAGAATCAGTTCGGCGGCCTGTTTTCCGCCAAGACCGCCCGGAATCGTTAAATCCATGATAACTGCTCGAAACGGTTCGCTCTTAATGATTGAGTCACGATAAAGTTCTACGGCATCCTCACCGCTGGCGCAGGTCATGACCTCATAGCCGAGGTGTCTGAGCATCGCCGTCGCGATTGCCCTGATCATCTCTTCGTCATCCATCACCAATATCCTGCCGCCATGGGTGGGAGTGGTATTGAGCGAGTCTGACTGCGGATGTTCGACCTGAGAGATGTCGATTGACGGCAGGTGAATGGTGATGATCGTTCCTTTGCCGACTTCGGATTCGACAGCGATATTGCCGCAGTGTCTGAGGATGATCGAGTGGGTCGACGCAAGTCCAAGCCCCGTACCCGCTGCCTTGGTAGAGAAGTACGGATCGAATATTTTCCCCAGATTTTCTTCGGGAATGCCGCACCCTTCATCCCTCAATTCTACGCTGATGTATGGCCCAGCCTGCAGGCCAAGGTTGTTCTCTGGCGGCAAAAGGGCATTGTCAGCTGAAATCGTCAGCGTCCCGCCATTCGGCATGGCCTGGGCGGCATTGAGTATCAAGTTGTTGAGCACCTGACTGATCTGGCCTTCATCGGCGATAAGAGATTGCAGTGACGCCGGGATGTTGAGTTTCGCTTTGACATTCGATCCTCGAAGCATGAGAGAAACAGCTTCTCTTAGCAGATGCTCAACAGAAACCACTTTCTTGTTCGGCTCGCCGCCCCTGGCAAATGTCAGGAGCTGTTGGGCGAGTTCGGCAGCCCTTGTCGATGCCTTTTCGGCCTCGGCAAGAGGTCTGCCTGCTTTGTGGTCTTGTTCGATAAGGACCTGGGCAAACGAGATATTGGCCATGATGCCGGTCAGAATATTGTTGAAATCATGGGCTATCCCGCCGGCCAGAATTCCCAGGCTTTCCAGTTTTTCAAGCTTATACTGCTCGGCTTCATGTTTTTTCATTTCGGTGATGTCTTCTAAGGTGGCAATGACATCCGTGGGTGACTGACCTGGTACGACAGGACTGAACTTGGCGCGAAGGAAAGCAGTTCTGCCGCCGGTTACCGAGGTGTAGAGATCTTCAATAGTGGCGGTCTCGCCGGTCAGGGCCTTCTTGATGGCTTCCCGCATCTTCGGTGAACTCTGGTGGGCTGTATTGATTCCGAGAAGTTTCTCTTTGCTTGAGCCCATCATTTCGACAAACTTGTCGTTGAAATCAACAATGGTTCCTGTGGAATCGAAACTGATCAAGGCGAGCGGTGATCTCTCAAAAATTACCCGGTATCTCTGCTCACTATCCCGCAGGGCCTCCTCCGTCTGTTTTCGGTTAGTGATATCAATTGTATATCCAGCAAGGAGGTTTCTGTCACGTTGCCGGATTGGAAATTTGATGGTGGCATAGATGCGGCCCTGCAGGTGGTCTTCAAGTTCAACGGGAACGCCGCCCTGCACAATAGCCCTGTCTTCAAGAGTCACCTTCTCGGCATAGTCCGCAGGGAAAATTTCGAACATGTTCTTGCCAATGATTTCCGACACGGGTTTCCCGTACATCTGCCGATAGTTATCGCTGGCCTGCAGTACCAGACTGTCAGTTTCGGTTACCTCCTTGATATAGACATAGACCGGTGAATAGCGCATGAACGAGGAAAAAAGTTCATTGATATTGTGCATGTCATCGATGGCTTTCCTTCTGGCAAGGGCGTCGCCGATGTGTCTAGCCACGTATCTCAGAAGCTCTTTGTCCTTTTCTGTATAGATTACTTCGCGATAGCTTTGAACCAGAACTATTCCTGAGAGGTGGTCGAGATAAAAGGGAGACCCTGTCAGAGAATAAGCTTTAGTTCCCAGCGGAGTGATGTCGTTATCCTGGCAGAACTGGTCGAAGTTGTCCGGTCCCAGCAGAACAGGCTGGCCGCTCTTGAGCAAAAAACCTGACATGGAAGATTTTGCTGCCGGATCGACTTTAAACTCCATGCCCTGGAAATGCGGATCACATTCGTCAAAGTAATAGACGAAGTGGATAAACTGCTCGCCATGGCGTTCTTTGCTCAGGGCAATAAAAAAGTTTGTGGCATTGATGAAATTATTGACAATACGATGCAGTGAGGTGAAGAGATCTCTCTCGGAGCTGGCGGTATGGGCCTGTTCGCTGATTTCATGCAAGGCTCGCCGCAGCTTTTCGGAAGTCTCCAGGGAGGCCATGGAGTTCCTGGCTGTGGATATTTCGTCCAGGCGTTGAATCTGTGAGCCGATAAGCGCGGCGAGGGTGGTCGCGCCTTGGATATAGTCTTCGGGGAATGCAGAATTTTCCCGGTGGCCAATGTAGAGAATGGCCGTTGCAATACCACCCTGGTGAACAGGCAGGAGCAGGTGACTGAGATTGCCAGTTGCGGCCAGATCAGAGGGCAGGCGAGGGTCGTCCGCGGTAATTTCAGTTCTCTCAGCACTCATGAGGATATCTGCAAGTCGCCGGTTGTTGATGGGGATTCTCGAAGGTACAGTGCTACCGCAAAGGCTGCGTGTTTGCCGA
>JAIFKM010000194.1 GCA_020049575.1 Desulfobulbaceae bacterium
ATTCATATCCCTTCCCTTTTTCCTTGCTGAGGAAGCCGTCCATCAGGGCGACGCTGTCAGCCATGAGGATATCGAGCCGGCCGGCATCGACGTCGAGGTAGGCCTCGTCAAGAGAACCATAGCGCTTGATGGTCACATCCTTGCCGTAGATATCGGTGAGATATTTGTCATGCACTGTCTCACGCTGTACCCCAACCGTCTTGCCTTTCAGGGCGTCTTGCGAAAAGGTGCTGAAAAGGCCTTTCTTTGCCATGAACTTGGCGGGGGTTTGATAGTATTTTTTGCTGAAATCAACTTTCTGGAGACGCTCTTCGGTGATGGACATGGAGGCGATGATGGTGTCGTATTTCCTGGCAAGGAGGCCGGGAATCATGCCATCCCAGTCCTGGGTGACCAGCACGGGTTCTGCGCCCATGGCATTGCACAGAGCAACGGCGATGTCTACGTCAAAACCGATCAATTTACCTTCCGGGGTAATCTGGCTGAATGGAGGATAGGCGCCTTCTATGGCCACCCGGACTTTCTTCCAATCTTTGGCCTGGACCGCGCCCGCGGCCAATACCAGAGCGATGGTGAACAGAGTAAACAGTTTTTTCATTTCGTCTTCTCCTGATGAATGGTGTGTGAGATGAATTGAACGCTTCTTACGCTACAGTACGGTGCTGAGGAATTGGGCGAATCTCTCCGATTTGGGTTTGCCGAAGACCTCGGACGGTGGTCCCTGCTCTTCAATCTGACCCTTGAACAGATAGAGGACTTCGGAGGAAACCTCCCGGGCAAAACCCATTTCATGGGTTACTACAATCATAGTTCGTCCTTCAAGTGCCAGATTTCGCATGACCTGCAGGACTTCGCCGACAAGCTCGGGGTCGAGGGCCGAGGTAGGTTCATCAAAAAGCATGACCTCGGGCTCCATGGCAAGGGCTCTGGCTATAGCTGCACGCTGCTGCTGGCCACCTGACAAATGCGCGGGGTAGGCGTCGACCTTTTCGTGGATGCCTACCTTGTCGAGATAATATCTTGCCTGTTCAATTGCCACCTTGCGGGGAACCTTGAGGACATGGACAGGAGCTTCGATGATGTTTTCCAGAATGGTCATGTGTGACCACAGGTTGAACTGCTGAAAAACCATGGCAAGTTTGGCCCTGATTCGCTCGACCTGCTTGTGGCTGACCGGCACACTCTCGCCCCGACGGTTCTTCTTCATCAGTATTTCTTCGTTGCAGACGGTAATTCTGCCGCTGTCGGGCGTCTCAAGAAGGTTGATGCAGCGCAACAGGGTACTCTTCCCCGAGCCGCTCGCGCCGAGTACGGCAATCACATCACCGCGATTTGCTGAGAAGGAAATGCCGGATAGGACCTCAACACCGCTGAAGCTCTTGTACATATCTTCAACAGTAAGGGCTGTGTCACGAATCTGGCTCAAGGATGATCTCCTGTGGGCTTGGAGGCGAGGCCGCTCAGCCACTGTCTGTCTGGGGCGCGCAGAGCCTGTGTCTGCTGTCCGGGTGGTTGTGCAGCAATGATAGTGGCTTTATAAATCATTCAGGTATGATTTGCAATTAGATAGGAGGCAATCGGGGGAGATGACTGCCGGGGAAAGCTAGTCCAGCCATGCTTGAGGGACATGGCTGGCTACGTGATTACCAAGATTATTGTTTTGAGAGAGTATTGCCTGGAGACAGGCTATTGGGTAACCGAGAGAAAGACCTCTTTGTAGAGTTTACGGTAACCTTCAAGGCTGCTCTCATCAAGCCAGCGCTCATACGCCGCCCGATAGATATCGGTTGGACGCTGTTCGAGGAGAGCCTTGTTTATGTCGGCAATAGCCTGCTTTCCCCATTCCGTTTTTGAGCAGGCCACATAGCTGAACCAGGATTCCGGGCTTGATTGGTTTTCCTCGATGGTAATTGTCATTATCTGATCGCGGATACCAAGTCTCTCGGCTTGATACATGGCCTCTTCGGGCAATCCGATCAGGCCGTCAAGGCGATCAAGTTTGAGCATCTTGAAAAAGTTGAGAGAAAGCTCCTGCCCCTCATATGCAAAAATGTTTTCCTTCGTTCCGTATTTGTTCAGGATTTCATCAACAAATTTGCCGTATGAACGATTTTCTCCCCTGCCGATAATCAGCTTTTTCGATTTCATGATGTCCTCGAGTTTCACCGACTTACTGTTGCCGAAAGCGGCCCATTTTGATTTGTCAATTATCAGAACAGTAGGATACGTGAAGAAACTGGGAATCGAGAAATACATGAATTTTTCCCGATCCGGAGTCTTGTACAGACCGACATTGCAAACTTTCTGGCCTTGTTCAAACTCATAATAATGCCGGGTGATATTCGCTATGGTACGGGAATGGGTATATTGGGGCAGGCTATTTTCCAGGATATCGGTGATAAGATCCTCATATCCCTGTCCTTTCAGAGGCCCTTCGTGGATAAAAAAAGGAGGAGCGACGGCTTCCAGCCAGGTAATGGAATCTTTGGCCGACGAGAGAGCAGGAAATGTAAGGGCGAGGATGACAAGGACAGCTGCAATTACTCGTGATTTAATATGAAAATCCATGACAATCCTCTATGAATATTGATCTTTTTCTGCGCGTGCAGCAAGGGAATGAACACGCTTAGTGAGTGTGTATTACCGTATGCACAACCCTTCCCAGATGCTCCATCGTATAGGGTTTGTTGACGAATCCTCCGGCACCAAGACGAAGTGCAGCCTGGACGTCGACACTCTGTGAAAAACCGCTGACGATAATAGCTTTCTGACGGGGGTTGAGTGCGAGAATCTTTTCATAGGTTTCCCGACCATCCATTCCTGTAGACATTATCATGTCGAGGACAAGAAGGTCTACGGGACTTTTTCGGATAAAGTGTATTGCCTCTTCCCCGGATGAAACTGTTGCCACTGTATACCCCAGACTGCTCAAAATGCGCGAGGCAATATCCTGCTGCTGCGCCTCATCGTCAATAACCAGTATTGATTGACCAGTTCCTCTGAAGGCGGAAAGATCAGTGGCTTTCGGAGTAGGACTGTGATTCTCTTTGGTACTGGGAAAATAGAGTTCAAAAGTTGTGCCTAAAGTGTTACTTGTCGCAAAGACTGTTCCGTCATGATCCTTCATGGTATTCCAGACAACCGCTAGGCCCAGTCCAGTGCCGCTCCGGCCCATGGTCTTTTTGGTATAGAAGGGTTCAAAAATGTGCTTGAGATCTTGCTCCGAGATTCCCGAACCTGTGTCATGCACTGATATGACGGTGAATTCACCATGAAGCGGGTTGTCCTTATCTGCAATAATATTGTTGAAATATCGGTTTGCCGTAGAAACTATAATTGTTCCGTGCCCATTCATTGCCTCGGCGGCGTTGGTAATGAGGTTCATCAGGCATTTTTTTACATGAACAGGAGAACAGGAAATATTATGTATGTCGGGTGCCAGATTCGTAGTACAGGAAAGGCCGGGATACAGTGAGGCAAGTTGATTGAATTCGGGAGACTCGAGATATTCAGCTATCAAGGCATGCGGATTGGCGATTATTTTGGTGGCAGCAACGCCCCGGGCAACTGTGAGCAGGTCCGCCACCACCTCGGCTGCCTGCATGCCGGATTTCAGCATGGCTTCAAGAGGTCGCCGAAATGGGCTGTTTTGGGGCAGATCAATCAGCAGGAGCTCGGGGTAATTGACCACTCCTGAGAGGATATTGTTGAGATCATGGGCAACTCCACCCGCCATAAGACCGATGGCCTTCATTTTCTGAGCACGGCGTAATTGCTCCTCAAGAGCATATCTTTCGGAAATGTCGATGGCGATGGTCCGAGCACCGATGATGCGATCTTCCTGGAGAATGGGGGCGGAGCGGAGCAAAATCGGGAAGGGAATATTATTTTTATCAAGGGCCCTGAATTCTCTCAGGCCAAGGTCGTGTCCCAACATCATTTCCTGGAAATATGCTTTGACTGGTTCTTGTTGTTCAGGAACGATGCGATTAAACCAGATTGTCGGTTTTTCTCCGCTACTGGCTAGATTGAGCCGTTGAAAGGCTAATTGATTTGCGTAGCTGACGTTGCCCTGTGGGTCGGTTTCCCAGACCATCTCCGGTAGAAGATTAACCAGATCGTGAAAACGGCGCTCACTTTCTTGCAGGTTTCTGGTCCGCTCGAGGACTTGTTGCTCAAGGTATTTCCTGGTTGAAAAAAGATTGATGAAGAAATCTACGGCGAGCATGATCAGCAGTAGAAATATCAGGATATTCGCCAGGGGATATATCACCCTGATGTATTTTACTCCCGAGAGTATGCCGATCTTCTGCCCATTGTAGAGAATTTCTGTAGAAAGTGATGTGGCTCTGATGAGTTTCAGGTTGAAAAGGAGTTTCTCGATTCCTGCCAGGGGAGGGCTTTCCACGTGGACGAAAGATTCCCCACCAGGTTGCGTAACCGTTAGGCTTTTAAAGGAATTGGCTTGCATCACCAGTCGTAGATAAGGCTCTGCTCCGGAAGGGTTTACGGCCCAGACATCATCTGAAATGATAGCTGCATGGGTTTGTATCTGGTCTTGATTGGAATTCCGATCTTGTCGAATATAGACGTAGGAAATACAGGCGAAGACTGCTAAGCAGATCAGCAGGCTCAAGAGAAGTCTGCTGCGGGCTTGTGAAAATGAAGTCATCGTATCCTGTAGGAATTCTAACTTATTGACGAATTTGCGCTAATCTGAATTCCAGCGAATTGTCTGTGGGCCGGAATTTTTATTACCCATGAATGTATGATTTTCCCCACAATTTATAATACGAGTATTGTTGCAGAATAATTCTGCGTTATCAATGAAAATGTCAAAAAAAGCTCAATGAACCGTTGCCTTTGGCAAGAAGAATTGCCGGTGTATGTGAAATATCAGATAATATTATGATTATTAATGAAAAATCCGAGGTTTGGAATTCACCTCTGTGAGGTATCATTGCTTGAAAATGTCTCTCGGCAATATCTCTAATCGGATATACCTCAATAAAGGGCAGCAAAAAAGGTTGTGTGTTGAGCGTACTCGAGAAAGGTCGGTGAAGATATCAGATGCAAAAATTAAAGGAATTACTGTATCCTTAGAATAGGTTTCCGATGAGTGTCTGGCTCTTCTCGCGGTATGAAATCTGGCAGGTGTTGCAGGATGGGTTGGGCGGAAAATTCTTTCAGTAATTAAAACAATACGAGATACATCTGAGATGTATAAAGGTGAACGCTTTAATAGCATCAGCCATCTTTTGGGTGCTGTCATGGCATTTGTCGGACTTGTTGTTCTCCTCGTCTTTGCTTCGCTCCGAGGGGATCCCTGGAGAATTGTCAGTTACAGTGTTTACGGGGTAAGTCTTGTGCTGCTTTATCTGGCATCAGCGCTATATCACAGCTTTCAAAAGGAAACAACCAAAGCATTTTTCCAACGTCTGGATCATCAGGCCATCTATGTGCTTATAGCCGGCACCTACACCCCTTTCTCACTGGTGACGCTTCGTGGGGAGTGGGGATGGTCGCTGTTTGGTGTAGTGTGGGGGCTTGCTGGTTGTGGGCTTGTTGTTGATGCCCTGCCGTCTACCCGGAAGAGCAGACGATTTGTGCCATTGGCTATTTATCTCATAATGGGCTGGTTGTGTGTGTTTGCCCTAGGGCCGCTGCTGGAACGGCTGCCTGCAACCGGATTTCTGTTGTTACTTTCAGGTGGAGTGTTGTATACGGCAGGAATAGGTTTCTATCTGTTTGATAGACGAGTGAGGCATTTCCACGGGATATGGCATCTTTTCGTCCTCGCGGGAAGTCTGTGTCATTTTTTTGCCATTCTCCTCTATCTGGAGTAAAATCATGGTAAATTGCAGTTGGTGCATACCGTTGAAAGAACTCATGTTTCGTGTTTCTCATCTTCAAAGAGATTCGGATAGAGTTTGCGCGCACAGTCCGGGCATATCCCGTGACTGAAATCTGCTGAAGATCTGTCGCGGATATACTCCTCTATCTGGTGCCAGCATTCCTTGTCGTCTCTAATTTTCTTGCAGGAAGCACAAACTGGTAGAATACCTTCCAAATATTTCATTTTACGAAAGACATTGCGGGTGATCCCGATTGTCACACACGCCAGAATAGCAATGGCAACACTCTCAAAAGAAGATTCTCGCCAATTTACAGGCGTTGTTTCAGCCCCGAAAAAGAGATGCGGGATATCGAGGAATTCGTCAAGCCAGATGAGCAGAATAATGAAAAGGAAGGCTAATCCTTCGTAAAGTATCACACGACGAGTGATGGTTTTTTTCCCTACTCCTTCCATGCGATGCTCACTTTTTAGAGGGTGGCTTTGCCGAAAAAATCATTAGAGTACGTGGAAAATACCACAAGCCCGAATGCATTGTACAGTGAGATTGTGATGGGTCGATACGTCTTTTTC
>JAIFKM010000207.1 GCA_020049575.1 Desulfobulbaceae bacterium
GAATTGTGCCAGTCCCTTTTTTCCTTCCACGCCAAACAACAAGGCCGCGGTAAAGCCTTTGATCAGCAGCAGTTCCTCGATAAATTCCACTGGCCCGTTGCGGCATGAATATGCCGGCGAACGCGATTGATAGTAGCTGTTCTCGGCACCTCCGTCAGATTCCAGATCATCCGGGTCGAGCCAGTCAACGAGTGAATCAATAATTTCATTGGCTTCCTTATCGCCCTCAATGACAAACTCGCCGGAGAGGAGCAAACGAAGCATAATCTCCCGGGCGGCACTCCCCGCCTCCCCACTCTTAACCAGACTGTTGATCTGCAGGTTGCCGGAGAGGTCGGTGATTCTCAGTTGCAGGAGTCCCTGGTCAAACAACTCTGAAAGATCCGCCTCATCTACTGTGGCCCATTCTTCGAGCAGCGAATCAGCAGCTGTATCCCTGCCGTCTTTTTCGAGCAGCGCTAATGCAAGCGTAATCCCGGAACGGGCGATAGCACCCAACTGCTCACTATTTTTCAGATTTGCCGCAGCCAGATGATTCTGCCGCATTGCTCTGCCGAATTCGAGGGTTACCACTACAAGAAGACTGATGATCATGATTGTGATAAGCAGCGCCATGCCGCGATCATCTGCCAGGAGCGACCTGGCGCCGTTACCCCTCACTGCGCTCTCTCTTGCGTCGTCCGGGCCATGGCAACCGCTGTCGAGAAAACGATTCGCTCCTCGCTGTCGGCTGATTCAGCAAAGCGAAGGGTGACCCTGGTCATCACCGGAAATTTACCCTGCTCTTCACCCTCACCTTCGTGACTCTTCCAGTCCTCGACCTCATTACCCTCTGCATCAAAATAGTTGAACTGCACCTCGGCGAGTCTGTCACAAAGCAGGAAGCCTTTCTTTTCTTCGATGCCCTCGACACTCTCCCCGGGGCGCAGGGCCATATCCAGACGATAGAGCTTTAAAAGTCCTGATTCTTCATCAATTTCGGTTGAGTACCTGACCATGGCAGAGCCCGCAGGCAGTTCATTTTTGCCAAAAACGAGATGAAAGGATGAGGTGAAGGTAAGTTGGTCGGCCCGTCCAGTATCAACTTCTTTTCTTTCGGCCGTAAACAGACTGCCATTACCAAAGTAAGCGGATTCGAGATCGCCGGTGATGCGATCGAGGGCAATGCGCGCCATGCTGCTGTATTCTGCCTGAGATTCCGTAGTGTTAATTACCAGAAATGTCGACCTGTATGCACCATACACCGAAGAAGTGACGATGGCAAAAATAAATATCGCCAGAAGCAGTTCCAGCAGCGTAAAGCCGCCTTGCCTGCTATGTGCAGCATGGGTGTTCAGAGGCTCTGCTCCGTGCCGACGAAGCACCTGAGGGCCATGACGAGACGTCCGTCATCCCGGGTTACAGTAAGATCGACACGCTGCAGGGGCTTCTCAAGTTCGGCGAGCGAGGGCAGAACCTGGAGGTCCGCCTCCTGCACTTCAACTTTCCAGGCATATCCAGGATAATCCTCACCAAAGTCTCCTTCTGCATTTTCCGGGGTAGCGAGACCGCTTTCATATTCCGAGAGTTTTGCCCTGGCCAGGGCTGCAGCCTGGATATTGAACTGGGCCTCTTCCGCCAACGAAAGGCTCTGGGCCTGGGAACCGAAAAGGGCGGAGAAGCTGATAGCAAGGATGGCAATAGCGACCATCACCTCGAGCAAAGTAAAGCCCGTTCGCGAAATCAGCAAAGGGCAATACGAAGATGGAGGTTGCAAGGCAGGCACGTCTCTGTTGTCAATCCAACTCCGCATAACTGTCGAAGACCTGAACATTTCCGAGAAACGGCGAGAAGAGCAGACTCAGTACCTCGTCATCGTCATCGCCAAGATGAATCATGGTCTGATCCATATATCCCTGCCTGCTGATCAATAGCGCAGGCCGACTGCTTTCCAGTTTTCCCTCCCCACTCGTCCACACGTCAAGAAACCGGACAGATCCAGGCAGCTGGAGTATTTTTTTGTCTTCCTCTTCCAGCTCATCAAGCCCCTTTTCGGCTTCCTGTTCCACCCAGATGCTCCTATTGGCCAGATCGAAATGGATCAGGTAGGCTTGCTGCTCACGAATCGCCAATTCCCTTGTCCCCTTGATCATCCCGACTATCTGCCGGGATGAGCTTTTCAAGGGATCTGTCAGCAGGGTATTTCTCAATGTCGGCACAGTGACTGCCAGCATCACCGAAATCAGGGCACAGACCACCAACAGTTCAAAAAGGGTGAAGGCCGATTCGTCGGTTCGCAATTGTCTGAGAGAGGGCAAATGAATGCTATCCGAAGGAATAAACATTATCGTCCCTGACCAGGAGACATCGATGTGCCAGAGCCGCACGTGCACCCCCTCGCCAGGCGCAACTATTCGATCTCCCAGTTGTTGATATCGGCGTTGTCTCCCTCACCGCCGGCTTCGCCGTCAATCCCGTAGGCGCTGAGATCATAATCGCCATGGGTGCCGGGGCTGAGATAGACAAATTCGTTGCCCCAGGGGTCAACCGGCACCTTGCCTTTTTCCAGATAACCGCCGGCTCGCCATTTGGGCGCGAGCTTGCCGACTGACGGTGGTTCGACAAGGGCCTGCAACCCCTGTTCGGTCGACGGATAGGCGCCATTATCAAGTTTGTAGAGATTCAGTGCTGTTTCTATGCCCTGAATCTGCATGGCGGCCTTGGTCCGCTTTGCCTCCTCGGGGTGGCCCATTATCTTCGGACCGACATATCCGGCAAGAATACCGATAATAACCAGTACAACCAGAAGTTCGATAAGGGTGAATCCTGCTTCTGCAACAGATGATCGACAAAGACGTCGTGATGTAATGCTATAATGTCTGTTCATGATAATTTTCTTATTTCGTGTTTATTCAGGGAGCGACGTATCGCAAAAATGCCTGCGAGAATCCCCAGCAGCAACAGGAAAATCTTCAAAGCTGCCGCAAGGTGGAGCATAATAAAGCTGAAGGCAACCCATGGCCACAGACAAATCCTCACCACCTGTTTCAAGAATTCATGCTGCTGGATGGTTTCGGCGATCTCCGGCGACACCCTGTAATACAAGGAGATCAAAAATCGCCCTGGAAGGTTGCCCTTGAGAAAAACATCGCGAAACTTCCGCAACTGTACGACATGCCTGTCCAGCAGAGAGCCATACGCCGCGGTAGCGATAAAACAGGCATCGTTGGTCTTGAAGGAGAATTCGTTGCCATAGATGACCGTTCCGTCTGAAAGCAGCGCGTAGGCCCGCAAATAATAGGAAGTATTCGGAGTTATTTCTATAATATTGCTGCCATAGGTGCCGACACCCGAACCATCGCTGGTCTGCCCGTGGAGAACAGTCTCGTAGTTGTAGGAGGTCTCTTTGCCTTCTGCCGGCAGAATAGAGGATGTGCTGTCCGTTTCGCCAGTGTCGGTCGGTGTGGTTGTATCAGTTTCATCGGCAGCCTCTCTGTACACCGGATGCCGGGCTGTCCCATAGCACACGCCCCTGGCCGTAACGGTCGGGGCTGTCTCGGGGCGGCAATCGGTGTAACATGCATCATAGCAGACAGTATCGCCTGTATCGCACTGGTCCTCGCAGTAGGTCTCACAATCTCTTTTGCTGATCCGCTCGGTTATCGAACCACCTGACATTGCACTGTTTCGTGAAACAGCCGAGACAGCAGTGGTGCTGATGAAGAAATTGCCAACGCTCACTCCACCTGTTCCAGCAATCGATTCAGCCAAAGTATCCACCGCGGCCGCGCTGTACTGCAACAGGACGAAATCTGTATTTTCACCGTTGCTGGCATAGCCTGCCGCCAGTACCCGTCCATCCGCCAGCACTACCAGGGCATGGCTCTCATCGTCGTAGACCGAAACCGATTCGGAAATATAGGAAGCAGAGGCAGTTGCAGGAGAAATTGTGGTATCGACAGCCACATCTGAACCCTCAGACGTCGGGCTAGCCTCCTCAGCCAGCAGAGTCTGGCTGCTGGCAAAGGCGCTCAGGGTTGGGTTTTCAGCGAGTGTCTCCGGGCTCTCAATGGCTGTTTTCGTCTCGGCCTCGCTCTCCTGCGCGACGTACCTGAGCAGGATGATATCCTTGCCAGTGTCCGTCTGACTGAAACCGCTGGCCAGTATTGAGCCATCACTTAAAATAGCCACCCCATAACCGACACTGTCATAGCCCAGGTCGTTGCGCACCAGTCCTCCGGTGCCAAAATCAGGGTCTGCCTCTCCTGTAGTCAGAAAACGTCCCAAGAGCACTTCTCGGTAGCTGCCGTTATCATAAGAACCGGTAACGACCAGACGGCCATCGGCCTGGACGACCATGTCATAGATAATCGCCTCTCCCTCTTCTACCGCTACCTGAACCTCACCTTGAGTGCCAAACGATTCGTCGGCAGTGCCATCTTCTTTCAGACGGAAGAAAGAGAGGCCGGCGACTTCTCCCGGTTTGCTGTATCCAGCAAGCAGTATGGAGTTATCGGCCAGCAGTGCCAAAGAATGGGCCGCTGTTTCATACTCGCGAGCGACTATGGCGATACCTGACTCGGCGAAACCTGGATCCAACACGCCCTGCGGGGTGATCCGTGCAACCATTGCCTGTTGTGATCCATCAGCCGCGCCAACTGTCCCGGCCACCAGAATGTCCCCCTCTGCCGAAATCTGCAAATCAAAGGCACTGCCAATCTGCCCGGCCAGGGGCAATACGAGTTTTCCATCAACACCAAACGAGACATCCGGCGCCCCTTCTTCAGTCAGCCTGACCAGGAAGATTTCCGTACTGGCCTCATTGGCGCCGTTATCAAAATTTCCGGCCACGACTATCCTGCCGTCATTCTGGACCGCAATAGCCCGTGCCAGGGCATTCCCGTCGCCGACGTTAAAAGACAGGTAACCGGTGCCATGAAAAGTGAGATCAAGTGTGCCATCACTGAGATACCTGGCAATAGCAATATCTTTCAGCACCGTGTTACTGCTGAAACCTGCTAGCAGTATTTTGCCATCGGCTTGCACGGCAAGGGCCGACGCTTCATCATCGGCAATGCCGAAGTCGGTGATGACGACGCCCTGTTCACCAAAAGAAGGGTCAAGAGTCTCGGCCGCCTGGCCGGCAAGTGCCGGCAGGAAAAGCGCAGCCGCAAGCAGCAGAGCCATCCGGAACAGCTGATTGATACGATACATATTCTCCCCCCGTAGTGTCCATGCCCTGAAATGCGTTTAAATCACGCACGTTCTCTCGTTTGCAGTATTGCCTCAGTATAGCAAAAATCTAGAAAAAATAACAGCGGCGAAGAAACCGCCTTACTCTGCAAAAAATTTCGCCTTGCTCAGCGAATCATCTGATTCATCTCGAAAATCGGCAAGAGGATGGAGATGACGATAAATCCCACGGCCAGGCCCATGACAGTGATCATCAGCGGCTCGAGCAGGGAGGTCATGCCCTTGATGGCCGTGTCGACATCGCGCTCATAGGCGGAGGCAATCTTATTCAGCATCGCCTCGAGGCTGCCGCTCTGCTCACCGACTGCAATCATCTGGACAAACATCGGCGGAAACCACGGAGAAGCAGCCAGGGCGACGGTCATGCTCTTACCCTTGCGAATATGTTCTATCGCCTCATCGATCACCTCGGCGATCCTCACATTGTTTATCAAGGTCCGGACAATACTCATGGCAACCATGAAATCTACGCCGCTTTTATTGAGGCTGGCAAGGGTGGAAGCAAAGCGGGCCAGGATAATTTTCTGGGCGACCGGGCCGACAATCGGTGTCCTCAGCTTGATAAGATCCCACAAGGAACGCCCCTTCGGGGTTTTCAGGACAAGACGAAAGAGGAACACCAGGACAATACCCAAGGCAAGCAGGGCCCACCAATATTTCTTAATAAACGCGCTGAAACCAATCAGAAAGAGGGTCGGCAGGGGCAGCGTCTGCTCCATCTCCTTGAAAACCTGGGTAATATTGGGAACGATATAGGTGACGAGGATGAGCAGAATTGCCGAGCCGATGCAGGCCATAAACACCGGATAGACCAGAGCGGCCTTGAGGCGGCCCTTCAGGGCCTGCTGGTTCTCGCTGAAATCGGCCAATCGCTCCAGTACTACACTCAGCGAGCCGGATTCTTCCCCTGCCCGTATCATATTGATGAAAATATTGGAAAAGAATTTAGGATGATCCCCCAGGGCCTGTGCCAGGGTCCTGCCCTCACTGACCTTGCCTTTGATCTGGGCCAGCACCTTTTTTAAGGCAGGATTACGAGTCTGGTCGATAAGGGAATGCAGGGCCGCGTCCAGAGGAATTCCCGCTCCGTGCAGGGTGGCGAGCTGGCGGGTTATCACGTA
>JAIFKM010000040.1 GCA_020049575.1 Desulfobulbaceae bacterium
CAAGACCCCGTTAATTTCCTGTGCGGCAGCTGAGGTGATTGTCAATCCCGTCGCCTCCTGGGTCTTCAAAACCCCCCAGAATGATTCCTTCGCCGCCAAGAAGATCTTCATCGAGATGAACAAGCTCGGTATCACTAAGATTGCCGTGCTGGTTGACAACTCCGGATTCGGCAAGGCCGGCAAAGAGCAGATCCTGAAGATCGCTCCCGAATACAAGATCGACGTGGTCGAGGCCGAGGTCTATGACGCCAAGGCCACCGACCTCTCGGCCGTGGTCGCCAAGATCAAGGCCAATGCCGCCGTGCAGGGTGTCATCAACTGGTCTATTGTGCCGGCCCAGTCGATTGTCGTGAAGAATATCCGCCAGGCCGGTTGGGATGTGCCGATCTTCCAGAGTCACGGTTTTGGCAATATCAAATATGTCCAGGCTGCCGGCACGGCAGCCGAGGGAGTCATCTTCCCGGCCGGTCGCCTGCTGATGGCAGACCTGCTGCCAGACAATCATCCGCAGAAGGCCCTTCTTGTCAAATATACCAAGGACTATGAGAGCAAATACAAAGAAACCGTATCGACCTTCGGCGGCCACGGCTACGATGCCTTCATGATTCTGGCCAAGGCCATCGAAGTGGCTGGACCGGACAAGGAAAAAGTGCGTGCTGCTATTGAAGGCCTCAAAGACCTGCCGGGAACCGGCGGGATCTATAATTTTTCCGCCGCTGATCATAATGGTCTGACCATGGATGCCTTTGAAATGATGACCGTCAAGGACGGTAAATTTGTCCCGTACACGGGCAAATAATCCTTTGACGCACAGAGCCGGGGCGGTCAACTGCCCCGGCCTTTTTTTTGAGCTTTGTAAGCCTGCTGTATGATTTATGACACTTGAGCTTTTCATTCAGTACCTGGTGGCCGGTATCACCTATGGCAGCATCTATGCCATTGTCGCCATCGGTTTCAACATTATCTACAATACCACCGGTATCATTAATTTTGCCCAGGGCGAATTTGTCATGCTGGGCGGCATGCTGTCCATAACCTTACTGCAATTCATGCCAATAACCGTGGCGATTGCCCTCGCGGTTGGCCTGACCATGTGCATCGGGGCAGTCATCGAAATCGTCTTTATCCGCTGGCTGAAAAACCCCAGTGTCCTGCGGATGATCATTATCACTATCGGCATTTCGATCCTCATCCGTGAGGCCGCACTGCATGTCTGGGGTGACAACGTGCGGGCCTTGCCGTATTTCATTGGCAATGAAATCACCAGCATCCCTGTGCTTGGTGCCAGGGTTTCACCCCAGGTGCTGTGGGTCATCGGCACGTGTTCCCTGATGGTTCTTTTTCTCAGCCTTTTTTTCAAGATGACCTCGATCGGCAGGGAAATGCGGGCCTGCGCCGCCAACCGGACGGCCGCCATCCTCTGCGGCATTGATACCCGAAACATGGTGACCCTTTCCTTCATCCTGAGTGCCGGCATCGGAGCCCTGGCGGGGGCTGTCATGTCGCCAATCACCTACACCCAGTACGATATCGGCACCGGTCTGGCCATCAAGGGCTTCACTGTGGCCATCCTCGGCGGCCTCGGCAATTCACCGGGGGCCGTGGCAGCCGGGCTCCTGCTTGGCGTCATCGAGGCCTTTTCCGTCTCCATGGTGCCCCTTGCCTTCCAGGATGCCATCGCCATTGCCATATTGCTCGTCATTCTCTTTGTCCGGCCCCACGGTCTCTTCGGATCAAGTGCGGCGGCCGGCCTGAAGGAGTTTTAACGATCATGCGCAATACCCTGGTACTTCTCCCCCTGCTGGCGCTGGTCATTATTGTCCAATTGCTTGCAAGCTGGACGGACAGCGTCTTCTATCTGACCCAGCTGACCATGTCGGCCTACTATTCTTTTCTGATCATCGGCCTGTGCGTTGTCATGGGCTATGCCGGTCAGATCTCTCTTGGTCATGCCGGCTTTTTCGCCATCGGCGGGTATCTCTCGGCTGCCCTGACCACCCGCAATCTCGTTCCTTTCCAGGATAACGTGCTGGTGAAGCTGCTTGATTCCGTGGGACTGCTTCTGGCTAGCAAGGATGTCTATGGCGAATCCCTGCTGGTGGTGACACCCTGGGCTGCATGTTGCGCCGCGATCCTCACCGCCGCTCTCATAGCCTTTGTCATCGGCATACCGGTTTTGAAGCTCAAGGGCCATTATCTGGCGATGGCGACTCTCGGTTTTGGCATCATCATTTTCCGTTTGGTCCTGGCCAGTGCCTATTTCGGCGAGGCCGACGGCATTTCGGATGTCCCGGGTTTCACTTTACTGCCGGGGCTTACGGTCAGCGGCAATTTCCAGGGGAGGGTGCAGAACTACTATATTGCCTGGGGGGTGCTGCTCATCGGCATGGTACTGCTGCGCCATCTCATCGACTCAAGGGTCGGCCGGGCGCTCAGGGCCATCCATAGTTCGCCCGAGGCTGCCGATTCAATGGGGGTCGATACGGCCAGGTTCAAGCTCTACACCTTTGTTCTTTCGGCCATCTTTGCTGCCCTGGCAGGCATCTTGCT
Organism: Desulfobulbaceae bacterium; assembly: GCA_020049575.1. Classification (GTDB taxonomy): domain Bacteria; phylum Desulfobacterota; class Desulfobulbia; order Desulfobulbales; family Desulfocapsaceae; genus Desulfoprunum. Next base: position 2,551 of record JAIFKM010000040.1, read on the forward strand.
GACCCATTACAACGGCGGTATCGGACCCTCCGAGGCAAGCGTCATGAAATCAGTCCGTTACGTCGCCATCGTCGCCGTCGGCGGTATGGCCAATCTCTGGGGGGCAATGATCATGGGGATTGTCCTCAATTTCCTGTCACTGCGCGGTATGTTCGGCTCCTACGATGATGCAGTTTTTGGCCTGATCCTCATCCTCATCATGCTTTTTGCCCCGAACGGCATTCTCGGTCTGCATCTCGGTCAGCTGCGGCAGCGGTTCGCGCTGATCGGCCGGAAAAGACCGGCAGAGGAGGCATAGGCGTCGATGGCTTTGTTGCGGGTAGAGAAGATCAGTAAAAAATTCGGTGGATTACAGGCTGTCAGTGATGTCTCGTTCGCTCTCAGGGAGGGCTCGATCAAGGCGGTCATCGGGCCAAACGGAGCAGGCAAAACTACCCTGTTTAACCTGATTTCGGGGGTTCTGCCGGCAACGTCCGGTGAGATCACATTCAAAGGACATGCCCTCAATGGTCTGCGGCCTTATCAGGTTGCCCGCCTGGGGATAGCCAGGACCTTTCAGAATATCAAGATGTTTGCCGGTATGACGGCTCTGGAAAACGTTATGGTCGGCAGGCATGTGCAATCCAGGTCGGGATTTCTCGCATCGATGTTTCGCCTCCCCGGTTTTCTCAGTGAAGAGCGGGAGATCCGCCGGAAATCGATGGAACTCCTTGAATTACTTGGTATCGCCGAATATGCCGATACCGAGGCGATGAACCTGGCCTTCGGTCAGCAGCGGGCGGTAGAACTGGCCAGGGCCCTGGCCCTTGAACCGGCCCTTCTTCTTCTTGATGAACCGGCCGCCGGGCTCAATATCTACGAAACAGCCGAGATTGGCAGGTTGATCACCAAAATCAGGGAAATGGGCATCACGGTTCTCCTTGTCGAGCACGATATGTCACTTGTGATGGATATTTCCGATGAAATTGTGGTACTCAGCTTCGGCCAGAAAATAGCCGAAGATATCCCGCAGAAGATTCAGCGGGATCCCGAGGTAATCAGGATTTATCTCGGTGAAGAAGCGGCGGTGCCGGCCTAAGAGACAGACATGCTGAAAATACGAAATCTTGACGCCGGATACGGCAAACTGCGGGTCTTGAAGAACGTCTCGATGCATGTCAATGCTGGTGAGATTGTCACCATTATCGGCGCCAACGGGGCGGGGAAAACGACCCTGCTGGCTACCATTGCCGGTCTTATCAGGGCCACCTCGGGCACTATTCGTTTTCAGGATGTTGAGCTTTGCCGCCTGACTGCCCCGAAAATTCCTGCTCTTGGCTGCGTCATGGTGCCGGAGGGGCGGCAGGTCTTTGCGACGATGACGGTTGAAGAGAATCTTATCCTCGGTGGTCATGTCCGGCAGAAAGAAGGAAAAAAACTGATAATGGACCGCCTTGCCTACCAGTATGAGCTTTTTCCGATCCTGCGGGAGCGCCGGAATCAATTCGCTGGCACCCTCTCAGGCGGTGAGCAGCAGATGCTGGCCATGGGCAGGGCTCTGATGTCGAAGCCGTCTCTTGTCATGATGGATGAACCATCGACGGGGCTGGCGCCGCTCATTGTCCGTGATATCTTTCAGATCATCGTCAGATTGCGCGACGAGGGCAGTACCGTCCTGCTGGTTGAGCAGAACGCCCGGGCCGCTCTCTCTATTGCCGACCGGGGCTATGTCCTTGAGACTGGCAAGGTCATTGTTCAGGGGCCGGCCGAAGATCTCATGGCAAACAAGGATGTACAACGGGCCTATCTGGGCCGCGAAAAAATTGAATAAATTTTATTAACCACCATAACCTTTTGTAACGACAAACACTATGTACTGGGAACAGGAATTCGAATGCATGTCCAGGGAGGATCTGGAGCAGCTCCAGTTGGAGCGGCTGCAGGCCACGCTCTACCGGGTTGGAACCCATGTACCCTTTTACCGCCAGAAATTCAACGAGTTGAAAGTAGATTATGATGCCTTCACCTCGCTTGATGACCTGCGCCGCCTGCCCTTTACCATGAAGCAGGACCTACGGGACAATTATCCTTACGGACTCTTCGCCGTGCCTCTGCGTGATGTGGTTCGCATCCATTCTTCATCCGGTACGACGGGCATGGCCACGGTGGTCGGTTATACCAGAAATGATATCAAAAACTGGTCAAACCTGGTGGCGCGCATCCTGCGGGCTGCCGGTCTGACCGCCGAGGATGTCATCCAGATCGCCTTCGGCTACGGCCTGTTCACCGGCGGCTTCGGTCTGCATTACGGGGCCGAGCGTCTTGGCGCCTCGGTCATTCCCATCTCATCGGGAAATACCAAACGCCAGATCAAGATTATGCAGGATTTCAAGACCACGGCCCTGGTGTGCACACCTTCCTACGCTTTGAAAATTGCCGATGTGATGATGGAGATGGGCGTCAATCCGAACGGCCTGTCTCTCAAATTCGGTCTCTTCGGGGCCGAACCCTGGTCGGAGGCAATGCGGCGAGAAATCAATGAACGGCTTGGCATCACCTCCACCGACAACTACGGACTTTCGGAGATCATGGGGCCGGGTGTGGCCGGTGAGTGTCAGCAATGCAACGGCCTGCACATCAACGAGGATCATTTTCTGGTCGAAGTTCTCGACCCGTTGACTCTTGAGCCGGTCGCCCCCGGCGAGGTCGGTGAACTGGTCATAACGACGCTGACCAAGGAGGCCTTCCCGGTCATCCGTTACCGCACCAGGGATCTTACCCGTTTGCTACCGGAGCCCTGTCCCTGTGGCCGGACCTTCACCCGCATGAGTCGTATCCTCGGCCGCACCGATGATATGCTGATCATCAAGGGGGTCAACGTCTTCCCGACTCAGATCGAATCGGTGCTGTTCGACATCGAGGGAACCGAACCGCACTATCGTCTCATAGTCGAGCGAGAGCATAACGAGGACAAGGTGACTGTCATGGTCGAGGCAGTCGAATCGATCTTCTTCGACGAGATGAAAAAGCAGCGAGCCCTGATCGAGACCATCCAGCGCCGCCTGGCATCGGAACTTGGCATCGGCGTGCACGTTAAGCTCGTAGAAGAAAAGACCCTGGAGCGCTTCGACGGCAAGGGGCAGAGAGTGATCGATAAGCGCACATTCTGACCTGGTTTATTGATGGAAAGAGGTGATTCAATGGAGCCTGGCAGCACTGACGTGATGCCAGGCTTTGTCTTTGCAATACACAAGGAAAGCACGCCATGAGAAAAAGTGACAGGCCTGCCGGCAGTCTCCGGCCGGTGTCGATAGAACGGGGATTTCAGCCGCAGGCCGATGCCTCGATACTGATAAAGATGGGCAATACCCATGTGCTCTGCGCCGTGACGGTTGAGGAGAGCGTGCCACCTTTTTTGAAAGACAAGGGCCAAGGCTGGATCACCGCCGAGTACGGCATGCTGCCCTGCGCCACTTCCAGCCGCTATCGCCGTGAGACCTCTGGCCAGTCGGGCCGGACTTTGGAGATCCAACGTCTCATCGGCCGCAGTCTGCGGATGATGGTCGACCTCAAGACAATCGGTGAGCGCACCCTGCGGATCGACTGTGACGTGCTCAACGCCGACGGCGGCACCCGCACCGCTTCGATCACCGGTGCGGCCCTGGCTGTCCGCGATGCCCTGCATAAACTGGTGCGGGATGGCAGGCTGGTCTCGATACCGGCAATCCTGCCGGTTGCCGCCATCTCGGTCGGCATGGTCGGCGGCCTGCCCTTGCTTGACCTTGATTACTCCGAGGATTCTGCCGCCGAGGCCGATGCTAATTTTGTGATGGCTGGAGATGGTCGCTGGATCGAGATCCAGTCGACGGCGGAAGGCTCTCCCTTTTCCCAGGAGGCCTTTCTGGCCATGACGGAATTGGCTGGAAAGGGTATTAAGGAACTGTTCGGTCTATGGCAGGATGGGCAGTGAATTATTGTCTGGGAAGATTGAAATGAGCATCTCCGCAAAACCTGTACGCGGTACTGCTGAATGGGCCGTCGCCACAGTCGACTGTTGTCTCGGTTGCCCGCATGGCTGCCGCTACTGCTATGCCCGTTATGATCAGGTGGAGCGCCGTGGGCTGGTGAAGGCTGAAGACTGGTCGCAGGGCAGGATCATGGAGGGAGAGCTTGAAAGGGTACATCGTCTCTATAGTGGCCAGGTGATGTTTCCGGCGCATCATGATATTGTGCCGGAGAATCTGGCGGCCTGCCGAAGCGTTATCTTGAACCTGCTACGGGCTGGGAATAAGGTCCTGGTAGTCAGCAAACCCCATCTTCACTGTATTGCTGATCTCTGCCAGGAGTTTCGACCCTACAGGGAAAAGGTCCTCTTCCGCTTCACCATCACTGCTCGTAATGCCGCGGTTCTCAGTTTCTGGGAACCGCTGGCGCCCGCCTATGCCGAGCGGCTGGCTTGTCTTGAGCTGGCATGTGCTGAGGGCTATTCGACCTCTGTCAGTGTCGAACCGATGCTCGATACCGCAGACGTCGTTGCCATGGTCGAGGAATTGCAACCTTTTGTCACGCATTCCATCTGGCTCGGTAAGATGAACAAAATCGGCGAACGAGTGAGCGGCGAGGAAGAAAGGCTGCAGGCCGAGATCGAAAGAATTGAAAAGGGACAAGATGATGCGCATATTCAGGAGATATACCGGCGCTTGCGGCACAATCCGCTGATCCGCTGGAAAGAATCGATCAAGATGGTGGTAGGTCTCGAAATGGCCGTGGAACCTGGCCTCGATATCTAAGAAAAAATTACACGTGTTGGAGGAAAAAGGTATGAGACGCAGCCAGTGTGAAGTGACCGACAAGAAGAACCTGGAACAAACACTCAGACGTTGTCGGATCGGGCGACTGGCCACGGTCGGGGCTGACGGCTATCCGTATATTACGCCGCTGAATTACGTGTACTGGCAGGGTTCGGTCTATTTTCACTGTGCCCATAAAGGTGAGAAGATGGACAATCTGCTCCGTGATGACCGGGTCTGTTTTGAAATCGATATCCCACTGGCCTACAAGGGAACGGATTTCGATCCCCAAGGCCCAGCCTGTCAGGTTCACCAGTTCTATCACTCGGTGATTATTCGGGGGCGTGCGCAGGTTGTGAATACTCTCGAAGAGAAAGTTGCGGCCCTCAATGCGCTGATGGATTCGCATGAAGGATTGACCGTTGTTCCCCGGATCACGGCGGATATGCCGGAAGTCAAGGCCTGCGCGGTCGTCGCTGTGCGGATCGAGTCTCTTTCCGGTAAAAGCGATCTGGCTCAGAACAAGAGCGAGGCCGACAAAGAGAAAATCCGCCAGTACCTGCAGAAGCGCGACCTGCCGGGAGATGCGGAGGCAGCCCGGTTAATCTGCTGATGACACCCGTCGTGCTCTTTGACTGGGGCGATACCCTGATGCGGGATATGCCCGGAGTTCCAGGAAAAATGTGTGACTGGCCGGAGGTCGAGGCCATGCCCGGGGCGGTGGAGGCACTCGCCAGCCTTTGCCGGTTCGCACGGTTATATGTGGCCAGCGGGGCGACGGAATCAACGGCCGAGGATATCCGTATGGCCCTGGGTCGGGTTGGTCTTGACCGGTATGTATCAGGCTGTTTCTGTCGGCAGAACACCGGTTTTCAAAAACCTGATCCGCGATTTTATCGTGCTGTGCTGCGCACTCTCGGGGCGAGACCGGAGGAAGTGACGATGGTCGGCGACAGTCTGGAAAAAGATATCCTTCCCTGCCATGGCCTTGGTTTGCAGACCATACTTCTTGCGGCGGCGATGCCGCCCGGATTGCCGTCGGGCATTGGTGTTATCGCCAGCCTGAAAGAACTCCGTCTACAATGCGGCAGGGGGAATGATGCTCCCTAACCGCGCTTATAGTGGCCTCCTCCAGCTCTTTAGAAAGGTTCGTTATGCATATAATATTGGCTATTCTCGGTGGTCTGGCAGGCCTGGTCGGTGCCGGATCCTTTGGCGCATTGCTGGGTGCCGTGATCGGAATTCTGATCGCCGAGGTCCTGGCCCAGCGTCGGCGAATTGCCGCCCTTGAGAAAATTGCAGGAACTCCACAATCAATCTTGTCGTCCGAGGTTGTTTTTACCCCGGTAGCCGACGCAGCAGTACCGGAGAGAGAGGCGCAAACAGGCGCAACGTCGCCGCAAAGACCTCCCCAGTCGGAAAATCATACGGCGCCGATGGAGGGCAGTCCCTCCGGATATCAACCGAAAACAGCTGAGATTCAGAGCACTACCCCCTTTGACAGTTTTTTTGCAGGACTTGGAACCGGCGTAACCAGAATAAGCTCTCTTCTCAGCAGTTTCTTCACCGGCGGCAACCTGGTACTCAAGATTGGCGTCGTTATCCTCTTTTTCGGTGTTGCCTTCCTGCTCAAATACGCCGCCCAGCGCAACCTCGTACCTCTTGAATTCCGTCTGGCAGGCGTTGCCGCGGGCGGCCTTGTGCTTCTTGCAGCCGGCTGGCAGCTGCGGCGAAGAGTTCTTGGCTATGGCCTGATTCTTCAGGGTGGCGGTATTGGCATACTGTATCTGGTCATCTATGCCGCGGCCAGGCTCTATCATTTTCTGCCGCTCACCTTGTCGTTGGCAGTGATGATTGCCCTGGTGGTACTTTCCAGTTTTCTGGCCATCCTGCAGGAATCAAAATCCCTTGCCATGGCCGGTATCGTCGGCGGTTTTCTGGCGCCTGTGCTGATGTCGACCGGCGAGGGGAGTCATGTCCTGCTCTTTTCCTATTATGCCCTGCTCAATATCGGCATTCTGGCTATCGCCTGGTTCAAGAGTTGGCGCGAACTCAATCTTTTAGGATTCTTCTTCACTTTTGCCATAGCCACACTCTGGGGGGCTTCGGCCTATCAGCCGCGATATTTTGCCAGCACAGAGCCCTTTCTGGTCTTCTTCTTTTTGCTCTATGTCGTGGTTTCTGTACTCTTTGCTCATCGTCAGCCACTCAATCTCAAGGGGTTTATTGACGGACCTCTGGTCTTTGGTCTGCCGCTCGTCGCGACCAGCCTGCAGTACTGTCTTGTTCAGGACTATCGATACGGCATGGCTCTGAGTGTGCTGGCTCTGGGGCTATTCTATGCCGTGCTGGCAACCCTGCTCTGGCGACGGCTGCAGGAAGGCATGCGGATGCTGACAGAAGCATTCCTGGCTATGGCCATCGTCTTTGGCAGCTTGACGATCCCCCTTGCCCTGGATGGTCAGTGGACCTCGGCGGTCTGGGCTCTGGAAGGTGCGGCGATGATCTGGGTGGGTGTGCGTCAGGAACGCTTTGCCGCCCGCATTTTTGCGCTGCTGCTGCAGGTTGGCGCCGCCATCGGTTTTCTCGATGCCGGCTGGTATCCCTTCGGGGCCTCGGTTTTTCTCAATCGATTTTTTCTCGGCTGCGTCCTGATCTCCCTGGCCGCCCTGTTCTCGAGTTGGTACCTGGAAAAATTCCGCAGCAGACTGCGGCGCTGGGAAGGTTTCTTGCCGCTGCCCCTGATGATCTGGGGCCTCCTCTGGTGGTTTATGGCCGGTTGGAACGAGGCGGATCGCCATTTCGCCGAAGAAGAGTTCGTCAACATTCTGCTGCTGTATCTCTGCTGCAGCACGATGGTTATGACAATGGTCGCCAGGCGGATTGACTGGCGACAGCTTATCCTCTCGCAGCTCATCTTTCTGCCAGCCGTTGCCCTGGCCGCTCCTTTAAGTATCCTGGCTCAGCAGTCTCACTGGCATCTTTTTGCCGGGTGGGGATGGCTTGCCTGGCCGGTGGCCCTTTTCACTATCTACCGCCTGCTCTTTCTGGTTGAGGATCAATGGCCGCAGCGATATGCCAGGATCTGGCATATAACAGCAATGTGCCTTGTGCTCTTTGTGTTGAGTCAGGAAGTGGCCTGGCTGGCCAACAAGTTTATCGATCCCTCGCTCACCTGGCAGGCGGTTTGCTGGGGGCTGGTTCCGGCATCTGCCGTTTATATTCTCCTTCGCTGGGGTGGCGGGCTGCGCTGGCCGATCGGCAAATTCCCTGACGAGTATCTCGGTGCCGGCTGTGCAGTAATTGCTCTGCTGCTGCTGTTCTGGCATCTCTGGTGCCTGGGCTTAACAGGCGATCCTGTCCTGATTGGCTATCTGCCCCTGATCAACCCGTTGGAGATGAGCCAGATCTTTACCCTCATCGTCCTGTTTTTCTGGAACAGGGAACGTGGCCAAAGGGAAGTACTTCGGCCCGCGGGTTTTCTGGCGATGCCCGTCAGTGCCGGCAATGTCCTGCTGGGAATTGCCGGCTTTCTGCTGCTCAATGCTACGGCAGCCAGGACTGTACATTTCTTCGGCGGCATACCGTATACATCCTGGGACCTCTATCATTCAGTGATCTTCCAATCCGCTCTGGCCGCCCTCTGGGGGGCGATGGCCCTGGTCATCACCGTCTGGTCGGCCAGGAGCGGCAGTCGCCGGGTGTGGTGTGTCGGTGCTTTGCTCCTTGCCATGGTTGTCGTCAAGCTCTTTGCCGTTGATCTCTCGGGCACTGGTACGGTGGCCAGGATCATCTCCTTTCTAGTGGTAGGAATACTCATGTTGATTATCGGCTATTTCTCGCCGCTGCCCCCCAAAGACCTGGGGGAAAAACAATGAAATATTGTCTCTTTTTCCTGATCGCTCTCCTGGTCGCTGGTCCAACCGTAGCCGCGGATCTCTCGCCGGCTGATTTTGCCTATGGCTATAACCTGGAAACAGACGCCGAGGGGGCTATTTTCTCTGTTGGCGTACCGGATGAAATCTATCACATGGCCATGAGGGCAGACCTTGGCGACCTCCGGGTCTTCAATGCGGCAGGCGAGGTCGTTCCTCATCTCCTGCGACCGCCTCCTGCGGCTGATGATGAAGGTGTGAGCCGGCAAGATGTTCCCTTCTTCCCGTTGCAAGAAGGGCGAGAGCAATCAGGTGAAACGGATCTGGCGCTGCGGGTTGAGAGAAATAGCCAGGGGACGATTGTTCATATCGATGCACGTAGCGATGATCAAACAGATGGTGAAAAGGCTGTCCTCTCCTATCTCTTTGATTTGAGTGGCCTGAAGATTTCAGCCCGAGGATTTGAGCTGACCTGGCCGGCCGGGAGTTTGTCAACCACCACCGTTAGCCTGCAGCAGAGCGATGATCTGGTGCACTGGTTTCCCCTGGTTGAAAAAGCTGTCCTTGCCGATCTTCAGCATCAGGGCCAGAGGATTATCCAGCGAACCGTGCATCTGCCTGGAAAAACGTTGAAATATGTCAAGATGCAGGTTGTAGGAGATGAGTCCTTGCCGGCACTGGATAGGGTCACTGTCTTCTCCGGCAGAGATCCGGTGATGCTGCAGAGGCATTGGCTTGGGCTTGAGAAGGGCACGGTGGGGCACAATGAGGAGGGTATTTCGGTTGCGTACCTTTCACCTTCGCGTCTGCCGGTGAACGGTGTTCGCCTGCGGTTCAGGGAGGCCAACAGCATGCTTAGGACTGTTGTTCAGTCGCGGCCAGACGACAAAAGCCCTTGGGTACTGCGCTGTTCTGGAGTCTTCTATACCTTGCAAATACAGGGTGTTCGCATTGAAAACGACCTCTGTGCCCTGGCAGAAACTGCGGACCGGCACTGGCGTCTTGAAGTCGTTGAGGATGGCATCGGTCTTGAAAAGCCCGAAAGAGTGCCGATTCTTGAACTGGGCTGGATCCCGGCGGAACTGCTCTTTCTAGGTCGAGGTCCGGCACCCTACACACTGGCCTATGGAAGTGGCCGACTGGTGGGAGAAGGAGGTGGGGCTGGCGCAGAAATGATTCGACAGGCACTTTCCTTGAAAGATAAGACGGTCCTGATCAGGCCGGCGGCGCTTGGCAAGCGTCTCGAACTCGGCGGGAAAATAGCTCTGCAGGTTCCGCCTCCGCCTTTGCCATGGCGCCAGTGGCTGCTCTGGGGCCTGCTGTTCGCCGGGCTCGTCCTCATGGGATGGATGGTGAAAAAACTCATAAGGGAGATGCAGGTGCACGATTGATTGGCATAGTTCGAATTTCTGTCTGTTGTCTTTCGATTATACCGATTGCCCTGCCTCTTCGGCCTTGTAAAGAGGTGCATACAGCTCATCCCGAACCTGATCGGTGTAATGACGAATATCTCCGTCAGTGACGTCAAGGGCCAGCAGGGCCTGTCGGGTGATTTCCAACCCCGCCTCAAACTCCGGCTGCACAACCCCGTGCACCCCGAGATTTCTCAGAATATGCATATTGTCCCGGCCGTCAGAGCGGGCGATGATATGCAGCTTCCTGTTCATCTTCAGGGCCTGGTCGACGATGGATTTTGTGGTGATGGCCGCGGGTGTTGTGACGATCAAGAGCCGCGCATGGCTGATTCGGGCGGCCTCGAGTACCAGTGGCTGGGCTGCATCGCCGTAGACCAGCGGGGTTCCCATGTCCTTGAAATGACTTACCTGGTGGGTGTTGAACTCGATGACCACAAAAGACAACCCGAGATTTTTCAAAACCTGGGCGACATAAGCCCCGGTCTGGCCGCCGCCGGCGATGACTACGTGGTCGCGCAGGCCGGTTTTCGGCAGGTTGATGGTCTGCAGCTTTTCATGTTTGAACCATTTCTTGCGCAGGGTGTAGAGCGGTGCCGTCAGGCTCGAGAGGGCCGGGGTGAGGAGCATGGTGAAGATGGCCGTGTTGAGCATCAGGGAATAGAGATCATTGCTGATTGACTGGCTGCTGAGACCGACCCGGGCCAGGACGAAGGAAAACTCGCCGACTTGAAAGAGGCCAAGACCCACGGCCAGCGGGATGACGTTGCCGTAGCCGAAGACCTTCACCAGACTGGCGAAAATCAGGCCCTTGCCGATGATGATGAGCAGGACCAGCAGGACAATCTCGCGGATGTGGAGAATCAGGAAGCTCGGATCGAGAAGCATGCCCACCGAGACGAAGAACAGCATGCCGAAGATGTCACGCAGCGGAATGATATCGCTGAGGGCCTGGTGGCTGTATTCCGATTCGCTGAGGACCATGCCGGCGACAAAGGCCCCGAAGGCAAAGGACAAACCGAAGAGATACGTGGCATAGCCCACTCCCAGGCCGATGGCGGTTACCGAGAGGAGAAAGAGTTCGCGGGAATCCCAGGCCGCGATATGGCGGAGAAGCCGGGGGATGACCCGGGTCCCGACAACGACCATTAGGGCTATAAAGACGGCAGCTTTCAGGGCGGCCCAGGCGACAAGGGGGATGCCGGCCTGGGGATTGCTCAGCTGGGGCAGGATGATCATCAGTGGAATGACCGCCAGATCCTGGACGATGAGCATGCCGATCATCACCCGGCTCGACAGTGTGCCCATAAGCCCTTTGGCCATCAGGGTCTTGAGGATGACCATGGTGCTTGACAGAGACATGATCGAACCGATCCACAAAGAGGCAATCTGGTCATAACCAAACCAGCGGCCAATGGCGAAACCAAAAATGATGGTCAGGATCATCTGGATTGGTGTGCCGATCAGGGCGACATTGCGCACCGGCTGCAGGTCGCGGAAGGAGAACTCGAGGCCGAGGGCGAAGAGCAGCAGGGCTACACCGATCTCGGCCAGCAGTTCGATATCGTGGATTTCGGTAACAGTTACCCCACCTGTGTGGGGACCGACCACAATGCCGGCGAGGATGTAGCCGAGGATGAGGGGCTGCCTGAAGCGCTGGGCTATCAGGCCGCCGATCAGGGCGGCGACGATAATGATTGCTATATCTGCTGCAATACCCATTTGTTATGTCCTTTTGTAGTCTGTGTTGAATAGACCCGAAAGTATACTGCGTTGGGTGCAGACTGTAAAGCAGCGTTCAGGCGGCGGGGAAAGGGGGAGGGATACCCGTCTGACCGTCAGGTAACAACGGCCAGGCGGAGTGTTCGAAAAGTAAGATGCTACTTGCTGGAATAGGAAGAATGATCACTCATGTCTTTGCGTGAATCCATGTTCAATCGGCCTTTTTCTACGGCCTCTTTGTTCCATTCCTGCAGCAGGGTCTGCTTGAACTTCTGTTTTTCGGCTATATCTTTTGCGAGATCGACGCCAGCCAGAGCCTGAGCCTTCTCTTTGGTTGAGAAATCGGGCGCGACATAGCCGATAACTCCGTGCCTGGCCAGGACAGCGGCGATTTTCAGCCGGGCTTCCTGACCTTTGTCATTAGCCTGGGCCAGAAGTCTGAGGGTTTCTTCCGGAGCATGATAGAAACTGCCATGGCTGGCAATGGAGTAATCCCAGCGCCACTGGCCATGTCTGATATCCTGCAGGGCATCTTTCATCTCAGCTTCCGTGGCGCCTACTTCCCATGCCTTGCCGGCTTCAAGGTGGGCCTTGGCCAGGCTGTTCATGGCGATTTCCATCAATTCTTCCTTCCGGTCGAGCTTGGTCTTGACCACCGCCTTGAATTCGGCCTCGTCCTCTTGATGGCAATTCAGGCAGGTGTTCTCAATATTATCAAGCGGGCTGGTAATATGATGGTCGGAATATTTGACGCTGCCTTCCTGTTTATAGGGCATATGACAGTCGGCACAGGCCACTCCTCGTTTTGCGTGGATACCGGTGGTGAACAATTCGTAATCGGGGTGCTGGGCCTTGAGCATCGGGGCCTTGCTGATGCTATGGGTCCAGTCGGAGAAACCGAGGTCGTCATAGTATTCCTCGATACTTTCTCCCTTGAAGCCGTTTGACCAAGGGAAGGTGACGGTATTGATGATCTTTTTGTTTCCCTTGTCGTCTGTCTCTTCCGTCTTTTTGAAGTAGTATTCGGCATGGCACTGGGCGCAGACCAGTGAGCGCATGTCTTGATGAGAAATCTGGTCGAGTTTGACGCCGGTGGCCTCAAGTCCTCTCTTTAGGTAGGGGCGGGTAAGCACCAAATTGCCGGTCTTGCTGTCATGGCAGTCACCGCAGCCGATGGTGTTGACCACTTCGCTGCCGTATTTCGCCCACTTGCCGGTGAAGAATTCCTTCTCCCCGACCTCTTCCATCAGACGCGGTACATCAGGTGATTTGCAACTCCAGCAGGCAGTGGGCGCTGGACCGGTGACCGGGCTGACCGGCCCGCCGGTGCGCAGGGTGTTGATATTGTCCTGGAGGGCGTAGAAATGGCCGCGCGGCGCATTGTAATCCTTGGAAAAGCCATACCCCGCCCAGAGAATCGCGAGCTGCGGTTTTTTCTTCAACTGGTCATCTATCTTTTCACTCTCTCTGGTTTTCTTCCAGGAGTCATACTGGCGGGGATAATATTTGGCCCACTCTTCATTCTTGGCCTCGACTCCCTTTTCTTTGACCACCGGACTGATGTTGATCGCCTTTCTCTCCTCTTCCTTGCCGTTGATCGAGTTCGCCAACAGTCCCATTGAAGCTATTGCAACCAGAGAGCAGCCGAGCAATACTTTTGCTGAATTCATCATATCCTCCCTTTTATTGAAGTTCCCTTACCCCGAGGTTGTATGGAGTCGCAGCCAGACCCCGTACGCCGCCATGGGGTACGTCTCGATGGCAGTGCCAGCAGCGTACATCTGCCTCGGACTTGACTTTGCTGAAATCGTGGTATCTGTCCCTGTTCTCACGGATCTGGCCAATCAGTGTGGCGTGACAGGACATGCAGTTGGCCTCGACTCTGTCTGCGCCATTTTCACTGATCTCAATCCGCTGTTTGAAGGTGTTGAAGGTGAAAGCTGTCGAGTGGTTGTAGCCATCGCGTGCTTTTGCCAGATATTTGTTGAGAAAACCATCGGTCGGCAGGTGGCATTCAATGCAGGTGGCCACTCGGGCATGCGAGCTATGCTGCCAGGTGGCATACTGCGTATTCATCACGTGGCAGTTGATGCAGGCCTTGGGATCATGAGACAGGTACGACAGGGCCTTTGAGGCATGTACCAGATAGATAAACAATCCGAAGGCGACAATCACAGCCACTGTAGTGCTGTACGTGAGGATTTTACCTGATTTCATGTAAGATGGTGCCCCTTTGTGTGTATGAACAAATGGCGCGGCTCTAAGCTTTTGAGGAGAGGCCGGCACCGGCCTTTTCGGGTCGTTTCAAAAGGTGCTGTTTGAGTGTTGGGCCTATATTCTCAGCCCATTTTCTGCAGAATGTCTTTGACGGTGTTGCCATCGGTTGCGCTGCCGAAGTGGGCCATAATAGGTTTCATGGCCTGCATCCTGCTGCCGAAAGTGGAGAAGTCGATATTTGCCGCGATCCAGTCGGCGATTTCCTGGCGGTTGGCTTGACGAGGCAGATAGGTTTCCATGATTGTCAGAAAGTCGGAAGTTTCCTGTTTTGCCGAGGCCAGCAGTTCTTTTTCAGATTTGATCAGTTTTTTGATGATAGCGATGACCTGGTCGTCGGTCAGCACCTTTTGGGGCTGGCGCTGGAATTCGCCGATGAGGATGCGCACGGCCCCTGTTCTGGCTGTGTCTTTTGCCTTGATGGAAACTTGGAGTTCCGCCTGGATTTTTTCCTGCAACTTCATGGATAGTATGATCTCCCTGTAGGTATGCGAAGAGTAATGTTGGCCGACTGTTTCAGCTGTTTCTCAGCAGAGCTCGGATACCGACAGCCTGGGCGATGGTGACCAGACCGTCAAGATGCCGGTAGCCGGCGATCAGAACCGCGACCTGGGAGCCAAGAAAGACATAGTCGGGGTCCTGTTCTTTTTCAAGAATGGCAATGAGTTTTTCCGGGGTGTCGCCATCAATAGCTGCGATGATCTCGTTAAGCCACTGAAGATGGGACTCTTCGAAATGGATGTCCCGCATGGCTTCGAGATAATTGATGAGGATGGCGCTGCTATTATCTTCGACCGTGTCCTCGTCTCCCCTGGCATAGGCCGCCAGGACCGTGTCGACGAGCTGCTCTATTTCCTCAACTTCACTCATGCTGTTTCCTTTGCTCAATGTATATTGAATACGCCATTATGATTGAGTTTCATGGACTCTGACGGCAATTGTAACCTTATACGACCTGTACCATGCTTTGCGGCCATTGGTCAATGGTCACTCATATGTTTTCCCTTTGAAATCCGCCGTGTTTCTGGTGGAGTTTCGGCGTTTTTGCCAGCAATGAGTGGCGAAACGCGAGCGGTTGTTCGGGAGCAACACAGTATTTGATGGTAGCAGGCAATAAAAAAAGCCGCCGGAACCACATGTGTTTTCCCGACGGCTTGTTGTCTTCGCTCCGACTGTTTTTATGATACTCAGCGTCGTTTGGCGATTACCTTTCCTTTAAACATCATGGCCGGCGGGCCGAGCCAGGTCCCTGCCAGCAGCAGATTGAAGTAGGCCCATTTGAACATCAGTTTCGCCATGTGGTTTACTTCGGTATCCTTCAGCACCCTGGTGGCCTCAGGTTTGGTGAAGGCTCCTGCCAGTGGTGTGACGAATTCTATTTCCACCTTATTGCGCATCTTGCGGGTATGGAAATACCGAAGCAAGACAATGAGTTCGGTGTTGCCATCCAGGCCAGTTGCCGAGACAGGGCATGCATCGGGAGAGGGGTGCGCCTGCCGAAGAGGCCGCGGATCCGAAGATTTCTGCTGAAGTATCTCGGATCTCAGAACCTGGATATCGCTTGCGAGACTGTCGAGTTTTGCCTGAATCAAATCTTCATTCATTGTGTTTTTCTTTGTTGAGATTTTCGCCGCAGCGTGGAATGCAGCGGTCTGTGATCTGTTATCCGGAGATGGTGTGTCGCGGTATCTCCAAAATCTGGGTTTTGGGAGTTTGGGTTTCTCTGCTCCTCTCCAAGACATACTGCGATGTGGTATAAAAGTGCCACATAGCAGCATGTCTCCAGTGCCTCGTAAAGATGAAAGATGGGTATTTTGCAAAAAACCTCTTGGGCAAAAGTGGCAACCTGCAGGTGGACTGAAAGTCCTGAAAACGGATGGGTGGATAACGATTGCACGCAGTAATTCAGGATTCATTCCCATGTATTCTTGAGATATTTTTTCTCACAGGGGAGTGAAATAAAATGTTGACGGATAAAAAAAATTGGAATAATGGTTTATCTAAATGCTTAATGCAGACTATTTGTAAAATTGATGAATACACTTCATTCCTGAAATTGATAAATGCACCACAGCCTGATTTTTCGATAGTAATGCCAACAGTCGATGGCACTCCGAATTCGGAGAAAGATATAGAGAAAGTGTCAGAAATAGCGTGCGTTGTAGGTTTCAAGTTCCTGTTGCAGTCCGAACGATACAAGGAAATATCTCAGGCAAAAAGACGTTTGGGATACTTTTCCAGCTAATAGCGATTCAATCTTGTTGTAAAGAACACATATTCTCGGCCAAGTAGAGGTTTTTACTTAAAGGGAGTTGTGTGACCTCGATAAAAGAAAAATAAATATAGTTATATCATGAAGATAAACACACATCCTGGATGTGTGGGAAGGTCAAAGAAACGCAGGCAACCATTCAACCATAGAGACAAGGAGGTGGAACACAAAAAAACCGCGAGAAGCTAACCCGTTTGATTAATTTCAAATCTGACTTTTTCGAGAAAAGGAGTGGGAAATGGGGCAACAACAGACACATAAAGAACCTGCGCAGGCGTGGGTGACGGTATTTGCTGGAATGGCAATCAATCTCTGTCTTGGTATCCTGTATGCCTGGAGTATGTGGGGAAGTGCCCTGGTCAGTGAGGTAACATTGGCCCCAGGAGATATCGTAACCCCGACAGCTGTAATTACGGCGGCCAAAGCCACAGACGCAGATAAGGCGCAGGCCGGCAATATAATTGTAAAAGCACTGGCGGAAGTGCAACGTGCCGATAAGTTGAAGGTCAAACTCGGCACAACTCCCAAAGAAGGATATACCCTGCTCGCTGATTCCGTTACGAAAGGCGATATCCTGCGGGCCGGCGACATTGTCACTAAGGCCGGAGAACCGATGTCCGGGAAAAATGAGGGCTGGGTGTATCTGAACAATGCAGAAGCGGCTACACCGTTTTCCCTTTGCGTTATCATTTTTGCGCTGTTGATGATTCCTGGAGGGAAAATTCAGGATAAAATCAGCCCGAAATTCGGTGCCACCCTCGGAGGTCTGTTTCTGGCAGTCGGCTGTATCATCGCCGGTATGATGCAGAGTTACACCGGCCTGATTATCGGTTTCGGTATTTTCGGCGGTATCGGTATGGGTATCGGCTATGCAGCGCCGACTCCGGCTGCCCTCAAATGGTTCGGCCCCCATCGCCGCGGTCTCATCGCCGGCATCGTGGTCGGCGGATACGGCGGGGCAGCGCTGTATATTGGTCCTTTGGCTAAATACCTTATCAGCAGCTTTGGTATTACCCAGAGCTTCGTCATCCTCGGTGTTCTCTTTGCCTGCGTGGTTGTTGTCGCAGGCCAGATGCTCAAAATTCCACCCGCAGGATACGTTGCACCGACCCTTAGTTCCGGCAATGTGGCCACCAAGGGTGCCACGATTACCAACTGGGAACCTTCTGAAATTGTCAAGACCTGGCAATTTTATGCTCTTGTTCTGATGTTCATCTTTACGACGCAGTCAGGCCTTCTGATCATTGCCAATGCCGCAGGACTGCTCGCCAAGACAGGCGCCAAGATTCCTTTTTTTGCCGCCAACGCCTGGCTGCTCGTCTCTTACGGCGGATTTGTCAATGCCGCTGGCCGTGTAGGCACCGGCTTCTATTCCGATAAAATCGGCCGACTCAACGCTTATTGCCTGAACTGCGGAATT
>JAIFKM010000215.1 GCA_020049575.1 Desulfobulbaceae bacterium
TTCAGCCTTACCTCGATGAAATCCACTCATAACACGTCGAGAGTCCATCGACTAATCACCAACGGTCATTGTCCCGATATCTATCCCTGGGATAATGGCCCCGGTGATGAGGGCGGCGCCAGTCATCCCTATCCCTGCAGACGGTCCTGACTACTTCATGATACCGCCCATGCCGGCCCCTAACGACTTCTATGAATTCCCGGCATACTCGATTGGATCGGTACTCATGCCTGTAACGATCTCTATCATACCTCTCCCTGTCCCACTCATTATAGCCGACGGTAAATCCCGTCACGCCATTGTCGACCTCTCCGATATAAAGAGCATTAATGGCGTGATCTCGGGCATAGGCATGAGTTCCAAAAACTCCCATGAGCGCAAAAGCAATAAAAGCCATTTTCAGTGATTTCATTTGTGTTCCTCCATGATGGATAAAGAAAGCGAGAAATGCTTCGTTCTCTTTCTTTGTAACCATGGACGCAGAGGAATAATAGCGGACATCAGGAGGTATAGGGTCACGAATAGCCTCATGTCGTAGCCATGTCGGGTTCATGTCGGGCGATTATTTCATAACAAGACAGTGTTGCTGGCTAGATTTGGCTATCGAAAATCTTGCTTCGATGATCGGGGCGGAATGTTGTTTTGCAGGGTGTATTCGGAGAAAGGGGCGATAACAATTGAAATACTATTATCTGCCTGCTAGAGCCTTGGGAATTGTGGCCCGCCGAAGACAAGCTATTGCTGATGATATTATAGACTTGACCGCTAGTTTGCCGTGGTGGGTGGGATTGCTACTGGCGTTGATATCCTACGTTATTCTGCATCGTATCGCCGGTCAGGGGCTACCATAGTCTAGTGGACAGGACGTTTTTGCCGCAGCCTTATGGATACACGCTCTTTTGTGTAGAAAGAATCGAGATGGAATAATAGCGCAGGCGTCAATGCCAAGAAAGTCGAGACTACTCAATCATTTGATGTCGTTTTTTTCATTCTGTGGCCGGGTTTGGCTAGAATTTCCAAGTAAAACGAGTCCAACTGCTGCTGCTGAGCTTGATCAATATATTTATTGATTTCAGACAAGTGGATCTCCTTCGCTTCTTCTTCCGTATTGCCATATTTGCAATCGAAATCCCAAAAATCGACACCATCCGGTAGCTTTTTATTTCGCTCTCTCTTGATGTATTTTTTGACATCGTGCCTTACGGCCTCTATAAGTCGGTCTTTTTTGATTTTTGGATGGGTAACTTTAAACGTTTTTTTCATGGTTATCCTCAAGAACAGTTTTCAATTTTGTGAAGTGGATCACTTCAACTCTGCTTAACTGCTGTAGATTGTTAAAATATTGCGAGTGAAAGAGTAGCTATCTTCTTGTTGATTTTATTGCCCAATACAGATACCGCTATGATAGTCACGGTGGGAGGGTGCTCTATATAAAGACATGAAATAATAATATTAATTATCTCGCCCATCTCTGGAGTTCTTTGCCTGCAGCCTGGAGAGCACTAAGAGTTTCAGGTGTATCAAACAAGATTTTACACAATTCGCATTTGCGGAATGTCACGATGTCTCGTGCTTTGATCCCGGCAAAGGAGGCGATAGCGGTAATGCCCATGGATCGGATGCAGTTGTAGAGAGGGTCGGTTTCACTCTTGGTTAGCAGCTGGTCGACCGAATGGTCTTGTAGATTGCCAAGATGAAAGAACTTCGTATTGTTGAAATGGCTACCAGCATCGCAACAGGCATACATTGAGAGGTCTGGAGCAAGGTAGGGGTTCATCGTACATTGGTTGTTCTGGTAGTCGGTGAAAATAGCTTTCCGGGCAAACGAATCAGCCCTTCCTGCATAGATGACCGGCTCCGGAAAAAACTTCAGTTTATTGTCCCTTAGAAACTGTTCGTATTGATCGTCTTCTTCTGAAAAATCAGTAACAAAAGAGACAAAATAATCAATACCTGCTTCCATGCAACCGTGAGCGGCATTTAGTATATTTTGGTGTGGGACATTCTGTTGGTGCCATCGGCTGAAGCTCAAACGCAATTGAGAGAGTCCGCACTGCTTGAGCGGTCCAAGCATCTGTTTGGACTTTTCCAGGGTCGGTGCCCAAAAACTATTAGTAACAATTCTGGTATAAATGCTCTTTTCCTTGCAGAGGCCAACCAATTCCAGGAGATCGTTATAATAGATAAACGGCTCCCCGGCGGTAAAACTAATGCCGGTGACGCCAGCAATGGACATATCTAGAATGATTTCTTTAGCCCTGGCAAGCTCAATTTTTTGAAAATCAAGAGTATCCTTGGGTGCCACACAATGGGCACATTTGATGTTGCAGCGGGTTGAGTATCCGAATGCTATATTTCTCATTACAACGATTTACAGTATTATCGCCGAAAAACCACGAAGTAATTGAAATGGTGGGGTTATACTGCTAGGCTACGGTAAGTTATTGAACCCACAATCTTTTGCATGCTACATTGTGGCAACGGGCATGACTGTATAGTTAAGACTCTGAGTGTAATGATAACAATTTCCATCAGTGGATTAGTCAGGCTATAGTGGAAATATGTGGACTTTGGAATCACCAACAAATGTGATAATTCAAGACTCGCCATTAGAGGCTTTATTCGTTTGTTGAGTCGAAGGTGTTGGGAAAGGTTGAGTGGGTATCTTTCTAGACACCACATTTGTAGAGTTTCTCAGATCTGGTAGACAACTTGTTGAACTAAACCGCTGCGCGGAAAAAACACCCACCGTTCCCTCTCCAGCAGACCGCACTCGTCCTTTCCCCCCTCTATTTCTGTAGTCCCCGTGTCTGACCGAGAAAACTGACGATCCTTTTCGGTACAATATCTCACCAACGGTTGCCATCGTGGCCGCCGGAAAACCACAAAGGAGATATTGCCATGAAAACGGATTACCAGCGAAGTTTTACCAACTACCTCTATCTGCAACGAGTGGCACCGAAGACACGCCAATCCTATCTTTACTCCATCAAAAGTCTTTCCACGTATTTCCGGCAACCGGCGGATCAATTGACTAACGACCAGATCCAGGAGTACCTACTCCATTGTATCCAGGAAAAGAAACTGGCCTGGGCCACCTGCAATGTCCTTTTCTGCGGGTTAAAGAAATACTACCAAGGCTTCCTTGGTCGAGATAAAACCGGCTTTTCCATTCCACCCCGCCCCCGTTCGCACCAACTCCCCATACTGTTAAGCCGGGAAGAAGTTGGCAGCATTCTGAAAGCCACCGGCAACCTGAAGCACCTAGCTCTTTTGACGCTTATTTATGGTTCGGGATTGCGGGTCAGTGAAGCTGTCCGGCTCCAGGCCGAACATATCGACTCAAAAAAGATGCTGGTTCGGATTGACCAAAGTAAAGGCAGAAAAGATCGCTATACCGTTTTATCCAAGCACAGCCTGGAGTTGCTCCGGGACTATTGGCGAACCTATCAGCCTGGGAAGTGGTTGTTTTTTGCGGGTGACAAAAACAAACCCATGCCCTCGGAAACCGCCCAGAAAATTTATTACCTGGCCAAGCAAAAAGCAGGAGTCACCAGAGGACGAGGAATACATACCCTCAGACACTGTTTTGCAACCCATGCTCTTGAGCAGGGCGTTCAGTTGTTCATCCTGAAAAGGTGGCTCGGTCATGCCTCGATCAAAACAACCTGCATGTATCTGCATGCTTCTCCCGAGATGCTGCTGAACTCGGTAAGCCCTCTCGATTCCTGGTCAGAGGAGAAGCGACAATGAAGCCACAATTCGAAGTTGCCGACGTCTTCCGCTTGTATGGCGACGAATACCGACAGAGCCATGCCACGACCAGCGAACAGCGCAAGGTCATGGCGGCAATCATGGCATGCCGGACAGCCCGGCTTGGCGGTCACCAGGAGGTTTGCGACCACTGCGGCCATCTCAGGAACTGCTACAATTCCTGCAGAAACCGGCATTGCCCGAAATGCCAGACTATGACCAAGGAACGATGGCTGGAAAAACGCAGGGAAGAATTACTGCCCTGCGGATATTTCCATATGGTCTTCACCGTTCCCCATGTGCTGAATCCGCTTATCCTGAAAAACGAAAGAGAACTGCTGGGCGGCCTCTTTTCGGCAGTCCGCGACACGGTCTTTGCTTTTGCCGCCGATCCCCAGTGGCGTCTTGAAGGCAAACCCGGCCTGTTAACGATCCTCCATACCTGGAGCCAGACCCTGATCGATCATTTTCATGTCCACTGCCTTATTCCGGCAGGAGTGCTCTCTCAGAATGGCAGGCGCTGGGTGGCCAGCAAGGACGACTTTCTTTTTCATGTCGTCTCCCTTGCAAAGGAGTTCAAGAAGCGCTACCTCGGCCTGGTGCAGGACAAGCTCCACGCTCTCACTCTTCCCGGAGACAGTTCGGATTTTCTTCAGGCGGCGTGGGAGAAGGACTGGATTGTCTATGCCAAAAAGCCCTTTTCCGGTCCGGAACAGGTCCTCGCCTATCTCGGCCGTTACACCCACAGGGTTGCTCTCGCCAACCACCGAATTAAGGCCATTGGCGACCATCGAGTAACCTTTAGCTACAAGGACCGTAGCGATGAAAATCGCACCAAGACCATGGATTTGCCGGCAACCGAATTCATCCGCCGATTTCTGCTTCATGTGTTGCCGTACCGCTTCATGAAGATCCGTTACTTCGGCTTCCTCGCCAACAACTGCAAGGCAAAGGCGATTCTGCTGATCCGCCGACTAATGGGCAAGGCCACGGCGATCCTCTCCTTCGCCAAGGAGACCGTTCGGGAGAAGATGCTTCGTTTGAGTGGCAACGACATCCTGCGCTGCCCCCATTGCCAACAGGGAACAATGCGGTTTCTTACTCTTCTGTACGCAGACAGCAGTTGAGAGAGAACTTCTGCAAACAGGTTGTTTATAAAAGAACAATAAAAACAACGGCGGAACTGCGCCCAAGCTGCAGGACTTCCTGCACAATTTCCTCGCCAGACCACTTTTGTAAGGTGCTGGCGGGCCGTTTCGACCCCCAAGAAACATTATGTCCAGCCGATACTACTTCGCACTCGACAATTTTCTGATTTCCGGCCACTGCGTTTACCCTGTCCAATTGCTGTTTACATTGTAGATCCAGGGTGTTATAAACTAACTCCATAGGGGTTAGGAAAACCCTTCTCTGCGAACCCGCGGCTCAGTTCAACAACATTTTATCAATCATCCCGCCCTTTCTGCCAGAAATTTAAGGTTGAGAAACATGCGGAGCATGAAGGTGATAAAGGTGTTGCCGTGGCGGGACAAATGATAAAACGCTCTTAGTTAGCTTTCGAAGGAGATCGATGACTAATGGAGACGTTTAGGGGGCTGAGGGAGTTCGTAGAGAACAAACGATACTCCGAAGACCGTCAGGATACTCTTGCGGCACTCAATCTAGGCTGTGTCGACGCACCGATTGCGGACATCGTTGCTGGTTTCGCAACCATCCCCCACTGCTACACTCTACAGTGCTGCTATGGGCACTTTGCATATGCTGCAGAACAGGACCCTCATTGTTTGGAGCCTATCCCGGGCGATTATGGTGGCCTGGTGAGGTACAGAATTGCCTACATCGCTTTCTGCATCGAGAATAGTAGCCTCGGGCAGGCCTTCCGCGATTCCCTCTCGCGAATTACGGCAATTGACCCAAGCTATGTTCAGTTCGGGTCTCCGGATTGGTTCTGGGAACAGCGGGTTAACTCGTATGCCCTTCAGGTGGAACCCATCGCCCACCAGCTAAAGGATGAGGCCATTTTGGAGATTTCCGAGGCGCTTGCCACTCAGAGGGTCAGGAATCTTTTCTTCAGTGAACTTAGAGAAATGATGACCGCAGAAATGAATGCGCATGCGAGGAGCTGAAGCTACCGGATTTACTTCGCTTGAAGGGCCGAAAATCTTCATCAGCGCAAGTGTACTGTTAAGGAGTCGCTAACAAGCACATGGGCACCGACCGCCCGAAAAAGCTATGTGGTCGGGTCATGGCCGGAGCCGTTACAAAAGTCAACATATCTCCTATCTACATGGAAAAACTGAGTGGAAATATCTTCACCGAAGATAAACCTCTTGCCGCTTTCACAAGGAGTCGAACCATGAATGCTTGCGACATTAAAATTCGTTGCCAGAATTTTTCTTTCGTTACACTCGCGCTGTGTGCCACGATATTTATTGGTTGCGCAACGACAGTTCTTGCTAATCCCCCAGGCGTCGTTCGAGCATCAACATTGCCCGATCTGAGCGGAATGGCTTGGGTTAAGGATGATCTCTTTATCAGCGTCCATGATGC
>JAIFKM010000023.1 GCA_020049575.1 Desulfobulbaceae bacterium
GGCAGGAAGGGCTTCAGAGGCACATATTCGCCGAACGGAACAAGATGACTCTTTTCGTAGCGGCCGACGAAATCACCTGCAGGGGCAAGCAGCAGGGCACTGTTGAAAAACTTGAACTTGCGGTTTTCACGGTCGATAACCTCATACCAGGGTGCACCGGCAAGCAGGGCCAGATCATATTGGGCAACCATGCCCTGCAGTTTTCCCAGCAGCGGATGATCGACAGGATAAAAGGGTAGAGAGGTCTCCGGCCAGACCACCAGGGTCGGTCGATTGCCGTTTTTCTCCGGGCCAAAGAGCGAGGTGGTCTGCTGGATATAGCCTTCGACGGTCGCGCCCTGATTTTCCGGCGACCATTTGACACTCTGGTCGATATTGCCCTGAACGATGCCGACGGCAAGATGACCGGCGACGGCAAGATCTTTTTCCAGATTGTGCCAGCGCGCCAGGGAATAGGCGCTTATGGCAAGCAGCAACAGCAGCACCGAGATCGTCGGCCACAGCCTATCCCTCTTTCTTCCTCTGCCCTTCTGCTGCAGGAAAAGGACGACCAGACTGTTGACCAGAACGATGATGAAAGTAATCCCGTGATGACCGAAAAGATCCGCAGACTGGATAAGCATCGGCTGCTGCCAGAGGGCATATCCTGGATCCATCCAGGGAAAGCCGCTGAACAGAACACTCCGCAGCCAATCGAGTCCTACCCAGAGAGCCGGCAGGGTCCAGATTGCGGTCAGAGGACTGAAGGATCGCAGCAACAAACGGGCGCCGGCGGCGAAAAGGCCGACATACAGACTCATATAGAGCGCCAGTAGAAAAAGAGCCGGCAGCGAAATAAACAGCGGAAGGCCACCATAATGGCCAAGAACAATGACGATCCAGTAGAGCGAGGAGAGAAAGTGCACCAGACCGGCGATCAGACCGCACCAGAAAGCCTGTCTGCCGCTGCCCAACTGTACGGCCATAAGTAGCGGCACAAGGCCCACAAAGAGCAGCGGCCAAAGAGCCGGACCACCCGGGAAAGCGAGCCAGAGAAGCAGGCCGGAGGCCAACGACAGCGGCATTGCCGCCTTGAAGCTTGAGTACATTACAGGTCGCCCTCAGCTTGCAGGCGAGTGATCTCGATCATTTTTATACGGCGCTTGCTAGCCCCTTTAACCGAAAACTGTAGACCGGTGGTTTCAACCTGATCACCAATCTGACCAAGACGCCCGAGGATATGAATAACCAGGCCGCCAATCGAAACATAGGGGCCTTCCGGCAACTCCAGGTCAAAATGCTCTTCCACTTTCTCCAGATCGACCCGGGCATGGACCAGAATTGTATTGTCGTCAACAACCTCGAGCGAGTCCTGGTCGTCATCGTACTCATCGTCTATCTCGCCGACAATCTCCTCGACGATATCCTCGAGGGTGATGAGTCCGCGGATCGCCCCGAATTCATCGGTCACCATGGCCATATGGGCCTTGCGTTTTTGGAATTCCAGGAGCAGTTCAACAATCGGCTTGTTTTCAGGAATAAAATAGACAGGCCGCAGAAAGCTTGCCAGGGTCACAGGCTCAGTCTGGGGTCTGGCGCAGATTCTCAGGAGGTCTTTGGCATGGATTATGCCAATCACTCGGTCAGCATTACCACGATAGACCGGGATACGAGTGAAACCATTTTCGATCACCAGATCGATAAGTTCGGAGAGAGAGGATGATTCATCGAAATCGATCACCTCGGCCGCCGGGGTCATGATCTCGGAAGCCACCGTATCGCGGAAGTCGAAGATCGAATTGATCATCTTCTCTTCCATGCTGGTGATCAAGCCCTGCTCTTCTCCTTCTTCGAGAAGATCCTGTATTTCCTGTTCAAGGTCCTCGGTTGTTTCCGGGCGGCCGAAGGGAACCAGGGCCATCAGCCGTTTCAAAACACCTTTCCGTTCGGCCAGTTCCTGCGGCTCAGTTATTTTTTCTGTTTCCATGGATACTTCAGATGTGGATACTACGTGAATTGCAGCTTGGCGCTGTCTTTGCGTTACGGCTGCTTAGTATTCGCGGCATGCGGGATGTCCCTCTCAGAACAGTGCAAAGATAATTATCATCAGAACGGCAAAAAGCAATACAATCAGCTTACTGACACGGCATTTTCTGTAGTCGAGGTAAAAAAACCTTGCCAGAAGGACAATATCCTTCTTTAGTCGGTGACTCCTTTGCGGGTGGAGTACGACAATGCATCTTTTTTCTTTTCTATTTGAACCGGCGAGACTATAGTAGACTCGGTTTTAACTTTGTTCAAGCCGAACGCATGCAGTTCCACCAGAGACGGGACACCAAGAGTATTCAGCACACTGCCAGCCTGGCCGTCAATAGAAAAAACGACGCTGCACCTGAAACCATTCGGTAGCCACTACCGTATCATAACGGCTGGGATATCAAGAAATACATGTCGTTTCGCAACGGCTCCTAAATTATACCATATGAGGAACAGTTTGGAAGGAAAGGTTCTCATCGCGAACCGGGGGGAGATTGCCATCCGGATCATGAACGCCTGCAAGGATCTCGGCCTCGAGTATGTCGTTGTTTATACCGATACCGACAAAGACTCCGAACACGTGCAGCGCAATATAACAAGCGGGCCGGGACAAAATGCCTGGCGCATTACAAGCTACACCGAGCCCAATGACATCTTTGCCGTTGCCGATCATACCGGCTGCACCGCTATCCATCCCGGATACGGTTTTTTCTCGGAAGATTACAGATTTGCCCGACGGGCAACCATTCGTGAACGGGCCCTGACCTTTATCGGCCCGAACTGGGAGGTTATCAAGAATCTCGGCGACAAGATCAACACCAAACGTATCGCCAACCAGCTTGGCATCCCTACCATTCCCGGTACCGACGCCCCTATCTACAACGAAATGGAGGCCGAGGCAATCGCCCAGCGGCTCCTTGAAAGCCAGGAGGCGGAAGGCATCACCAACCCGTCGATCCTCGTCAAGGCCGCGGCCGGTGGTGGTGGCATGGGCATCGAAGAGGTCACCGAAATCGAGCAGTTCCGCCGTATCTACCGGCAGCTGCAGAACTACGCCAAACGCCAGTTCGGCGACGGCGGCGTCCTTATCGAACAGTGTCTGCGGGACTACAATCATCTCGAAGTCCAGTTGGTCTGCTCCAAGCACGGCGAACGCATCCATTTCGGTACCCGTAACTGCACCATCCAGTCGACCGGCCGCCAAAAACGGGTAGAGGCAGCCCCCGGATTCCATAGTTCCTGTTATGATTACGAGTTTGACGAGAAGCAGGTCCTCGACAAGATCGTCGAATACTCGTTGAAGCTTGCGGCCCACGTCGACTATGACAACGTCGGCACCTGGGAGTGGATTGTCAGCCGCTCCGGCCAGCCCTACCTGCTCGAGGTCAACACCCGCATCCAGGTGGAAAACGATATATCCGCCCGCATCAGCTACCTGCAGAACCGGCATCCCAACCTGCTGCGCGAACAGATCCGCCTCGGCCTCGGCGACAAAATCGGCTATCGCCAGGCCGATGTCGATTTCCGCGGCGCCGCGATCGAACTGCGGATCGTCGCCGAAGACACCCGCCGGGGATTCGCTCCCTGGATCGGCACCATTACCGAATTCACTTTTCCTCAGCACGAATGGTCGGCCGTTTACACCCACGTCCCCTTTGACCGCCCCTATATCATTCCCAGCGACTTCGATCCAAATCTGGCCCTGGCTCTTGTCTGGGGCGACTCGATGGATGAGGCCAAGGCCAGGGCTGCCCAGTTCATCGACGAGGTGGTTATCCGCGGCAAAGACTCCGGTGACAGCCCTATTATCACCAACCTGAATTACCTCAAAATCAATCTGGATCGCCTGCTCGCATTCTAAGCCGCCGCAGTCGTACGGAACCTATAATTTCTATGAATGAACAATTAAAACAGCTCCATCGCATCGAAGAACGGATCAACTACCTGCTGCAGGTTAAAGATTATACGACCTGGGGCAATCTGGACGGGTTCAAGATCACCTGCGACAGACTCAAACAAACGATCTACGATCATACGGCCGAAGAACTCTCAGGCGAAATCAGGAAGCTGAACGAATCCGTAAGTTTTCTC
Organism: Desulfobulbaceae bacterium; assembly: GCA_020049575.1. Classification (GTDB taxonomy): domain Bacteria; phylum Desulfobacterota; class Desulfobulbia; order Desulfobulbales; family Desulfocapsaceae; genus Desulfoprunum. The sequence goes on from JAIFKM010000023.1 coordinate 4,108, forward strand.
GAAGAGCGGGCAGAAGAGCAGCTGACTCCCATGGAACGGGTGCGCATCGTCCGCAGCATTCAGCGCTTCAGCCTCAAGGATATCCTCGAAAACGTCTACGAGGATTATACCGAACTCGGCGGCGAGGGCGATGCCAACATCGACCCGGCGATGATCTGCGCCAAGGCCACCATTGTCAGGCGCATCAAGAATAAGCCCTATACCGCCTCGGTCATGGTCATCGGCCAGGAAACCGGTCACGGCGAAGAATTCCGCAACGGTGGTTCCTGCAAGCCGGAAGGCAATGCCAAGGCTCTGCGCTATATGAAGGTTGCCGAGACCGAGGGTATTCCGATCCACTTCTACATCTTCACCCCTGGTTCCTATCCGGTAGAAGAATATCCCGGCGCAGCCCAGCAGATCGCCCGAAACATCTATGCCATGACCAAGCTGCGGGTACCGATGATCTCGATGATCTCCGAGGGCGGCTCCGGCGGCGCCGAGGCCATCGGACTATCGGACTATCGCCTGATGACCACCCATGGCTATTACTCGGTCATCTCACCGGAGGGGGCCGCAGCCATCGAAGGCCGGATTAGGGAAGGTTCGAAGGTCCCGAAGGAGTTGATCGAGGTCTGCGCCGACCGTCTGCGTCTCACGGCCTTTGACAATTTGAAAAACGGCACCATTGACCGGATCATTTATGAACCTCAGCTCGGCGCCCGACGGGATGATTTTAACTTTTTTGCCACATTGCGCTCTGAAATGCTCAGGGCCACAGACCAGGTTGTTCTTTCGACCCGAAGCTTTCGGGCCTTCAGGACCTGGGAGATCGGTCGCAAAAAATCGAAATCGGAACAGCAGGAGCTGCAGGTGGAAGTCCCTTGGGACCTCAATCGGGACGAGATCAGGCGACTGCTGGCCCAGCGCTCCAGAAAATACCTGGCAATGGCCAAGCACGGGTACACCGGCGGCCCCAGCGCCAGTGCCGATCTGCTGAATCTTCTTAAGGTCAATGCTGAGAAGATCTACTATACTTTGCGTTATGATATCCTGAAAAATCACAAAAAACAGGTCCACAAGGTGATCAAGGATGTCTCGGGCGAGGGTTCTGTAATGCTTAAACGCGTCACCGAGCCTCTTACCGCAGCGATACATTTCCTTTCAAAGAAGAAGACAAAAAAACCAGCAGCCCGAATTACCTATACCCCGGCGGGCTCCCAGGAAAACGGTCGGGTCGTCGATCCACTGGAACTGACAGACACCTACACCAGCCCGCTGGCCAATGAAGACCGGACCGTCACCTGTCCCAACGCCGACAAATTCGGCTGTAAAGACTTGTGGATTCCTGATCTCTATGGCGAATTCGCCGGGGTCTGCGAAACCTGTGGCCATCATTTTCCGCTCGAGCATCAATGGTATCTGAAAAACATCTTCGACCCTAACTCGATCAGTTTTTTCAATAACGAGATCATCTCCGGCAATCCCCTCGACTATACCGGATTTTCTGAACGACTGGAGATATCCAAGAAGAAAACCGGTAAGAAATCCGGGAACATGACCTTTCATGCCCAGATTAACGGCATCCAAATCATCGTGGCCATGCTCTACTCCGACTTCCGCAATGGCACCGTCGGCTCGGCCGAAGGCGAGAAATTCGTCCAGGCCTGCCAGTTGGCCAAACGCAAGAAGCGGCCGTTGTTGGCCTATATCCATACGACAGGCGGCATCCGTATCCAGGAAGGCACCCTCGGCGTAATCCAGATGCCCAAATGCACCATGGCAGTCAGAGAATATATTGATGCCGGCGGTCTCTATATCGTCGTCTATGACAACAACTCCTACGCCGGGCCTGTGGCATCCTTTCTCGGCTGCTCCCCCTACCAGTTCGCCATCCGCTCAAGCCGGGTGGGATTTGCCGGCCCACGGGTCATCAGGGAGACGACAGGCGTCGACATCCCGCCTGATTACCACTCGGCCCGCAACGCATTAAAACGCGGCCATATCCAGGGCATCTGGGATCGCAGAGAGTTTCGCCGAAACCTGCACAAGGCCCTGCTGACCATGGGCAGCCCAAGCCTGTATTACAGATAGAGAAACGTCGAAAGGGGTGCCCACATTTTCCCGCGTCAAGTCGCCTTTCAGCCTTGACGCCGGACACCCTCTATGCTACATAGATGGCAACCAATGCCAAAGGTGAGGGCCGTTA
>JAIFKM010000064.1 GCA_020049575.1 Desulfobulbaceae bacterium
GGGCTATCTGCGGGGCTTTCGGTGATAATCTGCATGGACCAGCCAGGGACCTTGCGGCCTCTCTCTCCATGACAGAAAACCAGCTTCTCCAACTCAAAGAGGTTGGCGAACTTCTCAATTACAACAGTTATGGAGAAGATATAGAAGATCTGCGTTTTTCACCCTTGCAGCTTTGTGAGATATTGCAGCACTATACTGATCCTATCGAATTCTCGACAGCACCTGAGGTCATGCCGGCATTACGGCTAGGATTCCAGGAAGATATGGAATTTGCTCTGGCCCAGAAGGAGCATGGACCAAAAGAAAAAAATCGTGTATATCTTCTTCCGGATACTTCATGGGCACGTCGTATTTCAGGGGTTTTTGCCAACCTCAAGGCGAGGGAGAAAACAGAATCGGCTCACGCCCTGATTACTGAAAACCGTGACGGCTCATTTCGTGTAAGCGTCCGCGCCCCATTAGCCGACAGCAGGAATGCAGACACCCTTTGCAGACAATTCGCAAGCGGTGGAGGAAGGGCCGGTGCTGCCGGAATAAACACGCTACCGGCAGAGATGCTCGGATCGTTTATCTCGGCCTTCCATGATATGTACCAGTAGGCCCTCCCGTCCTGCTCGATCTTTCGTTAACCCACTTATTCAAGAGGCACTCCTATTTTCAATATCAGTCTCTCCAGAAATATTTGCTCTTTCTGCACTTCGCTACTCCTGACTCTTGCAGTCTGTTGCCAGAATGTTGCAGCAGAGCAGGCACAGCCAAAGGCTGCTGATCTCGTGGCTGACGGTCAGCTAATCGATATACAGAAGGATAAATATCAAAAATTCTTCACAGAGTTGCGGGAAAGCCATAACTTTTCGCAGACAGAACTCGATGCACTGTTCAATGGGGTTGTAATTAACAAAAAAGTTCTTGAGCTCATGGATCGCCAATGGGAGGCCAAACCGTACTATGAATATTGGCCACTGTTCATAACACCGACAGTCATAGCTACCGGCAAACGAAAACTGAGAGAACATAAACTTCTGCTAGACAGGATCGAAGCCGAGATTGGCGTTGATCGTGAGTATGTCATTGCAATCTGGGGCATTGAATCACGCTTTGGTTCGAATCATGGCAGATATGGTGTGTTTCAGACCCTCAACACCCTCTTTGATGCCTACCCTCGCCGTTCAGCTTTTTTCCGCCAGCAACTGCTGTATTTCCTGCTGCTCTGCCGGGAGAACCAACTCGATCCATTGACCGTCAAAGGATCCTACGCCGGCGCTTTTGGCCAGACCCAGTTCATTCCTTCAAGTTTCCAGGAATATGCCGTCAGTTTTGACGGAGACAGCCGTCGTGATGTCTTTAATTCGACCGAAGATATTCTGGCATCGATTGCCAATTACCTGCACCGGTTCAAATGGGTTCTCAATGCACCCGTGTATGCGGAGATCGGTCACTCACTCCAGTCCGACAAACTTGTGCAGGCCAACCTCAAGGGAAGGAAAGCCCTAGTAGACTGGCGCGAGGTTCAAACCATGCAGAAAATCACCCTACCCCGCCCTCCTCAGGATTCCGGTCTTACCATCGTTGGTTTGGAAATTCACCCTCTTGAAGGTGGCGGTTTCCGCTATGTGGCCGGATACCCGAATTTCCAGGCAATCACCGCCTGGAACAATTCAAGCAGATATGCCATGGCTGTGTCAGAATTGGCAGAGGCTCTGGCGAATCAGAATTAGTTATGCCCATTCGAAAACTTGAAGCAAAGATGCTCTTATCTATCCGCTTCAGGTTTTCAGCCAAGGCCGCATTCCTTATTTTCTTCATCTGCCAGAATATTACCATGGCCTCAGGCCAGACACTCCTACCAGTTGATTTTTCAGACCTGCCAGTGCTGCAGGATGATTTTGATCGCTCGTCGCTTCTCCAGGCCGCCTATCGGCAACGAGTCTCTCTGCAAAAATTGTCTCCTGAAACTCGAATCAGCATCGCTCAAGGTTCCTACAACCCGAACCAACTCATTGCCTCCATCAACGAATTCGTCCAGATAATTGAGAAAGCCGAAACGGGCCATGATATCGCGAAGGCGCTCGAAAAAAAGTTCTCAGCCTATCAGGCCGCAGGAAGCAAATACGCTGATGTCTATGGCAAAATGCTGGTCACCGGTTATTTTGAACCAACCTTCGAAGGTAGCCTCCATCGTCAGCCACCCTTCCTCTTTCCTCTGTACATTCAGCCCTCCGATCTCAAATCAGAGAAATTCGCGGATTCCGGGAAAGTCATCACTGGCAGAATTTCCAAAGGGAAATTGATCCCCTATTGGACCAGAGCAGAAATAGAGACCCGAAATATACTTTCAGGTAGCGAACTGGTCTTTCTCAAAGACCCATTTGAAGTATTTCTTCTCCATGTGCAAGGCTCAGGAAAAATCAAACTCCGGGACGGCACGTTAAGAGCCGTAGGCTACGTTGCATCAAACGGACATTCCTACCGAAGCATTGGCAAACTTCTAATTGACGAAAAACGAATGTCGACTGCTGAGGCGAATCTTCCGGCTATTGAGGACTATCTGAAAGATAACCCCGAAGATATGACCCGTGTACTGCACTCCAATCCCCGTTATATTTTTTTCCGCTGGCGTAATTCCAATGGACCACGTGGAAACAGCAATATCGAACTGACTGCCGGTCGTTCAATCGCCATCGACCATCAGGCGCTTCCTTCAGGAACCATAGGTTTTCTTTGTTCAAGAATGCCTGTATTCGATCACAAAGGAACGCTGACAGGTTGGAGGCCAATCCATCGTTTTGTATTCCCCCAGGATGCAGGGGCAGCTATTCAGGGGACAGGGCGAGTCGATCTCTTCCTGGGAGACAGCGAGGACGCACGACGCAGTGCAGGACTCATGAAAGAAGAGGGGAATCTCTATTTTTTTGTAAAAAAGTAATAATTCAATGTGTCAGAGACACACTATTTTCCACTTATCCCAATCGGTTGTCACATCTTTGTAGTCAAGAGATATCCCATGGCTATTCGCCCGACCATAACCCTGACAACTGATTTTGGCCTTGACGATGAATACGTTGGCGTTGTCAAAGGAGTCCTGCTCTCCTTTTTACCCGATGTCCAACTCGTAGATATCACCCATTCCATAGCCCCGCAGGATATCCAGAAAGCAGCAATGATCATTGACCGGGCCTGCAGATTTTTCCCTGAGGCAACTGTCCATCTGGCAGTTGTTGATCCAGGGGTTGGTTCAGCACGCCGGCTTCTGGCCATCAAAACTTCTCGAAGTTTTTTCGTCGGCCCTGATAATGGCATTTTCACCGCAATTCTGCAGTCAGAATCGACCATCAAGATTCACCACATTACCAATTCCAACCTCTTTCTCTCCCCCGTAAGCTCGACATTTCATGGCAGGGACATCATGGCGCCGATTGCCGCGCGACTTGCAGCAGGCATGGATATCGGCAAGGTCGGCCCGCTTGTTGCCAGCAATTCCTGCCGAATGTTGCCTGTCAGCAGTCCACAAATCGCAGGGCACCAACTCACTGGTGAGATAATTTGCCGAGATCGTTTTGGCAATCTGCGCACCAATATTTCCGAACAGACAATCAAGGCATTTGCCGGGAGGAGAGAAATTACTCTAAGAATAGGCTCGAAAAAGATAGCGGGAGTATGCTCAACCTATGCTGAAGCCAGCGCAGGTGAACTCATTGCGGTTATGGATAGTTTCGGCTCAATGGAAATTGCCATTGTTTGCGGCAATGCCGCGGGTGAACTGCATGCGGCTGTGGGTGATAAAGTTTGGATCACTTTTTCGGAAGAACAAGGAAAGCAAGGCTTTAAAAATAATAACACCCCCTGAATAAGTCTGTCAGGGGGTGTTATTTGGATTAAGAATTTGATATCGGAAAAGATCAGTTGCCGATCTTCAGGGTGCCGCCTTTACCAAGTCCACCCTTGACTTCTTGGGCTCGATAATTTTTTAGAGCTTGAACCATCTGGTTGAAAGAATCGGCGAAAGCTGCAGCCAGAACCTTACCTTGAGGTGTTTTTTCGTATCCACCCAATCCTACCCCGCCACTGCTGCTGAAAATCGAGCCCAGTCCTCCCATGTCAAACTTGGAGGCGCTGCCTTCGGCAGCTGCGATCTGCACCCCCGAGCGATTCTCAACAAGAGTCAGCATCGTGCTTGCTTCTCTTTTCTGAACACCACCGGCAAGGCCAAGAGCCGTACCGGCACTCCCGCCAAAGACACTCATCAGGGTACCGACGGCTGCGCCGGCGCCACCTGAATCGCTGCTGCTGAAGGTAATGCTTGGGGTCAGAGTATAATCTGCTGCAACCATCTGGCCTTTGCCAAAATTGCTGCCCTGCCGCATTTCACCTGAGGCCTGCAATTCACGTTCTTTTTCCATGGCCTTCATGCCTTTTCTGTCCCGCTCCACGACAACGAAACAATTGGATTGTTGGGCCATCAATCGAAGCAGTTTTGTGACCGGGGGCAGTTTATATTCATTGACAACGATGTAATACCAATCCTCTTCCTGCTCCTCGAGGAGAGCCAATGTGCCAAAGGATTCCGAACATCTTTCCAGGGCAGCATTGGCATTCTGGGCCGTGCTGCCTCCGGCTGCACCTGTTGCGACCGTCTTTGAACCTGAGGAACCCATCTGCACAGGTGCGCAGGATGCCAGGATTAAAGACATAAAAATCAGTAAAGCAATTCTCATCGTTTCCTCCCTCTTTGATTTTTCAGTTATTATCAAACACATCTACTTCATAAAGAACTCTTCAATTAGGATACTGATTGACAGAAATCTGTCAATGAAGAAACCGGAAAAATTCTCACAAGCCAGAGATCTCGCCTGATCGCTATAAGTCTATCACTGCACTTGCTAACCTAATCGGGAATTCAAAACCTCGACATTTGGCTCTTTGCTTATTCCACCCTCAAGAAAGCAAGGCAAAACGTTCCCAGAAATCAGGAAATGATTTAGCGACACAGCTTTCTCCTGATATATACACACCGGGAACCCGGAGACCAGCCACTGCAAAGCTCATAGCCATCCTGTGGTCCTTATAGGTTTCGATAACCGTACCGCGAAGGTTCTCCCCTCCGTCACCATGGATTATCATACTATCGCTCAGTTCCTCAACCTGAGCCCCCATCTTCCCTAGCTCGGTAACGACAGCATGCAGTCTATCGCACTCCTTGACCCGGAGATGGGCTATATTGCTGATCACCGTCTTGCCATGGGCAAAGGCTGCAACTACAGCCAGAGTCGGCACAACATCCGGCATATTTCCCATATCGACCGTAATCCCCTCCAGTCTGTCATGACGTGAAACCGAAATACCATTACCACTCTGGGTCACTTCACAGCCCATGCGGGCGAGCAGAGGGACCAGACCGATATCGCCCTGCAGCGACAAAACGGGCACATTGCTCACAGTCACGCATCCGCCGGTTATCGCGGCGGCGGCCCAGAAATACGAGGCGTTTGAGGCATCTCCTTCAATCTGGTAGGTTCTCCCCTGATACCTCCCCTGAGGTATGGAAAACGACTTGAAATCCTGGGTACACTCCACGCGTATGCCAAAATCTGCCATCACCGCCAGGGTCATTGCCACATACGGTTTGGAATAGACCTCTCCTTCTACCTGCAGAAGGGCAGGATGGGTGGCATAAGGCGCAACAAGAAGCAGGGATGAAAGATACTGACTGCTTTTGCCTTCAGGAAGTATGGTCTGCCCTCCATAAATACCGTGACTGTTGATCTGTAGAGGCGGGCAATCAGTATCCGACATTGAACAAATATCCACCCCCCAACCGCGCAACGCCTTGATCAGGGGACCAATTGGCCTTTCATGCATGCGCGTATCGCCATCTATTGTAAAAACTGCATAGCCAAGTGCTGCAACCGATGTCAGGAACCGGGTTGCTGTGCCGTTATTACCAAGGTAGATCGGCTTCGGAGAAGCCTGGATATTACCGCCATTACCTTTGATTACCCAGGAATCCTGCTTGATTTCGATCTCAACGCCCATATGTCTCAGGGCTTGCGATGAATACTCAGTATCCTCACTTACCAGAGGGCCGACCAATCTACTTTCTCCCTTTGCCAGGGCAGCAGCGATGAGAGCCCGTTGTGTCAGACTCTTTGATCCTGGTACGGATACAGTCGCCTCAACACATGCAACTGTTTGTATTTCTATCATTTTCAATCACTCTTCCGCTAAACGCTTTTTCTTTTTGAGCTTCTCTTCATGCCTGATTGCCGGTAGCAATAAGCAAAGCCTTGCGCATGACCTCGGTTGGCGCAGGAAGAGCAGTCCACAACTCGAACTGGGCAGCACCCTGATAGAGCAGCATGTCCAACCCCTGCACGACATGACAACCTGCGGCGCGGGCCTCGCGCAGCAATTGTGTCTCCAATGGAGAATACACAATGTCCATAACCACCCTGAACTTCTCGAGGTCCCGACAAGCAATGAGGCTTTCATTTTCATTTGGTACCATGCCGACTGAGGTAGCATTCACCAGTACAGTTCCGGTCAGCTTTTCCAGTATTGATAACGGTTGCCAATCGCAGCCCAGTTCCATGGCCAGATTCCGACCGCGTGATTCCGTTCTGCTGCAAAGGGTAACTCCCGCTCCCGCCTCCAAAAGCCCGAAGGCGATGGCCCTGGCGGATCCTCCTGCACCGAGGACAACCACCTTCGCATCAGCGAGATCACAATGGACTGAAAGAGCCCGGTTTGCACCGACCCAATCGCTATTGGATCCCCTCAGTTTTCTCCCCTGTTCGCTGACAAGAACCTCAATCGTATTGACCGCGCCGATTTTCTGTGCGACAGGATCGACCTCATCAAGAAAAGGGATGACCGCCTCCTTATGCGGGATTGTCACGCTCACTCCTCGAATATTCAGGGCCTTTAATCCCTGCACAGCCTGAGCAATATCGACAACCTGAAAGGGCAGATACACTCTATTTTCACCAAGAGAGGAGAAGGCTGCATTGTGCATGATCGGACTCAGTGAGTGGCCTACGGGATTGCCAACAATTCCGTAGACCGCTGTTTTTCCATTTATATCCACAAAGATCTCCGAGCAGCTCGATTTCTCATATACTTATTGGCCCCTTCTGTTAAGACCATTATCCAAGAGATGTAAGAATGACCTGAGATCATCTACTGAGACCTGGCCGGGCGCGGTCGCCTCGTTTGCAGTAACTGCGCAATATGTCATGAAGCCACCGAGTTCAAGGGTGGCAAGCCGGCTTATAATACCGGCCCGCCCCATACAGAAGGCAATGAGCGGAAACTCAGCGACAGAAGCATCTTCCTGAAGTTGCAGAATTCGCAGCACATCATGAAAGTCATGGGCTGTTGTAATTATCTTGCCGATATCGGCCTCTTTTTCCTGCATCGAATGCAATATTTCAACAAGTTCCTCCCGGCATGGAGTTCTCTTGAAATCATGATGCGAAAGGATGAGCCGGCTATCTGAATGAGCAATGGCCCCCCACACACGCTGCAGAGATTCAGAAGGAGACTGCAGTTCCAGATCAATATAGGCAGCCCCTTGGCGAATCGCCTCGATGAGCAGATCTACTCTATCCATTTCAGGCCCGTTAAAAAATCCTCCCTCCCAAGTTGGCCTGTTGGTAAACAACAAAGGGCAGGATATAGCCTGCACAAATGGTTTGATAGCTGCTCCGGCAATAGAGTCAAGACGAATCTCGATCACGTCGGCCAGATCAGCAATATCCTGCGCAGCCTGGATTGCGCTCTCCATATCGGGCCTGCCGACTGAGACACAAACCCTGTATTGATTGTTTTCCTGCATCGTGAATGTGTGAGAAGTAAGAGGAGCAGTTACAGTGCGAGAATGGCCTGATTTAAAAAAAGAGGTTCTCCCAGATTACCTTAGCCAACCTTCAGAGCTCCGATCAACTCACGGATTGAATGCAGATTCTCTCGCAAAGCATAGTCCCCTATTCCCTCAACCACCTCTTCACTGGCACGGGGATTGATAAAGTTGGCAGTTCCCACCTGGATTGCAGTTGCCCCCGCAAGCATGAACTCGAGAGCATCCTCGGCTGTTTCAATACCACCGATACCGATGACAGGAATTCGCACAGCCCGGGCAACCTGGTAGACCATCCGCAAAGCCACTGGTTTGATGGCTGGTCCCGAGAGTCCGCCGATCACATTCGCTAATTCCGGTCTCCTGGTCTTGAGGTTGACTGCCATTCCGATGAGCGTGTTGATCAGTGACACCGCATCTGCCCCTTCGCTTTCGACTGCCGCGGCTATGGCCACTATGTCTGTTACATTGGGTGATAATTTAACAATAACTGGAACAGTGGATTCCTGTTTGACCACCTTTGTCACTGCTGCAGCCATGGACGGGTCAGTGCCAAAAGCTACTCCACCTTTTTTAACATTGGGACAGGAAATATTAACCTCGATCGCTGCTACGGCGGTACAATGACAGAGACGTTCTGTTATCTGCCGATACTCTTCAAGACTATCACCCAAGACATTGACAATGATCGGTACACTGAGATTGCCGAGGTACTCCATTTTTTCCTTGATGAACCTTTCCACGCCGACATTCTGCAGTCCGATGGCATTGAGCATGCCGCAGGCTGTCTCGACAATCCGCGGAGGAGGATTGCCGGCTCGAGGGTGCAAGGAAATACCTTTTACAATGATTGCCCCGAGGCGACGAAGGTTCATCAAGGGTTCGAATTCCCTGGCATACCCAAAAGTGCCGGAGGCTGTCATTACCGGATTATCAAGCACCAACGTGCCGATTTTCACCCGGAGATCAGGAATGGAATCACTTTCTTTCAGATATTCCATACCATTTCCTCCGCGTCAAATACAGGGCCATCAAGACAGACATGGGCGTAGATTCCAGATTTGGTCGGCATGCTGCAGCCGAGGCAAGCCCCCATACCGCAGGCCATGACGCTTTCAACGGAAACCTGACAGGGGTAATGATGCTCCTTGCACATGGCACTGATTCTCGCCATCATGGCTTCCGGGCCGCAGCAGTAAACAGAGCAATCGGCAGGGAGATCATGATTTTTAAAGACATCAGTAACATATCCCCGCATTTCATACGATCCATCATCGGTAGAACATGCCAATTTCAGCCCCAATTGCTCAAAATCTGCAACAAGCGGCTCTACCTCACTGCGACTACGTCCTCCAAGGATGATCAGATCCTGAGAGCAGTCTTTTTTCACCTGGCTGATTCTTTTAGCGAGAAAAAGCATTGGTGCGATCCCAAGGCCCCCTCCTATAAGGCAGGCCGGGGACTTTTCCGCGATGCGAAATCCCCGACCAAGCGGTCCGAATACTGAGAGAGCCTCTCCTTTCTTGACATGCGCGAGGATTTCTGTCCCCCTGCCAACCACTTTGAAATAGATCTGTATCTGGCCCTGGGCAATGGATTGATGGATAGAAAAAGGCCTCCGCAAGAGGGGATCCTTGCCAGCACCTGTTCTGATCATGACAAATTGTCCTGGCCGAGCAGCCCTGGCTATATCAGGAGAATCCAAGGTGAGACGGATATTCTCGGGCGAAAGCTGTTCGACTCGGGCAACAGTTGCTTTTTCCTGGTATTGAGACATTGTTCTGTATACATTATGAAATGTTCAATTACAGCTTGACTTCCTCTCACTTCAAACGACAAGCATACTCCACATACTATGAATCACGATCCACTTGTCCTGACATTTGCGGCTCTTCTAGGTGCAATTGTCGGCAGTTTTCTTAATGTCGTCATTTTACGCTTGCCTGAGACAGGCGCTTCAATAGTCTTCCCTGCATCTCACTGTCCGAAATGTCGCCACCCCCTCTCCTGGGTTGAAAACATTCCCCTCTGCAGTTATCTGTTGCTCAGAGGCAAATGCAGTCACTGCGGAGTCCATATCTCCCTTCAGTATCCGCTGGTAGAACTGATGATGGCCATCCTTTCGGCGGGACTTGTTTACAGATTTGGCGTATCTCTCACAACTGCTGGTTTCTTTTTCTTCACAGCGTCTCTTCTGGTGATCATCATTATCGACCTGAACCACCAGATCATCCCTGACGTGATAAGTCTGCCGGGTATCGTTTTGGGATTTTTCTTCTCCTTCTTCAACACCCTGTGCTCCTGGCAGGAGTCTCTCATCGGTCTGCTTGCTGGAGGAGGAATATTGTATGCTATTGCCCTACTCTATTATGTCCTGCGCAAACAAGATGGTATGGGTGGAGGAGATATTAAACTTCTGGCCATGCTTGGCGCCTTTCTGGGGTGGCAGTCCTTGCCCTTCATCATTTTTGCCAGTTCTGTCTCAGGATCTATCATTGGAATTGTCACCCTGGCAATCCAGAGAAAGGATAGTGCCACGCGCATACCCTTTGGTCCCTTTCTTTCAGTATCCGCACTTTTTTATATGTTTTTCACTAAGGAAATTCAGTCAATCTACAAAGCCTATCTCACTGGAACCTTATTGTAATTTTAACCCTTACTCAAGGATCTCCCCTTTCAGGCTCCCTTCTAGCAACCTGTTGGCCAAGATTCTGCCGATATCTTTCGCGGCATCAATTTGCTGAGGGCTATGGCCAAACCTGGGACAATGGCTCAGGAACAACGATCGGCAGCTCTTTGGCATCTTACCGGCTAGTTTCAAGAAGATTCCGAGAGCACACCATACCCCTGGCGATGGATGAGGAAACACCTTCGGCTTTAAGAATCTAATTCCAGCGCCTCTCAAAGCATTTTTCATTTCCCAAAGATGCAACCTCCAGTAGCACCTGCACGAGATAACCGGTTGCACGAGCTGGCCTTGAAACATTTCCACGGCATAATTATCCAGAAAAGCAAGCATCGGGCCACTCGGGTGATACGACCATGTCGGCCCGGCACAGACTATCAGATCACAAGTGTCCGACTTTTTAATATCAGGAGGTTCAATAGCAACACGATTTTTGAAAAAAGCTAAAACCATCATTTTCAATGCATTAAGGTACGAACCAGCAGGAAAAGGCGGTGGCGCAATCGGCTTCAATTGCTCCCACTCAACAATGATCCCACCCTCCTCAAGCCCTTGAGAAAAACTGACGAGGAGATTATTAGTCTGACTGCTGAAAGAATAGTAAACAATTAGTACTCTTTTTTGTTTCACAGACATACTCTCAGAGAGATTTAACCACGGCAAAATCTGTACTGGAACTATAGCCGAGTCAAACACAAAAAAAAAGCCCCCGAAAAATCGGGGGCTTTTTTATCTGAAAGTGAAATTTCTAGCTCTCTATTTCATGCTCTACGCCCACCGCAATCTTATACAACAGGGTCAGAATAAAAAACCCTGTCGCCCAGATACCGATGGTAATACCAAGTTCATTGGCCGTTGGAATATACTCAGTAACCTCATTCAGCGGATTCGGCACAAAGCCACCGAATACGAAGCCGAGGCCTTTATCTGCCCAGAGAGAGAAAAAGATCAAGGTCGCAGCTACGCCCACCAATCTGTAATCAAATACCTTGCTGATCTTCATGTAGGCCAGAATTCCCAAGCCAGTGAAACTGAACAGGGTAGCTCCCCACATAAAAGGAACGAGATTATTATAGACATGGCCATCGTGCTCAAGGCCGAAGAACAGGTACTCAAGACTGTGCATATGTCCCGGCATCTCTGAATAATATCCAACAAAAAATTCTAGCAGGAAAAAGAAGGTATTGATAATGGCGGCATACATGATGATGGTGGTCAACTTCTGGATTGCCTCTTTGCCAGCATCAAAATTTGCAAATTTGCGCATTACAAGACAGGCCAGAACGATCAGAGAAGGACCAGCAGCAAACGCTGATGCCAGGAAGCGTGGCGCAATAATAGCTGAAAGCCAGAAGTGCCGGCCTGGCAGACCGCAGTACAGCATGGCGGTTACCGTATGGATTGAAACCGCAAACGGTATGGAAATATAGACAAAGATATAAATCCATTTGGGCGGATGAACCTGTTTGCGCTCGGCAGTCAGGATAACCCAGCCGCAAAGGCAGTTAAGCAACAGATATCCCCAAAGTACGCACATATCCCAGAACAACATGGAATGTGGGGTGGCGAAAAATATAACATTCAAACCTCGAAGCGGTTGTCCAAGATCAGCCATGATAAACATCAGGCACATAATCAATGCCGAAATAGCCAGAAATTCACCAAGGATGGTGATTTTACCAAACGCCTTGTAATCATGCACATAATAAGGGAGGACCAGCATCAGACCTCCTGCCGCAACACCGACCAGAAAGGTAAACTGGGAGATATATAATCCCCAGGAAACATCACGGCTCATTCCGGTCAAACCTAGACCGAACATATACTGCCGTACATAACATGCCGCACCGATGGCAATGAAAGTGCCAAGTACGGCAAGCCACATCCAGTATGTTGATTTGCCTTTTAATACTTTCTCAATCATGACGACCTCACACGATGTAATAGACTGACGGTTTAGTACCGGCAGCAGGATTTCGCTGGATAGTAAATTCCTTGTCGAGTACTTTTCTGATCTCTGAATCGGGATCATTGAGATCGCCAAAAACCATAGCACCAGCAGATTTGGCTACTTCTACACAGGCAGGCTCAAGGCCGAGGGCAAGACGCTCTCCACAGAAATTACATTTTTCGACAACACCGCGCATACGTGTCGGGAATTCAGCATTGTAGGTATCAATAAAGGGTCGAGGATCCTGCCAATTGAAACTACGCGCCCCATAAGGGCAGGCTGCCATGCAGAATCGGCAGCCAATACATCGGTGAAAATCCATGGCGACAATACCATTCTCAGGCTGAACAAAAGTGGCCTTTGTCGGGCATGCCTTAACGCATGATGGGTTGTCGCAATGATTACAGAGGACTGCGAAAGGTGCTTTTTTAGCCATTTCCGATTTATGAATTGATTCAAGTTCCGGAAATACATTTGCATATGGCGCCTTCCATATCCATTTGATCTCGTTTTTACGATCTGGAAAGTGGGGTATATTATGCACCTTGTTACATGCGGCAATAGCCTGGTCCAGCAGTTCCGGCTGTTCGGCAAACTTGCGCATGTCTATAACCATGCCCAGACGCACACCAGTCGCAGCTGCAACTTCGCCATGCGCGGCAGTCTCATGCTGGACTGCTTCCGAGGCGATAGCAGCAGACGAGGTCAATTTGACAATCGCCGGCGCCCCGATTCCAGCAAGGGCGGCAGCTCCAGCAATCTTCAGAAATTTCCTTCTCTTGGTATCCATTAGTGCGTCTCCTTCTTTGATGCTGCCACTGCAGGGGTCAGGTGACAATCCCAGCAGCTTGGTTGTACAGCTGCGTAGGTATGGCAGGTGTCGCAGAATTTTTCTTTATCAGTATGGCATTGCATACAGGCTGTCTGCAGACCTTTGCGATATTCTTTGCCGCCTACCTTCACATTGACACGGTCATCGTCGCGAAGGACGGCATCACGCCACTGATTCAACAATTTCATATGATTATCCCGCATCTCACTGACAGGAGCCACACACTCTTTTTGGCCGATCGGCAGATCAGGTTTCGGTACAGTTCCTGCGCTCAGGCGGTTATACCAAAGAGGAAACGTCACAAAGACGATGAAGATCATCAGCCCTGGTATTATTGTTCCTTTATTGTACATTATATACTCCTCTTATCCCGGTCAGGATTAAAGCATTGTTCTGAGGCCTTCATCCAACTCGCCTCGAGTTTCACCTTCAAGTATGAGTGCGTTACCGACAAGCTCAGTCACACCGCAGACTCCGACTGACGGGTTCCAGTAATTCATGAGCGATGTCAGTGTGGCTCGATCAATAGCACAAACACAGGAAAGCATATTTACATCATGCTTTTCATGCACGTATTTGACGGCATTGGCCCGAGGCAAACCCGAACGCATCCTGAGTTCCATAATTTCATCTGTGTTAAGTCCTGTTCCTGACCCGCAACAGAAGGTCTGTTCACGGATGGTATTCTCAGGCATCTCAACCCAATCAACCACATGATCAAGTATATAGCGTGGTTCGTCTATTAGGCCCATAGCCCTGGCAGGATTACACGAGTCATGGAACGTAGCTTTGACATGACTGTTTCGGCTCTTATCGAATTTCAGCTTTCCATGTTTTATTAAATCTGCTGTGAACTCACTTATATGAACCATTTTTGTTGAAGCAGCATTGCTAAATACAGTGCCAGTGATTGGCGAAACAGGCTGTTCAAGAAAATCGGCAGGCCCGTTCATAGTGTCCATATACTGATGAAGAACTCGCCACATATGGCCGCACTCGCCACCAAGGATGTATTTGACACCTAGCCTCTTGGCTTCGGCATACATCTTCGCATTGAGTTTTTTCATGGTCTCGTTATTGGTGAAGAGACCAAAGTTACCACCCTCAGAGGCATAGGTCGACCAAGTGTAATCAAGACCAATCGCCTCAAAGAGGATTAAATATCCCATTGCTGTGTAAAGGCCAGGTTCGGCAAATACGTCTGCAGAGGGAGTAATGAAGAGGATCTCTGCCCCTTTTCGGTTGAAACTGGGAGTAATCTTGACGCCTGTCAGATTTTCGATATCATCAGCCAGGAAATCAACATTGTCCTTGAAGGTATGGGGTTGCAGCCCCATATGGTTTCCAGTCCGGTTGGAATTGGAAACCGGCTCCAAAATCCAGTTGATGCCGATGCCGACAAGATGCAACAACTCACGGAGCATCATAGTCACTTCGGCAGTATCAATTCCATAGGGACAGAAAACAGAGCAGCGCCGACACTCGGTGCACTGGTAGGAATACATGAACCATTCCTTCAAGACCCCTACAGTCATCTCGCGAGCACCTGCCATTCTGCCGAGAATCTTGCCAGCCAAGGTGAAATCATTACGATAAACGGAACGCAATAATTCCGCCCGCATGACAGGCATGTTTTTAGGATCACCTGTCCCCAGGAAAAAATGACATTTGTCGGCGCAGGCACCGCAACGGACACAGCAATCCATGAATATTTTCAGGGATCGAAATTTATCAAGCCGCTCTTTCAAGCCATTAATAATGATTTCTTTCCAATTCTCAGGGAGTTTCCAATCTTCATCCTCGGGAGACCATTCACGGGCATTCGGAAAGTGAAGACCTTTTTGGCTGTCAAGATATTCAACCTTATCCTTTTTTGCCACATAGGCGTAATTCCCCTCCTTGAATACCGTCGGGATATCCATCCAGTCCCTGGTTGGTATCGCTCCAGTTGCCAAGGACGGTCCCTGCACTACGCTTTTTGATAATTGTTCTAATTTTGGAACTGCCATCGTTGTCTATTCCTTATAAGCTAGTTGTGGGTCTAAACTGTTATTCTTCATCCTTTTTAGCTGGCAACTCTTTTTCAACAGGTATGCCTGCTTCTACCATGAATTCACGGAACTCGTCCTCATAACCGGCATATGAATGCGGTTGGATATCGGGATTCCATGGATTAATATGACGAACCGCCCGGCTGTTGTTCTTCATATTCCGGGTGGGGCTGAGGAAGATGCCACCGAGATGCATAAGTTTGCTGAAAGGAAAATAGATAAGCAGAGTGGAAACCAAAAAGAGATGAATATAAAAAATAGACCCTATCTCACCATTAATAACGGGAGAGAAGGTTACGAGGCCCACCGCCAGCTGCTTGATGGCGACGATATCAATACCACCACGCAGAAAGTGCCGCATAAGAGCACCGGTAATGCCGATTGCAAAAATCAGAACCAGAGGGAAATAATCATTAGCCAGTGATATATACCGCACATGTCGATTGACCAGACGCCTGGAGAATAAAAAAACTACACCGGCAATCAAACCGGCTGTGGTCATATACATGCTCGGTGAGCCAATCTCAAACATGCTATCAGCCCAGTCAAGAAAAGCAAGAACCTCGGGCACCGGATTGAGGAAGAGACGCATATGTCGGATTACAACCATCAAAAATGAATAATGGAAAATGATGGCAAACAGCCAGAGCCATTTAGAGGACTCATAAGTAATTTTCGGGCCGGCATGTAATTCTGACTTGGTATTTCTGAACAATGACCTGAAAGTGAAAATTTCAAGCAGCATTCTTGCCACAACTTCTGCCGTGGTATCGGGCGCTTCCAAGCGGTTGTGCTTAATAAAGTCCAGCGATTTTCCTTGGCCGCAGGTCGTCTGGATAGAGAAAGGCACAGGCGACTTGGCCCATTGCACAACTCTGTAGACAAAGCCACCCAGGAAAATTGCAATTGCCATATAGGGAACAAAAACACCAAAAAAGTATGGCATTCCCGGTATATGGGATCCTGCCCAAGCAATCAGAATGAGCGCTATGACTGCCAGGAATGAGAAGGCGTACTTCATTTCTTACCTCGCTTCAAATTAAACTGTTATTTGGGCAACCACGTCGAACAAAAGTCAATCGAACGACATGGCGACCAGTTAAATACTCTCAACCGTTGGAATAGTGCGCTTCTTGTTATCATCTTTCAGCATTGCCGAAGGGCATTTGCTGTCTGTAAGAATATGAGTACCCGATTTAATTTCCAGTATCCGGGTCAGATAGAGTCGTTCCCGGCACTGCATATAAATATCAAAAGCAGCTAGAACTGCCAGATCTGTGGCAAACTCAAAATCATAGAGTTCAGCCACTAAATGCTGTCGCTCTTTATCTGCTTGGAATATTTCTCGAGTTATATGCTTCACCGCATTCAGCGGAGCGATAGCTTGGGAGGGAGAAAACTCTTGAACCGAGCGGATTTTCAAAATCTGCTCAAGTGACGGGATCATTTCCTGCGTCTCTGCCCCTTTGATGAGTAAAGGCAGAAGTTTATTGAGAGCTTCACGGACATTACCTCCGACCGGATTGGCAAAAATATCCCGTTCTTTGATGAAAAAGCCAGAAGATTGATACGTTGAAAGCGTATACTCAACCCACCTATCAACAATCTTTTCCTTGTAATTCCTGAAAGCCTCAGCGAGATCTATCATTTAACCGCCTTAAATTATTAAAAATCAATGCAACCACCAGCTTAAAGCAGTCCGCTGTTGAATGAATGGCCATTCACAAGGCCGAATTTCTAGCATCTTTCCATCTCTTTTTCAAGAACATTTTTTGGACCTGCAACCCTGACAAAATGGGCTTTGACAGAGAAATTCAGGATCGACATCAATGAGCTATTTTACGCTTTGAAGGTCGACGACAATGTGGCTCGCCTCACGAATATATGGATCTTCATTAACCTCATCAAGCCATGTTGATTTTTCACCGCCGTCTGACTTCTTGTCAGCCGCCTCAAGGCTCTCTTCGGTATCATCCTCTCCATTCAACAAGCGGAATTGTTTACCTACCACTTCTTTGGCAAGCCTCGATTCTTCCTGTTTTTTGCGCATATCGACGATATTCAGCGATACAACCGTGTTCCTGGTCTGTTCCTCCACCCGGGCAATTTCCTTATTTATGACCGAGAAATCCTCATCCTTGCGCACCCTTTCATCACTTTTGTTCTTCAAAAGTTTCAACTGCAGCGGATGCTTGTTCGAAGTGGAAAAGGCGACCGGCTCAATGCTGTCCCACGGCAGGGAATATTCAAGATACCGCTCACCCGACTTAAGACTATGCAGAATACTAGGCAGAGCAATATCCGGCTCAACTCCCTTATATTGAGTGGACCCGCCAGTTACCCTGTAGAATTTCTGGATGGTAACTTTCAGGGCTCCGAGATCATCATATTTGTTGGCATGGAGCAGAGGAATATTATCATTGAGGTTGATGACTGTCTGCACAGTCCCTTTACCATGAGTTGTGGGGCCTCCAACAATGACTGCACGCCCATAGTCCTGGAGGGCTGCCGCCACAATCTCCGAGGCCGATGCTGAAAAGGCATTCACCAGAACAACGAGTGGTCCTTCGTAGAATATCTCAGGATCCTCATCATTGAGCACACGAACGTTGCCGTTACTGTTTTTTACCTGCACCACCGGCCCTGATGACAAAAACAGCCCGGCGATATCAACTGCATCAACAAGGGCCCCACCGCCGTTGTTGCGAAGGTCAAGGATTATTGCCTCAACTCCCTTGGCTTTGAGATCAAGCAGTTCCTTGCGGGTATCATCTGTAGAATTCCTGGCCACTTCGCCATTATTACTCTTTTCAAAGTCTCTATAAAAACCAGGGACATAAATAAGACCTATCTTTTTTCCATCCGGTTTCTTCAAGATCGTACTCTTGACAAAGGTTTCTTCGATCTGCACGACATCACGGATAATCGGGATGACATCTTTCGAGCCATCGACCTTTTTCACTGTCAGGCGGACCTCACTCCCTTTGGGGCCACGGATAAGGCGGACAGCATCACGCAATCGCATGTCGGTGATATCGACAGGCTCTTCCCCGCCCTGAGCGACCTGCAGAATAATATCCTTGGCCTGCAACCTGCCCTGTCGAGCCGAGGCACTGCCAGGAATAATCCGGTCCACCTTGATGAATCCGTCCTCTTCCCGCAGCAGCGCTCCGATGCCTTCAAGACTGCCGCGCATGCTGATATCAAACTGTTCCTTGTTTGCCGGGGGAACATAATTGGTATGCGGATCAAAGGCCCTGGTCACCGCGTTGAAAAATCGATCATAGTGGTCTTGACGGTTTTCCTGCCTGAGCCGGTGAAAGATCTCTTTATTGCGTTTGGCAACTTTGGCTTTGGCTTCTTTGAGAAGACTCTCGGCTGTTTTTTCCTCTTTGGCTTTTTGGGCCTCTTCCTCAAGTTCGAGATACCTAGAAATCACTTCCGACTTGAGAATTTTGCGCCACCTCTCCCGCAGGCTATCAAGATCTTTGGCAAACGTCAGCTTCTCCGGATCAGACTCGAGCGTGTCAGCAGCAAAAAAGTCAATTGGCCCTGCCAGGATTTCGCCAACCATTTTTTCAACCTGGTCGATTCGTCCGCCGAGAATATCCATTCCAGCATCAGGAAGAGCATTCGTGCCTTGTTCAAGATTGTCATCGATATAGGGAGCAAAGGCTGTAAGTTCATCGGCATCTTTTTGCAGCAGAAACCTTTTCTGGAAATCCAACTGCTTGATATAGAGTGTAAAAGCAGCCTTTGCCTGCTCATCATTCATTTTTTTATCGCTGAAATGAATGGTCGGCAATTGCTTGGCAAGCATATAACCGATGAGCCGATTTCTTTTTTGGAAAGAAGATGAGCTGTCCTGCTCGGCAGTTTGAGCCGTGGCTAAAAAAGGAATAAGCAGCAGAATGAAAATGGCAGGCGCGAGTTTTTTAAAAATATTCATGACAGACCGGCAGATGAGTAAAGAAGACAAACAACTGAAAAACGAAGCCAATAAGTACCAAAAGACATACCAGAAGCTCAATACAAATACCATGACAAAGACTTTCCCCTCTGACTCTTTCCTGGTAAATACGACGAAAAAATCTCTTCCACCACGAATACAGCTCTTGCCAGATTGTTATCCGCAACAGAGCGGCACTATATGGTTGGGCAAATGTCCTTCAACAAGTCCGACCTTGCGGGCAAAATCATTCAATTCTTTAAACGAGCAGTTAATCGATGAGAGCCTGCCTCCCTTAGCCGTGCCCACGCTCTCCGTGGCCAGGAAGAAGAGAAGGGCCGCTGCCACCTCAGCCTTGAAATCCTGACTATCGAGCAGCTGGCGGCGGCAGAAACACTCATATCTTGTAAAATTGACAATCGACCGCTTGACTCCTCGATAGATTGCCTTGTCACGGTTTCCCGGCTGCAGATCGCGAAGAATGATCTCGCGATAGCGTTCATTCGCCGCCTCTTTCAAAAGTGCATACTGATCCCTAGCGAGACACATCTTCGGGCCATCCTCGGCCTCTGTCAGGAAATATATAGATGAATAGAGGGCTATTTCAGGTGTTTCTCCGGAATATCTGACCGCAAACCATTCATTTTCCAGATCTTCATCTACCCTGCCACTCATTCCTTGCCGTCTCCAACATCAAAGAGGGTCCGAACCATATTGATTTTCGCCTCACTGGTATCTCGGCCACCACAGGATTCACTTTTAAGATAGGCAAGGGGGTCATGCAGGATTTTGGAGGCAATGGCTGCGGTCATCATCTCAAGATAC
>JAIFKM010000050.1 GCA_020049575.1 Desulfobulbaceae bacterium
AATGACGGCCAGGGCCGGGACGCCTCCGACACTCATCTCACCCCTCAGGCAGGGGCTGTCTGGCTGCTGACAGACGAGGTCAGGCTACGTGGCCAGTATGCCCAGGCTTTTGTCATGCCGTCGGCGGACCAATTGGCCCTCGACATGCATTCCTTGGGCCACCGGACGGTCGGCAATCCAGATCTTGAGCCGGAAGAAAGCGAGACCTGGGAGGCGGGCGTGGAATATACCGCCTCGGGTCTGACCGCCTCACTGACCGGATTCTCCTCACATTTTCAGGACAAGATAATGACCACCGCCCTGGCCGATGGTTCAACCAGCTGGCAGAATCTCGGCGAGGCAACCATCGAGGGCTTCGAGTTTTCCGCCGGCTACGATATTGGCCTGCTGTTTGACTGGCAATGGGAGGTGCGGCCCTTTGTTGACCTGACCTGGCTGACCACTTTCACCGACGATGCCACGGGCCGGGATTTGCCGTACGTCAGTGCCGAAATCCTCTCCGCCGGGCTGGCGGTTTCATCGGGCGAAGGTGCGACCGCCCAGCTCACGGTCAATGCCAATGGCCCGCAGGATGTCCAAGACTGGCTGTCCGGCATCTATCCGGCCCCGACCATCGAACTCGACGGTTTTACCGTAACCAATCTGTCGCTCAATTACCGGCTGATGCAGTTGCGGCATGGCGATCTGGTCCTGCGCGGCGAGGTCGGCAATGTCTTTGATGAGGAATATGCCTATGTCAACGGTTATCCGATGCCCGGCCGCTCTCTATATCTGGGGTTGAAATGGAACTACTGAACAGAATTCGTCGATGGACATGCCTGCCTCTCCTGACCTTGGGTCTGTTCCTGATTTTGGTGCAGAGCGCTTTTGGTTCTGGATCTCCACCCCAGCGAATCGTCTCCCTGGGGCCGATGAACACCAAGAATATCTACCTGCTTGGTGCCGGCGACAGGCTGGTGGCCAATACGGTCTACTGTCGGCTTCCGGCGGCAGCCAGGGAGAAAGAGAAGATCGGTACGGTCCTGCAGATCGATATCGAACATATCCTCAGCCTGCGTCCAGATCTGGTGCTGGCCACGGGCCTGACCCAACCGCAGCAGATCGATGCGCTCCGGCGAGCGGGCATGCGCGTGGTGCAACTCAAGGAACCACGGTCATTTATAGAGATACGTTCACAATTTCTTGCTCTCGGCCGTCTTCTTGGCCTGCAAGAAAGAGCTGCGGGCATTCTCGCCGAGGTTGAGGTCGAGCTGCGGGCTATCCGCACCTCTATCGCCGATCTGCCGCAGCAAAGGGTGCTGCTGCAGATCGGTACCAACCCAATTTTTGCCGCGACTGCCTCGTCTTTTACCCATGATTTTATAAGCATGGCCGGGGGCATCAATATCGCGGCCCTGGAAAAATCAGGAAGATACAACCAGGAAAAGGTCCTGGCCCAGAATCCTGATGTCATCATCATTGCCATGATGGGCAGCCAAACAGGGGTTGGCGCGGCAGAAAAAAGAAAATGGCAGGATCTCTTTTCCAAATTCTCGTCAGCCGGCAGCAGGGGGATCTTTCTTATCGATCCGGATCTGGTCTGCAGTCCGACCCCAGTTTCCTTTCTTGAAGCCTTGACCGCTGTCACCCGGCTCATTCATCCGGAACTGGGCGATAGGCCCCTTCTTTCAGTGAGGGAGTGAGTATGTCAACCTCGACGTTGAAAAACGAACTGCCGGTCGGGACTTGTTTTTCCCTGGCTGGTCATCTTCTGGCGGTAGGCGTTGTTCTGGTCTTTGGCATGTTTTCCCGGCAGATGCCTGCTACCGGTCCTGATGTCGGGATGTACGTTGCCCTGGTGGCGGCGATTAACGAACCGGGAACAGGTGCATCTTCTGCTGCCGACGGGGGATTGGCAAAAAGCTCTGCCGCGAGGCCTGCCATCGCAGTTGAGCCGGAACCATCGGTTTCTCCGGTTCGAATCATGGCCGAGAATCGGCAGAAGAAAAAAAGCAGGCCGGCGGCAGATACGAAAAACCGTATTTCGGTAGCGGTAAACCCGACGGCAGGGCAGGGCGCCGTCAGTGGTAGTCCTGCCAAAAGCCCTTTCCCCTCAGCGCTGTCGGCTCCAGCCGCATCGGCCGCGCTGGCCCTGCCGACCCCTGTCATCGTTCGGGCTCAACCCCGTTATCAACAGAATCCCGCCCCGGTGTATCCATCACTGGCCCGCAAGCGCGGCTGGCAGGGAAAGGTTGTGTTGGAGGTAGTGATCCTGGTGGACGGTTCTATCGAAGAAGTCAGGCTGCATTCCGGCAGCGGCTTTGCCCTGCTTGACAAGGCGGCTATCGCCAGTGTCGGTCAGTGGCGCTTCTGGCCGGAGATGCATGATGGAAAAGCGGTGCCGAGCAAGGTTCTGGTTCCGGTCAATTACACATTGAATTGAGAGAAGAGGAGGATGTGGAAAAAATCGGAGGTGCTTCCGGGGGAGATTCGTGCATCTGACAGGAAAAGAGGAGCAAGGTGCTGGACAAATACATTTTTGTCTCTATATAATTGAATCAATACCTAGTGGACAAGAGAGTATGCCGGCGCAGCAGAAATGCTTATGCCGGCACAGGTCCTTTCCTCCGGAGAATGCTTTGATGAACAATGCTTCCTTGTCCTATGAAGAACTGCTCCTCAAGGCAGAGCAGCTCGAAGACGAGAATGTCAGGCTTCGGCAAAATGAAGCCCGTCTCGAGTCACTGCTGAAAATGAGTCTGCTTGCCGAGGCCACGGAAGAGAACATCCGCTCCTTCGCCCTTGAATCCGTCGTCGCTCTGACGGGGAGCACCGGCGGCTATCTCCATTTTGTCAATAATGACAACCGGACAATCGATCTGGTTTGCTGGTCAAAGGCCGTTCATAAGGTCTGCAAAGCGGAAAAATCGGAGCATTATCCTCTCGATGAGGCCGGAATCTGGGCGGACAGTATCCGCCTCGGCAGGCCCGTCGTCCATAATGATTACAGGGTGGAGTCAGAAAAAAAGGGACTGCCGGACGGGCATTTTCCTGTTGCCCGACACCTGGGCGTCCCCATCTACGATGGCAAGAAGATCGTTGCCGTAGCCGGCGTCGGCAACAAGGTGGAGCCCTATACCGTGGAAGACATCAGGCAGATGATGCTCTTCATGAACAATATGTGGATGATCCTCAAACGCAAAAAAGCTGAGGTGATCCTGAAGAAGTACTCAATGGAAGACGGGCTCACCGGTCTCGCCAATCGGCGCCGCTTCGATGAAGTCCTGGAAATCGAATGGCGAAGGGCCCTGCGCGGAGGTCGGCCGCTGTCGCTTATCATGCTCGATATCGATCATTTCAAGAATTTCAACGATACCTATGGCCACCTGAGTGGCGATAACTGCCTGGTTATGATCGGGGATTGTTTTATACATCAGATCAGGCGGGCCGGAGATCTGGTTGCCCGGTACGGCGGCGAGGAATTTGCCGTAATTCTTCCCGGCCTTTCGCTGGAACAGGCCCGGGAAGTGGCGGAATCCATCCGCAGGGCGGTAGCCGAGATGAAAATACCGCATTCGAGTTCGCCTGTATCGCCCTGGGTCACCATCAGCGGAGGAGTGACCTCCATCATACCGCATCAGGGTTCCTCGGCCTCGGAACTCGTCCGCCAGGCAGACAATGAACTCTACCGGGCCAAGACTGCTGGCAGAAACCGGGTGAGCGTCCCTGCCTGATTCGCCTGGGCAGGTGATTGCCCGGAGTTGCAAAGGTTAATCAGTCGTCGGGATTTCCTCGAGATGCTGCAGCAGAATGCGTCGCACCTCTTCGATGGTCTCGGGTTTGTCCTGACAGCTGTGACTCGAATTGACGATGAATTCCGACTCCATGCCGTCAATATGGGCGCTTGTGTATTCCACCACTCCGTCGTCACTTTCCTGCAGATCATCCATTTCATCCTTGATGGCGATAATCGAGTGACCTTTCACCCCGGGTGCCAGCGGTGTTTTGGCTATGGCCCGGAGGAGCGGATCCTCGGGCGACATGGCGTCGACACTGGTGGGAATCTTGCCCTGCCAGTGTTTCTTGACGTTATCCGAGAGAAATCCGTAGATGCCCGTCAGGCCTTTGACCAGGGTGACCGGCAGGGTAATCAGCCGGTGGATGAGGTTGCGGGCAAAAGATTTGCTCAGGAAGCTGCCGTGGTGGGGGGTGGCAATGAATATCAGCCTTTTTACGGCGGGAACCGGCTCGATGATCATGTTGTCCTTGATCATCTTCCGGCTTTCTTCGCTGGTCTTGAGGTCTTCCAGCCTGCCATTGATGACGGTTTGCAGCAGCCTGTCGCCAGTATCGACGGCCGTCAGCTTGGCCAGCAGACCGCCCTGGCTGTGGCCGATGACCACCATGTTCTGCATGGCTGTCGAGGTCCTGCCAGGATCGAGCTTGCTGATGTTTTCCTCGATGGCCAGGCGCAGATCGAGGGCCGAGACGGTGATCAGCCTGCTGCTGTTGTAGAAGAAATACCAGAACTGATATTTCTGGCCGAGAATCGGATCAGCGCTTAGGGTGTTGATCATCTCCGCCCACCAGACCGGGCTGCTCAGGGTGCCGTGGACAAAGATCACCGGGATGCGGTCGGCTTCGTAGGGCTGAAAACGAAACAGCTTGCTGGGCACGTCCTGCAGCCTGCCGAGAAAGGCATCGACACCGAACGACCAGATCTCCTCCTCGGCGAGTTTGTAGGCCGTCGTGATGGTGGTGTCGGTCTCGAGGGGAACTTCCCTGTCGGCCACCACGATATTTTTTTCCTCGTAGGCCGAATGTAATTCCAGCGAGGCTTTGAAAGCCCCGGAGTCCAACTGCGACAGCCTGTCGTCCAACCGTAGAAATGCGGTAGCCGGTATGGCCTGGCTGCCGAAAAGATTTCCTTCGACGAGCGGCGGACGGCAATCAGCGGGGTGCCGAGCCCGTCGGTGCGGTTGCGCACGCTCAGGCCACGGATGGCATAGCTGTCAGCCGCTTCGAATTTCTCAAATCGCTCGAGGTCCCAGGGGAATCGCTCGGTATCGAGGCGAATCTCCATGCTGCCGACCGGCAGCTGCCGTTTGCCTGCCCGGATTTCGATCTGACCTCTTTCACCGGTAGCCAATCCTCGCCAGAGGGAAAAGTTATAGAGGTCGCAGGCTGTCTGCAGTCTGCGATCGAAGAGGCTGGGTGCCGGTTTCAATTCCGGATCCAGGACGGCATAATAGGCGTAGACGGCGGAAAGCAGGAAAAAGTCAGGGGCCTCGAGTTTTTGTGATGAATCAAGGCTCTTATCGAGACGTTCAGCCGCGACATAGGAGAGTTCCGCGAGGGCGAACAGGATATCCCGCCGGTGGTCGGTCAGGGCCTTTTCATGGAGTGAGCGGATCACCGTCGCCGGGTCTTTGGGAAATTGCTGTGTAACATTAAAGCGATGGAGGATGACGGTTGTCGCGGGGCTGACCTGGTCGCCGCTGAGGGGGCTTGCCATGCTGCTGGTGTACGCCTGATGGGGATCGAGATGCCTCACGCCGATCGGCGTGCTGCAGCCGGCCAGCAGCAGTGACAGGATAAGGACAACGAAGAGCCGGCGGGCAGCTGTATTCATGAGAACAAGCCTCCGACCAGAAGCCAGCTGAGCTGCAGGCAGAGCAGGGCGTAGAGTCCGGCGGCGACATCATCCATCATGATGCCGAGGCCCCCGTGGATATGCTGGTCGAACCAGGAAACCGGGAAGGGCTTGGCGATATCGAAAATGCGAAAGAAGATGAAACCGAGAAGCCAGGCGGCTGGATGGGCCGGGGCCAGGGTCAGGGTAATGAACATGCCGAGGATCTCGTCGATGACGATTGCCCCTGAGTCAGGCCGGTCGAGGATTTTTTCAGCCGAACCGGCGGCAAAAAAGCCGATGACAAAAACGGCAGCCAGCACGGCCAGATAGGTCGGCAGTGGCAGATCTCTGATCAATAGCCAGGGCAGCAGGGCGGCGAGGGAGCCCCAGGTGCCGGGGGCTTTGGGAATCATGCCGACATAGAGTCCGGTGGCAATAGCCATGATGAGCTGGTTCATTGCCGGTCTCTGAAATCGGCGGCCATCACAGCCCGGTACACCTCCGGCAGCGGAATCTGATGCAGCAGGGCAATTCTTCGGCATTCTTCATATTCCGGATAGACCCTCGGGCCGGCCGGGGTCAGTACCCGCTTGGCTTCCATCGCGCCCCAGGGGGTATCGAC
>JAIFKM010000074.1 GCA_020049575.1 Desulfobulbaceae bacterium
TTTGTGGGATTATTACCAGCGCGCCCTGAGCACTTCCGGCGGCCACGAGCCGCAAATCCTGTCTGAGGGCTTCCGCCTGCACGAGCGGTACATGGCCACGGGAGACATGCGGCCCGTCGAGTAAAGGCCTGGCATTCACCATTTGGAGAAGATTCGTTCATGCGCTTTCTGGCCCTGAGAAAAATCCTGCTGCTCTCTCTTTTCCTGCTGCCGGGCTGCACCCTTTCCAACCTGTACATGCCCCCGCGACTCTACAGTGCCGACGCCAGGGTTCTCGAGACCGTCGGCCATATGGGATTTCACGGCATTGACGAATCATCGGCCATGGAAAAGAGCAGCAGATTCGCCGACACCTACTGGACCCTCAACGACTCGGGCGGAGGTCCACGGATTTTTGCCATCCGGGCAACCGGCGAGATCATCCAACCAGACTGGCTCAAGGAGTACCGGGGTATCCAGATCGACAACGCGACTAACATCGACTGGGAGGATCTGGCAAGCGACGGACAGGGCCATCTCTATATCGCCGATTTCGGCAACAACGACAGCCTTCGTCGCAACCTGACCATCTATAAGGTGGCGGAACCTGACCCGAAAACAACACTGCAGATACCAGCGATTACCAAAATCCCCTTCCACTATCCCGACCAGTTCGACTACCCGCCAGATAAAAACGACTTTGATGCAGAGGCACTGTTCTGGCTCAAGGGACATCTCTATCTTCTCACCAAACATCGTTCTGACACCCTGACCAAGCTTTACCGGTTCGACGCTCTTATCGCCGAGAAAGAAACTCCGCTTTCATTAGCAGACGCCTTCGATATCGGCGGCATGGTCACCGCTGCCGATGCCTCTGACGACGGCCGACTCCTGGCAGTCCTGACCTATCATGACATCTGGCTTATCGAGTTGCCGCAAAGGAGCAGCTCCCTTTTGCAGGGTAAAAAATATCGACTGCCGATACGATTGGGCCAATGTGAGGGGATCTGTTTTGCCGGCGATCGATTATTGCTCAGCAATGAGGAAGGGGATATTTTCTCGGTGACGCTGCGGGAAATTCAAAAGAATGGTGCCGTGCACGACTGACTTTTGGTCCGGAAGACTAGCCTTTGCATCTTGCCTCAGCACCACCCCTGGAACACAAACAACAGGCAGCTGTGAGCAGAATCCGCTACTGATTGGTCTAGTTTGGTTGACGCGAGGGAATCTGCTCATACTTGCCGAGCAGCTGATAGAGGCGGGCCTTCGAAATCCCGGAAATGCTTAAGGCCGTTCTGATGTCGCCCTGGGCCCTGCTCATCAATTTTCGGATATACTCGCTTTCAAAGGCGTCTTTCGCCTGCCGCCAGTCCAGCAGGAGACCGGGGGTGTCCGTTGCCCTCCGGCACATCTCAGTTTCATCTGTCGATGCCAGAGAGTCATGGGCATGACAGATGCGGATTCTTTCGGGCAGATGGTGGGGAAAGAGAATACGGGTATGCCTGCCGTTGGCGAACACCTGTTCCAGGGTCTGAAACAGTTCCCTGACATTGCCCGGCCAGTCATAACTGGTCAAGGCCTCGATAAAATCAGGGGAAACACCCTTGAGATCGATATTCGTTCGATCGCACAGCCTGGTGATCGAGTGCACCACCAGTTCGAGCATATCCTCTTTCCTCTCGCGCAGCGGCGGCAGATGGATCGTCAGCGACTGGAGCCGGAAGAACAGGTCGCTGCGAAAAGTGCCAGCCTTGACGCACTCTTCGAGATTGCGGTTTGTCGCGGCCACCACCCGGAAATCACTGGTCTGTTCCTGCGAGGAGCCAACCGGCCGGAACCTGCGCTCCTGCAGCACCCGGAGAAAGGCCTTCTGCATTGAAAGCGGCAGTTCGCCGATTTCATCGAGAAAAAGCGTGCCGCCGTCGGCATGTTTGATCAGGCCGTCCTGGGAACGGTCGGCTCCGGTGAAAGCACCCCGGCTGTGCCCGAAGAGAGTGCTTTCAATCAGGGATTCCGGCAGCGAGGCGCAGTCAACCGTGACAATGTTCCTGGCGGACCGGCCGCTGTTGTCGTGAATGGCCCGGGCGAACAACTCCTTGCCGGTGCCGGTTTCACCGGTGATCAACACATTGGCATCGCTGGCCGCCGCCTTGGCAAGCTTGTCGAAGCAGGCGTTGATTTTTTTACTGTGGCCGATGATCTTCTCGCGTTTCAGGTAGACAGGGGAACTCTTGCTCCGCCTCTTCTCATCACGGAACTCGAGGGCGCGGGTTAAAGGCAGGTCAAGCTCCTTGACGACATTGGCCTTTTCGATATAGCCCCAGGCCCCGCTTTTTATCGCCTTGTCGGCACCGTCGAGATCTCCCCGACCGGTAAAAATGATAACCTCGGGATTTGACTCCAGTGCCTTGAATTTTGGGATGAATTCCAGACCGTTGCCGTCAGGCATCTGGACATCGAGGAGGATAACGTCGAAGGAGCCTCCTGCCGCCCTAATCATGCCATCAGCAAGCGTATTGGCCAGAGTGGCCTGATGTCCGGAGCGCTGCAGTTTCTTTTCGAGCATCCGGCAGATATCCAGATCATCATCAACGACCAATATTTCTGACATTCCCCTTTCCTTTTGTACCGCAACAGTCCCAACTATTCCACTCAACGTGTTTTTCCCCCAACTGCTTCCAGCACAGTATTGCCCAATCTGGCAATAGAAAACGGCTCAGTTACAGTCTGCATCCAGACACCCCCATTTCGGCGTAGTAGAATCCGACTTTTCTTATGGTATCTTCTCTTTTCCAGGAAGTCAAAACTCCAGGCATAATTCCAGACAGAATTTTTATTGCAGGCGGGGATCAGGTAATTTTCTACGGAGAATATTGCAGAAGTACAGGCAGGACTGCTTTTGCAGCAAAAGGCAGGAAAATCATATGACTGCTGTATCGAGCACCCTCCTGATAAGCACGGCAATTTCTTTCCTCACCAGGGGTTTCATGGCAAAACCTTGTATTCCGAGAGCCCTGGCTTTCTCTTCTGAAATGTGATTGCTGTAGCCGGTACAGAGAATGATCGGCAGATCGGGTCGTATCAGCAGCATGTGACGAGCCAGATCGCTACCAGTCATAACCGGCATGGTCTGATCGGTAATCACCAGATCAAAGACCTGCGGCTGATCCTGAAAAGCGCGAAGGACCTCGACACTGCCGGTCATGGAAGTCACATGATATCCAAGTCTTTCAAGCATCTCGTGGCCCATTTCCACCAGCATGGGTTCGTCATCGACAAGAAGAATATGCTCGTCGCCACCCTCGATAGGTACCGCCGAGGGGATTTCAGGTACGGCTTCATCGGCAATACAAGGCAGGAATACATCAAAAACAGACCCTTCACCGGGTGTGCTGCGACACGTTACAAAGCCGTTGTAGCTTTTCACAATGCCATGAAGGATGGCAAGACCCATACCGGAGCCTTTGCCTATCTCTTTTGTGGTGAAATACGGATCGAATATCCGGTCCCGTATTTCTGGCGCGATGCCTTCACCGGTATCTTTGATCGATAAATGAACAAAGGGCCCTGGCTGCAGGCGCGGCTCGGTCTCGAGATCCTTCTCCGTGAGATCCTTCATTTTCAGGGAAATGGTAAGCATCCCGCCATGCTCCTCCATTGCTTGGTAGGCGTTGGTGCAGAGGTTCATCAGTATCTGGTGGATCTGGGTCGGATCAGCAAGAATCGGCCCCGCGTCAGGATCGATATCCTGCTTGATCTCGATGGTCGCCGGCAATGTGGAACGGAGCATCTTAACCGTCTCCTTGACCATCACTGAAGGCTGGAGAGGCATCCTTTCGGTCTGGGCCTGGCGGCTGAAGGCAAGAATCTGTTTGACGAGATCACGCGCCCGTTTGCCTGCCTTGAGAATTTGTTCGATTTCATTTGAGACCAATGATCCTGGCGGACAGTCTTCCAGGGCTATCTCGGCATAACCGAGGAGGGCCCCGAGAATATTGTTGAAGTCGTGGGCGATACCGCCGGCCAGGGTTCCGATGGCCTCCATCTTCTGGACCTGCTGAAGCTGGGCCTGGAGGCTGTTCCTCTCTTCTTCAGCCTGCATGCGCTCGGTGATGTCATTGATTATCGAGAAAAGCTGGATCTTGCCATTCACCGAAATCGGCGTTGAACGCACCTCTACCGTGCGTATCTCGCCGCTGGCCTTTCTGTGAGGCAATATAAAAAAGTCCTTGCTCGCATTAACTGAGTTTTTTGCAGCCTTCACCAAATCCGAAGGAAGCGTGTTGATATCATCAAGATTCATGCCGAGAAGTGTCTGGCGCGGGTACTCATAAAAACTCTCGGCAGCGAGATTGGCATCAACAATAGCCCCCGTCTCCGGCTCGATGAGCAGCATCACCGCGCTGTGTTTGCGAAACATGCAGGAGAACCTTTCCTCGCTTTCCCGCAGCTCGCCCAGCAGCTGTTCCAATGACTGGTTGACCTGCCTGATCTTGCTGAACTGTTCCGCCAGCGACTCACTCATCAATTTGAAATTACTGATCAGATGAGCCGCCTCCCTGATACTGCTCTCTGGCCAGGCGATCTCCCTGTCATCATTCGACACCTGCCGCGGAAGACCATGGGTGATACGACCGAGGTTTTCAAACGTCACATTCATGCTGCGGCTCAGGAATTCAGCGAGTACAAGCGACACGAGCAGAATTACAAACAAGAGAAACAGCTTATGGGTATAGTTGTGATGGAGGGTTTTCTGGAACGGAGCCATCGGCTGTTCCAAAATCAGTTTCCAACCAGCCATGCTGCCCAGGGAAGATTCGGCGATATAAAAGGATTGCCGCCATCGTTCAGAAATGGGTGTATTGGCAGGGACAGACGGCACCCATTGGCTGATCTGATCATCAAGACGATTGAGAGCACCCTTTGGCCTTACGAACGGCTTCATCATCGCCTGATCGGTGCGGTTTGTCATGATTATGTTGCCGCTGCCATCGAGCAATGTATAGAGGGTGGCGTTGGATGCCAGGCTGTTGTCGAGATGCTCACGTATCTGACGGAGATCAAGCGCGCCGGAAACATGGCCGGCATACCTGCCGTCGATGACCACGGGCGCGAGTACCAGCAGCCTCGGCAGCATCTCACCGATCTTTCCCATGACCACATCGGAGATCATCGGCTTGAGTGTCTTTTGGAGAACCGTAATGAAGGATCGATCTGAGATATTGATGCCGATGGCGCTTTTCGCCTTCGCTGTCAAGGGTGGGGATATGGCGATGATAATGGCGTTTTTATCCACCAGACCCAATCGCAGATAATTAACATCTCGATTGGTAGTCTGATCCAAAAAGTCCTGCATCTCTTCTGCCGATCTCGATGCGGCCAGCTCGGCCAGATTGATGATCACCGGCTTTCGGTTTGTTACCCAGGTCTCAATCCTGTGAACCATGTTCGAGCTGTCTCGGGTCAGCGTTGCGCGGATATTTCGATCGATATCATTAAAATCTGATCTGCAGCCGACGGCCAACAGGATCAACGCCGGGAACAGTACGAAGAGAGCCAGCAAATTGGAGATAATTTCGCTGAACGAGGTCATCGATGACCGTGTCCGGAGGCTGAAAACGGTAAAGACCAGCCGCGCAGTCAGGGCGTTGGCGATGCCGTTTACTGCTTGTTTCGTCATGACAATTGAGGTGTTGCTGGCGGGCACATCCATGACGAGGTGGTAAAATATGTAGACCAGCGGCATGCCGATAAAGAGCCAGAAGAGCGTATCGGCCAGCACCATGCCGAACCCTCGGCGCAGCATCAAGCCACCGACCACCGCCGCCTCGACGGTCATGATGACGATGGCGTACGGGTGATTCCAGATAAAATAGGTGTACCCGGCGATTATGGCGGCTGCCA
Organism: Desulfobulbaceae bacterium; assembly: GCA_020049575.1. GTDB lineage: Bacteria > Desulfobacterota > Desulfobulbia > Desulfobulbales > Desulfocapsaceae > Desulfoprunum. The sequence goes on from JAIFKM010000074.1 coordinate 5,884, forward strand.
GAATCCCCCGCCTAAGGCCGAGAAACTGCAGTGCCAGCATGGCGAAAATACTGCCGAAGAGGAAGTCAATATTCAGGAATATAGGATACTTAAGATAATTACCGGCTAAACCTGCGGCTATTAGGATCAAGAAGATGGGGGTTCTGTTTCTGCTGATTGCTTCGTTGACGGATGTCGAGACTGGCATGGCAGATTGAGTAGTCCACGTTAGGGTTGAGCAACAAGGCTTAAGAGACTCTCAGGCGAATGCATCATGAAAAATTTTGAGGGCGCAGGCCCAAAACGGGAAACCATGTTTTCTCAAAGAGAGGCCCAGAAAAAAATCCGGCCTGATCCGCGCAACTGCACGACGGCCATAATTCCGCAGTTTCCCGGCCCTATGCAGCCGATTCGACAAGAGCGATCTGGAACATGCTGCCGCTGAGCGAGAAAGGGAAAACCCTGCAGCCGGTCCCGCTGCTGCAGCAATTCTCAGTGACTTCGGGCAGACCAAGCTGAAAGGTCTGATCGGCCGGCAGCAGGGCCTTCATGAACCTTCCGGCAATGGTGTTGAGCAGTTCGGCCAGTGTGTCCCGGCACATCTGCTCGTCGACGGATTCCTTCTGTCTGCTCCATACCGTGCTGGTAATGACTTTCCCCAGTTCCTCGTCCATGACGATCTGCATCGTACTTTGCAGCGGCGCGTGGATTGCAAGCGAACAACCATAAGTCACAGCTGCGGCAAACTCTTTATCGGGACTGTATTCCGGCTCCATGAAGGCCAGGTTCTCAAAGGTCTCGGCGACAGCCGTGACCAGCGCTTCTTGGTAATTACCAGGCAGATCCGTCATTGGTTTTCTCCTCAGTATGAATCAGGAAGTCAAGAACCTCCAGCAGTGCGGCCGGTGAAACCGGTTTTTCCAGGACCGCATGGGCACCCAGTTTCTTCAGTTCTTCATTTTTTGCCGGGTTGGAACCGCTGGTCACGACAACCACCGGAATCTCATTGAGTTTAAGGCTTGCCTTGATTTTTTTCAACAACGTCGCCCCATCCATCTCCGGCATGTTCAAATCGGTGACAAGCAAGTCCGCACCATCCTTTTTCATCAGCTCCAGGGCTTCTTTGCCGTTCGCCGCCGGCAGGAACTCGGCCCCGCTCAGACCGATGATTTCGAGGCAGCGGATGACAAACATCCTGGCAGTTGTCGAATCATCTGCCACTACTATTTTTTTCATCGTCTTCTCCCTTATTCATTCCCCTATCGAGACTGCCTCCCCAAGCGCTTAGTGCATCTGCATGGTTTCAACGGTCTCATTGAATTTTTCTTCGACACTCAGCATCAGCATTCCCATCTGATCCGGTCCAACCACCAGATAATCGGTATATCTCTGATCCAGTCGGTAGAACAGGTTGTCCGTACCCGTGCCGTATCCCCCCATCATGGCAATGATATCGCCGAGATGCACGGCATAGACCACCGTCTTGAGATCTTCTGGAGCCAGCGACGGTTCATGGTGGTACCGGATAACCATCTGCATGACCTCGGGCAGCCCCCAGTTCCTCGCCAGTTCATACCCCACCCGGGCATGATCGATGCCGATCAGCTCCCGTTCCCCGCCGACATAATCCTTCACTTCTTTTCGGGCCAGTTCGGCCAGGATTTCCTGATACCGTTCTTTCAGGAATTCCGAGAGGATGGACTTGCCGATATCATGCAGCAGACCGCCGGTAAAGGCCACATCGGGCGGGCATCGGTCGCGGTTGAGCAGGGCGACTTCCTTGGCGGCGATGGCGGTCCGAAGATCGTGCTTCCACAGATCGCCACTGGCGCTGCCATAGCCCTGGAGCGGTTTGTTCATATAACTGCCGATGGTATCTTCGAGGACAAGGCTGACCACCAGATTTTCGCCGAGGTAGGATATCGCCCGCTCAAGGGAGGTTGCCGGTTCAAGCAGGCCGTAGACCGGTGAATTGACAATCTTCAGGAGCCTTGCGGTCAGGGCGGCATCGTTTCTGGCAACATCCATGACATCGGTAAGGGTATGATCGGCCCGGGCCGTCAGTTCAAGGATGCGCGCCGCCGCTAAGGAGAGCAGCGGGATGCGCTGCACTGCCGCCAGAACTTCTTTATCGAGGGTTTTCTTTTCCATATCAGGACATCGCGGATAAATTGTTGAGGCCGTTGCTGCAGCATAACAGAACTGGAAACAGGCCATGGCCGGCATCTCTGATCGAAGTGAAGCACGAAGCATGGATGAGTTCTTTCATACCGCTTCCTAAGCCATCCTTTAACATTAAGTAATCCGTTTCAATTTTATGAACGGCATAAGGGGCCGTAAAGAAATGGTAAAAATAGTATGGGTTATTTCTTAACGGCCCCTAAATATGCCAATTTGGCCTGCCCGGTGACGACAGGGTCATGATGCCGCTATCGGCTGCCAGGGTGACAGTGCGGCTGAAATTATCGCCCAGATCTTCGGCCACTGGTGCCAGCCCGAATCCCCATAGAATTTTCTTGGCTGCCAGGGCGTTGCGCTTGCCAATATTGAAAGTATTGTTCTGGTCCATTATCTGCGCCCCTCCCGCCAGTTTGACGATCAGCCCTTTCGGTCCCTTGGTGCCGCATCTGCGCATCTGTTCAAAGAGAGCCGGAATACCGGTATCGACAAAATAACCCGGCAGGGTTGCCACCTTCTCGGGTTTGATCGATGAGTCGGGCAGGGCCACATGCACCATGCCGACCGTCCTGGTCTGGGGATCGAGGATGACCACGGCGATGCAGGAACCGAGGGCGTAGGTCTTGAGGGACGAGCCCATTGTGTTGGTGGCGCCGATGCCGCCTATGCCAAGGACTATTTCAGCCATCACACCCCTCCAGTCAGGTAGCCTATGAGTGTCGCCGCAATATTCTCGAGCGGTGCCAGACGTTCTGCGCCACCGCGTTCATATGCCACTCTGGGCATACCGAAGACCACCGAAGAGTGTTCGTCCTGGGCCACTGTCCTGGCCCCGGCCTGGCGCATAGCGACCATACCATCTGCCCCGTCCGCACCCATGCCGGTAAGGATGGCCGCCACAGCGTTGCGACCGGCACTCTGGGCCACCGAATTGAACATGACATCGACCGAAGGCCGGTGGCCGCTGACCTTCTCTCCCATTTCGAGCATAACGGTATAAATTCCGCCGGACCTGACGATCCGCATGTGCTTGTCACCCGGCGCGATCAGCACCGTGCCATTCATCACCCGGTCTCCATGCGCCGCCTCTTTGACCTTCAGGACGGAGATCTGGTTCAACCGTTCGCTGAACATGGCGGTGAAACCGGCCGGCATATGCTGAACGATGACCACCCCCGGCATCGACGGCGGGAATCCCTTCACCACCCGATTGATCGCCTCCACTCCGCCTGTCGAGGCACCAATGGCAACAATCTTGTCGGTCGTTTCGTTCAGCGCCGTGGCGGAAGTCCGACGGATCTTCTCGGCCAGCCCTGCCCGGTTGCTTTCCTTCCAATGGGAAACATTAGCCCGTGAGGCCATCTCCACCTTGGCGATAAGCTCGTTCATCATGACCGCGAGGCCCTGCTGCATATTCGAGGTCGGTTTGCTGACAAAGTCAATGGCCCCGGCGTTGAGGGCATCAAGCGTCACCTGCTTGCCCCGCACCGTCAAAGAGCTCACCATGATCACCGGCAGCGGATACTGCGGCATCAAACGGCGCAGGAATTCAACGCCATCCATGCGCGGCATCTCGACGTCAAGAGTCAGGACATCGGGTTGCAGTTGGACAATTTTGTCCCGGGCGATAAAAGGGTCCGGAGCCGTACCGACAACCTCGATTTTTGGCGAACGATTCAGCCCTTCGGCCAGGATGTTGCGCACCAGAGCGGAATCATCAATCACCAGAACCCGTATTTTTTTCATAACTTATCTTTTCCGATAGGCTGCGGGGATAATATATTCATACAGCGGCTGTTCCCGGCCAAGCGTCTCCGAATGACCAATAAACAAATATCCGCCCTGTTCGGTGGCCGCATGGAACCTCCTTACCAGGGCATCCCGCGTCTCCCTGTCAAAGTAAATCATCACGTTTCTGCAGAAGATAATATGGAACTGTTTTTTAAAGGGAAACCGGTCGTTCATCAGATTGAATCGCCTGAAAACGGCCTCACGACGGATCTCCTCGCTGACCTGCACATGCTCGGGGCCGCAACGGCTGAAATGTCTGCGTTTCTGCTGATCCGACAGGGCCTCGATCCGCTCCACCGGGTAGATCCCCTGTTTGGCGGTATTGAGGATACGGTCCGAGATATCGGTGGCCAGAATGCCGGCATTGAAGTGGCGGTACTCCTCGCCCATGACCTCCTGCATCAGCATCAACAGCATGTAGGGTTCCTCGCCGCTCGAACAGCCGGCGCACCAGATCCGCAGGTCAGTGCTCTTCTCCCGCTTCAGCCGGGTCAGCACATCCGGCAGGGCATGGTCCCTGAAATACTCGAAGTGGGCCTTTTCCCTGTTGAAATAGGTATGATTGGTGGAAATATTGTCGATCAGCTTGCTTATTGCCCTGCCGCTCTTGTCGTTCAACAGGTTTTCGTAATACTGATCAAAGCTCTGGAAGCCCTCCGTCCGCAGGATCTTCTGCAGGCGGCCGACCAGCAGGGATTTCTTCTCATCGGACAGGTTTATACCGAATTTCTGGTATATCAATCCGCGCATCAGGTCAAACTCCTTGTCGGAGATGGCCATCAGGCTGACCGTCTGTTCTCCCGGTAGCTGAAAGTTCTGCATGGCGGGTCCGTTCGTCATCGTCAAGGCCCTAATCTATTGGACAGCACGTTCAGAAAGCTCCACCAGACCGCCAACATCGAGGATCAGGCAGACATCGCCATTGCCGAGGATGGTGCAACCGGCGATGCCGGCCGGGTTGCCGATATAATCCGACAATCCCTTGATGACAGTCTGCTGCTGGCCGAGTATCTCATCGACAAACAGGCAGATAGTCGTACCGTGATTTTCCAGCACGATCAGGATGCCGTCCACGAGACGGGTGCTGTCCGGTTCCTTGCCGAGGACCTTGTGCAGGCGCAGGGTAGGATAGAAGGATTCCCGCACCCGGATCAGTTCGTCTCGATTCGGCGTCAGGGTGATGTCCTTGGGCTCCGGCCGGAAGGATTCCTTGATGGCCAGGATCGGTACGATGCATTTTTCCTGGCCGACCCGCACCAGCATGCCGTCGATGATGGCCAGGGTCAGCGGAATCCGCAGGTCGACCCGGGTACCCTCGCCGAGTTTGCTGTGGACATCGACCTTGCCGCGGATCTTGGCCAGGTTCTGCTTGACGACATCCATACCAACGCCGCGGCCGGAGATATCGGTGATCTTTTCAGCCGTCGACAACCCTGCCTGAAAGATCATCCGGAAGACCTTTTCATCCGACAAATCCGAACCATCGCCGTCGATCAGACCGCTGGAGATGGCCTTGGCGATGATCTTCTCGCGGTTCAGGCCCCGGCCATCATCGCTGATGGTGATCCAGATCTCACCCTCTTCATGGCGGGCCGACAGCATGAGCTGGCCAGTCTGGTCCTTGCCGGTGCGCAAACGCTCGTCCGGCGGTTCCAGGCCATGATCAAGCGAATTTCGAAGAATATGGACGAGCGGGTCGGTGATCGTCTCGATAACCGTCTTATCGAGTTCTGTTTCCTCGCCGATCAGCTGCAAATCGACCTTCTTGCCTGACTTGGCCGAGAGATCATGGACCAGACGGATCATCTTGCGGAACAACCCAGAAACCGGGATCATCCGGATCTGCATGGCCATCTCCTGCAGCTCCTTCACCAGCTTGCGCATCTGCTGGGCGGCCTTGTTGAAGTTCTCCATTTCCAGACCGATCAGATCGGGATTGTGGATCAGCATATTCTCGGCGATGACCATCTCACCGATCAGATTGATGAGGCTGTCGAGTTTGTCGAGATCAACCCGGATGTCCTGCCGGACCACCGCCTTCTTCTTGCCGGCATTGGACTTGGCGGCGGTATCATCAACCGGCGACCGCGTACGCTCTTTCTGGCGGACAAGAGCCGTTGCCACTTCAGACGGGGCAACGACACCCATGTCAATCAGTTCCTCGCCGATGGTTTTTGGCAAAACGCCGCTTTCGCGATCGCTCTCCTGCTGACTGATGGCCTCCTGGACGTGCTCCTCGGTAACGATGCCCTCATCAACCAGAATCTGGCCCAGCGGCCGATGGGTGACATCCTGCAGCAGTTTTATGTAGCCGGCCAGTCCAGAGATTGCGCCGCTGCCGCCGTCGACTATGGAGGCAATGGAGTCACGCAGGACATCAACGATCTGCAGAAACACTCCTTCGGGTTTTTCCCCGACCAGGCTCTCGCCATCTTTCACGCCGGCCAGCACGGTCTCCACCCGATGCGAGAGGATCTCCAGATCCTTGTAGCCGAGAAAACCGCAGTTGCCCTTCAGACTGTGCATATTGCGGAACAGTTCGGCCAGCATCTCAGGCCCCTGGCTGACATTTTCCCAGGCCAGGAATCCCTGCTCGATCTTTTCGATCAGTTCCTCGGCCTCCTTGCAGAAGGTATCCTTCATTTCAGGAGTGATGATCATCTCATAGGACATCTCGCCGCCATCGGCGTCTTCCTCCTCTGCCTGTACGGAAGCTTCCGGCAGTGTCTCCCCCGGTCCAGCAAGGGCCCGTTCAATAGCTTCGCGCAGGTCTTCGGAAATAACCTTTGCCTCCTGCTCCATACCCTGATCGGTATACTCCTGCCCTACAGCCTCAAGCGCCGCCTTGGCAAAATCGCAGGCCTGGCAGAGCAGGTTGACATGCTCCTGCTCCAGGGTGATTTTGTCGGAACGCACCAGATCAAGCAGGTTCTCGGCCGAGTGGGCCACTCCCTGGATATTGGTCAGTTCGAGGAACCCGGCGCTGCCCTTCATCGAGTGGAAGAGCCGGAAGATGGCATTCATCGTCTCAAGCCAGTCATCGGCCGACCGGGATATCCGCCCCAGTTCAATGATGATCGGCTCAAGCTGCTCAATCATGTCACTGCTTTCTTCAATAAAATCTTGGAGGATTTCAATGTCTTCAGCGGATATTTCAGGACTCATCTCAACCCCTTGCGTAACTTTTTATGGTTTCAGGCGCTCATGCGCCAACGCACCCTGTCTGTGCTGATCGGCCAAATTGTTTCGATCTGTCCGAAAAAACATATTGCATTTCGCGTACCTGATACCCCAAACCCTCGTATAAATTTATTTATTCATTTATTTACAAATACTTAATCCATACAACCCATTTCGCCACCGGGCGCTGATATTTGACAGCGGTCTCAAGCAAAGAAGGCCTTTCCCTCCCGTTTTTTCTCTCATCGAGCATAACATACCAGTATTAGGTCATTCCTGACAGCGTCAGAGCTACCGAAGAGACCCTTCTGAAGAAATATCTCCACCCGACCCGCAGTCTACAAAAGTAGACTCAGTCTCATTTTGTAGACTGACGTGTACAGGGCATTGTCTGGACAGAATCGGACGGCTGTGGCGGGAAAGAAATTCGGCAGGATCGAGGGGCGAGCAAAAGAGAGAAAAAAGATTCAGAACTGGTTCGGATAAAAGGCATTATGATTGCGTAACATATTGACAAACATCAACAAATCATTACTTGAAAAAAATCTTTTGTCGACAAAATACTGGCCGATCCGCTGCTGTTTGCACTTCTGGTAGAAGACCAGTCGATCTCGCTGCTGTTTGTCGAGAAGACCGAGTTGCACGGCAACTTCGCCAAAAAGCCTACCAGGTCGCTGAAACTTAAATATCCGTTGAATATCCTTGTGTTGCAACATGCCGAGGCTACAGCCGAGATCGCCGAAGCGCGGTCTGCTGGCCTTCTGCCAGACCAGGGCGCGGATGATCTCCTGCCATTCAACAATTCCGGCGAAGTAGAGGAAGTCACCTAACATCAATTTTCGGGAAGGGAAACTCCGGTGATCCCATTGCAACTCAAACTGCTCATAGCCTGAACAGGTATCAGCGGTGGAGTGTGACGCTGCATTGAATGCTGTCGACCTCCCCTCACTCCCTTGCCAGCCGTATGTCTCTGCAACGAGGGGCGATTGCGCCAGGCTCGAAGAACTATCATCCCGATTTCGAATGAATTCTTTCAGGTTTTCATACGATTCGCGGACACAGTGAAAACGATCGGGAGCTGTGTTCCGGATATCCTCGGGAAAATAGCAGGCACGATCCGGATGGGTCTCCTTGGCCTTTTGCCGAAAAGCCTTTTTCACCCCGGATATCTGCAGATAATCGAGAAATTCTTTTGAAATATCAAGCTCATTCCCAAAGAGAACGGTACAGGACTGGAGCAGTGTATCGAATGTCGGAGTGTGGTCCATTATCTGCCTGAAAGAGGTCTCTACTGTAAAAAAGCGTCTCGACAACGAACGCCCCATCTGTTTCGGCCACTATAATTATCGTCTGGCAAGACTACAAGCATATTCATTCTTTATACATATTTACAAGTAGTTAAGCAAATCCATCACAACCATCTCATCTCTTACGTCGCCGAGCCTCCAGTCTACAAAAGTAGACTCGTCTCATTTTGTAGACATCTGCTTATGCCGAATCAACAGCAAAACTCCCTCAATCATAAATCTATGATACTGATATTATATATATTTTACAGTTTTTTTAATGCAGGTATGCAAAATGCACTACTGCCTGTGGACAGCAACTGACCTTTCACTCAACATGATACTCACTGCACCTATGAACATATATTTCTATGCTGCCGGCAATCCCGGCTATGCAGGGAAGCTGCTCGAGATAATCGACGGCATCCTCGACACATGGCGAATTATTCCCCTCCCAGATCATTTCCCCGCCAGTGTCTTCCTGGATTATGACATGCACAGCGGCGATGTGCTGATTCTCATCCCCAACCAGAGAGAGCAGCTCGATCACCTGCTGAAGATGAAGGAACTGCTGCAGGACTTTCGGCTCATTCTGATTCTGCCGGACAGTGCCGAAGAAACCGTCACCAGAGGCCATCTGCTGATGCCTCGTTTTTTAACTTTTACAGACAACGACATGGATGAAGTTCTTCATGTCCTCGGACGGATGTCCGCCCGCTGATCATTTTTTTAACACACGGGACATGCTGCAGCGGCACATGTCAAATACACGTGAGAGTCTGACAAACACATCAGGAGGAACACCATGGCAAACCAGGAGCAGAATGTCGGACACGACAGGGAAAACCAGGAAATCAACGAAGATATGGCCAACAAGTATCTGACTTTTTTCCTGGCAAACGAGGTGTACGGCGTTGAAATTGCCTTTGTCACAGAGATTATTGGCATTCAAAAGATCACCAACATCCCGGAGATGCCCGACTATATCCGCGGAGTCATCAACCTGCGCGGCAAGGTCATTCCTGTCATGGATGTGCGCACCCGCTTCCGCATGGACCAGCGCGAGTACGACGAGCGCACCTGCATCATCGTCGTCGACATCACCGGCACCACGGTCGGCCTGGTGGTCGACGAGGTCAGCGAGGTGGCAGACATCCCGGCCGATCAGGTCGAACCGCCGCCGATGGGCGGCCAGGGCAAGGGCAATGCCTTCATCAAGGGCATGGGTAAGTCCGGGGATTCGGTCAAGATCCTCTTGAATGTCGAGGCCCTGATCAAGGAAGAGGACCTCGATGCTGTCATGGAAGTTGAATAACCGAGGCCAAATGTATCAATACAACCTTTCGTGAAGTGCGACATAGATCTCGAAAGAAAAAAGTTCTCAATCAAAATTGTAAGGAGAAACAATATGTTAAAAAATACTAAAGTCGCAACCCTTATCGGTCTCGGTTTCGGCCTGATTCTCGTCCTGCTCATGACTATTTCAACATTTTCCTATATGTCGATGGGCACCGCCGCAGACGGTTTCAGTGAATATCGTCGGATCGCCAAACAAACCAACCTGATGGGCCGCGTCCAGGCCAATATGCTGACGGTGCGGATGAATGTCAGAGAATTCATCAGAACCGGCAGTGATCAGGTAAAACAGCAATATACCGAGTCATTAGGCAAGGTCAACGAATTCACCGCTGAAGCTCAAGGGATGATCAAAAATCCCGAACGAAAGGCGATGATAGATCAGGCTGCCAAGATCATGGTTGATTATGACAAGGCCATGCAGCAGGTCTTCTCCTTGAGCAAGGAACGCGACCATCTAGTGAATGAGATTCTTCCCAAGGTTGGCGTCGAAATGGAAAAGAACCTTTCGGACGTCATGCTTTCAGCCAACAAGGATCAGGATACAGCAGCGGCATTTGGCGCCGGAATAGCTTTGAGAAACATGATGCTCTCCCGTCTCTACGTCTGGAAATATATCGAGTCAAACGCCACCGCAGATGCTGACAGGGTGCAAAGTGAATACGCCACTTTTGCCGAGGAAATCGCCAAACTTGAAAGCAGCCTCCAAGATCCAACCCGTCTGGCTCACTGCGCCAAGTCTAAAGAACAAGGAATTGCTTACATAGCCGCTTTCAACAATCTGGTGAAAATCATCACCAGCCGCAATGACATTGTCACTGGAACAGTCGATAAGCTTGGACCGGAAGTTGCCAAAGTCACAGAGGATATCAAGCTGACCTATATGAAGGATCAGGATGAACTGGGACCAAAGCTTCAGGCGAACAATGAAAAGACCGTACGCATGATCCTGATAGTCTCGGCCATCGCCCTGCTGGCCGGTATCGGCCTGGCCCTCTTTACCGCCAAACGCATCACCACCCCGCTGGGTGGCGAGCCTGCCGCCATGGCCGAGATCGCCAACACCATCGCCAAGGGTGACCTGGCAATCAACTTCAACACCGCCAAGAAGGCCACCGGCCTCTATGCCGCCATGCAGGAAATGACCGAGGTTCTCAAGGAACGGGCGGCGGTCGCCCAGACCATCGCCTCCGGCGACCTGACCAGAGACATCAAAGTGAACTCCAAGGAAGATGTCCTCGGCAATGCCTTCCACACCATGTCCGAAAACCTCAACAGCCTGATCAGCGAGATATCGATGGCCACCGGCCAGATTGCCTCGGGCTCCGACCAGGTTTCCTCCACCAGCCAGTCATTGTCACAGGGCGCGACTGAGCAGGCCGCCTCGATCGAGGAAATCTCTAGCTCAATGACCGAGATCGCCTCGCAGACCAAGACCAACGCTGAAAACGCCGCTGAGGCCAGTCGTCTGGCGGCAGCAGCCAAGACTGACGCCGAAGGCGGCAACGAGCAGATGAAGGGTATGCTCCAGGCCATGGCCGAGATCAATGAGTCTGGCCGCAATATCTCGAAGATCATCAAGGTTATCGATGAGATCGCCTTCCAGACCAACCTGCTGGCCCTCAACGCCGCAGTTGAGGCCGCCCGCGCCGGACAACATGGCAAGGGCTTTGCCGTAGTCGCCGAAGAGGTGCGCAATCTTGCAGCCAGAAGCGCCAAGGCGGCCCGCGAAACCTCCGAGCTTATAGAGGGTTCGGTGCAGAAGACCGAGCGCGGCACCCAGATGGCCGATCTGACCTCGGCCTCGCTCGCCAAGATCGTTGATGGCGTCGGCAAGGTCACCGATATCATCAACGAGATCGCCCATGCCTCGAACGAGCAGTCCCAGGGCATCAACCAGACCAATGAAGGCCTGGCCCAGGTCGATCAGGTCATCCAGGCCAACACTGCCGCGGCCGAGGAAGGTGCTGCCGCAGCCGAAGAGCTGTCTTCCCAGGCCGACCATATGCGCCACCTGGTGTCTCAGTTCAAGATCAAAGGTCAGCAGGGCATGAACACGGCCCAGCCGTCAAGAGCCAAACGGCCTTCAGCGCCGCGCATCGCCGCCAGTTCCAGCTCTCAGGGGGGATGGGGTGATACCGGGCGGCAGTCAGCCGGTGCCAATAACCCCGCCGCTGTCATCGCCCTTGATGACAGTGAGTTTGGCAAATATTAGGTATTCACTCACCGGGTCATCCTGCCGAGATTCAGGCAGGATGACCCGGCACTTAAAAAACTGAGAACTCGAAAAAAAATCTACGGCGAAGAACCGACGACTGCGGAGAAAGATCATGCTGAACAAACTGAAACTGACAACAAAACTTCTGGGTTCATTTCTGCTTGTACTCCTCATCATGGTCATCGTCGGATTCATCGGCTACCGAGCCATGAGCGGTGTCGCCGATCGGGCGGAAAAAATGGGGGATGTCAACGCCATCGTCCAGCTCATCCTCGACACCCGTCAGCAGGAAAAAAACTACATGCTCAGAAAGGACGAAGAGTCCCTTAAAAAGCAGGCAGAAAACGCCGCCAAACTGCTTGAGCAGGTCAAAAGCACCAGCGCAACATTCACCGATCAGGCCAACAAGGACCAGATGACGGCCATCGAAAACGACGCAAAGGTCTATCAGGCAGCCTTTCTCGAGTATGTCGATATGAACAAGCAACGTGACGTCGTGATGGATGAAATTCGGGGTATCGGCGCTAAAGCACTAGAAGTAGTCGACAAATTGGCAAAAGATCAGAAAGAAAAACTCGGCCTTGCCCAGAAAGAAGCTGCAGACAAAATGGCCGAGTATATCAAGACGACAACCGACCCGATTTTAGGCTCCGAGATCGAAAAAATCCAAAAAGAAGGAGAGGCCAAAGTCACGGACCGAGTGCAGAAGATCGGCGATGCCGACAAGATGGTCATGTTGCTGATAGATGCTCGGAAAAATGAGAAGGAATATATCATTTCCAATGGCGCCAAGGAGTGGAAGGAGAAACAGGACGCCAGCCTCATGGCCCTGAAGGAAATCGCTACCAACCTTAAAGGCCGTTTCAGCCAGCAGAACAATATCGACCAGGTCGAGGCCATTTTTGCCGCTGCCAGTGCCTATGACGACAAGTTCGACAAAGAATATGCCGCCTTGATGGACAAGCAGAAAGAGGCGGAGAAGAAAATGATCGAGGTAGCCCGCAACGCCCAGAAGAGTTGTACCGAGGCCCTGGCTGACCAGAAGGCCAAGATGCAGCATCAGATCTCGGCGGCAGTGACCCTGATCACCACCACCTGCATCATCGCCATTGTCATCGGCCTGGTCCTGGCCATCATAATCACCCGCGGCATCACCGTGCCGGTAGCAAAAGTTGTGAAGATGATCGAAGAGATCGGCAAGGGCCGTCTCAGCATGCGACTCAAACTCGACAGCCAGGATGAGATCGGTCAGATGGCCACGACCATGGACAAGTTCGCCGACCACATGCAGGCCGAAATGGTCACGGGACTTGAAAAGCTGGCGGTCGGAGACCTGACCTTCACCCCTACTCCGCATGATGACCAAGATGTTATCGGCAACTCACTGGCCAAGACCTTCGAAGATCTGACCCGAATCGTCAGCGAGATTTCGCTTGCCACCAGTCAGATCGCTTCGGGTTCGGATCAGGTCTCTTCCACCAGCCAGTCCCTGTCCCAGGGGGCCACCGAGCAGGCCGCCTCGATCGAGGAGATCAGCAGTTCTATGACCGAGATCGCCTCGCAGACCAAGACCAACGCCGAAAACGCCCTCGAGGCCAGCCGTCTGGCAGCGCTTGCCAAGAATGACGCCGAATCCGGCAACCAGCAAATGCAGGGCATGCTGCAGGCGATGACCGACATCAGCGAATCCGGCCGCAATATCTCCAAGATCATCAAGGTCATCGACGAGATCGCCTTCCAGACCAACCTGCTGGCGCTGAACGCCGCAGTCGAGGCGGCCAGGGCCGGACAGCACGGCAAGGGCTTTGCGGTGGTCGCCGAAGAGGTGCGCAATCTTGCGGCCAGAAGCGCCAAAGCGGCCCGCGAGACCAGCGAACTGATCGAGGGTTCGGTGCAGAAGACCCAGCGCGGTACCGAGATGGCCGATTTGACCTCCGCCTCGCTAGCCAAGATAGTCGAAGGTGTCAGCAAGGTCACCGACATCATCGCCGAGATCTCCCATGCCTCGAACGAACAATCCCAGGGCATCAACCAGACCAACGAGGGTCTGGCCCAGGTCGACCAGGTCATCCAGGCCAATACCGCCGCCGCCG